>VBEK01000019.1 GCA_005889135.1 Chloroflexota bacterium
CGCCGGAGCAAGGTGGCGAGGCCCGCCTTGGCCTTCGCCGCCGGCACCGAGTCCGCCGCCGGCAGCCTGCCCCGGCTCTTGAACGTCGCGAGCACCTTTTTGGTGTTGTCTTTCGACTCCTGCACGTTGGGTTGGTCGAAGGCGTCGATGTTGAGGATCGCGCCCGCGATCGCAGTCGCCACCTCCCAGCGAAAGAACTCCCCGCCCAGGTCCAGCTTGTCGCGCAGCGTGAGCGTGATCACGGGATGGCCGAACTTCTCCAGCGCGCGCACCGCGCGGTTAGGCGGGTCGGCGTCCATCCGGATGTAGACGAAGAGCCGGTCGTCGCCGTAGACCGCCGGCCTGCCCACGGGCTCGCCCTCGATCGGCACCAGGCCCTTGCCTTCCTTGCCGGTGCTCTCGGCGAGGAGCTGCTCGACCCAGTAGCCGAACGTCGCCACCCTCGGCGAGGTGATCAGCGTCACCTTGTTGCGGCCCTGCGTCGCCAGCCGGCCCATGACCGCGCCGAGCCACACGCCCGGGTTGCTGTCGGCCGGGACCGAGTCGGCGCACGAGTGTTCCATCTCCACGGCCCGCTCCAGCAGCTCGGTGACGTTCACGCCCATCAGAGCGCCAGGCACGAGGCCGAAGTACGACAGCGCCGAGTAGCGGCCGCCGATATCCGGCGGGTTGGAGAAGATCCAGCGGAAGCCGTTGTCCCTCGCCAGCTTCTCCAGCGACGTGCCCGGGTCCGTGATCGCCGCGAACTGCTTGCCGTTCTTCTTCGCCTGCTCGAAGAAGTAGGCGAAGTGCGAGAGCGTCTCGGTCGTCTCGCCCGACTTCGAGGCGACGATGAAGAGCGTCGTCCCGATCCTGATCTTGGCGCGCACGCCGAGGATGGTCGCCGGGTCGGTCGTGTCCAGGACGTGCAGCCGCGGGTGCCCTTTGACCACCGGGCCGAACGTGTTGCGCAGCACGTCCGGACAAAGGCTCGAGCCGCCCATGCCCAGGAGCACGACGTCGCTGAGCTTGCGCCCCGCCACCGCCAGCTCGCGCAGCTCGCCGGCCTTCTCGAGCATCTTGTCGGCGACGTCGAGCCAGCCGAGCCGGTCGTGGATCTCCTGGCGCTTGGCCGGATCCGGGGTCCAGAGCGTGGAGTCCTTGGCCCACAACCGGCGCGCAGCGTCGTCCTTCTGCAGCCTGGCCAGCTGGGCATCGATCGCCGGCTGCAGGGCGCCAAGGCTGTACCACTGCCGTGGACCTTTGCCGGCGCGGATCTCCCTGGCCGTCTTGGCCAGGGTCGCCAGGAGAGTCTCGAAGGACTTGGTGAACGCCTCGACGCCCTCGACCTCCAGCTCGTGGGTCACCCGGTCGATGGCGACGCCCGCCTCCGCCAGGTGCCGGAGCTGCCGGCGCGCAACGTCTACGTTCTCGTCGAGGCTGCGCCGCACCTCGCCGTGCTCGCGAAACGCGGCCAATGTCTGCGGTGGAATGGTGTCGACCGTCTCCGGACCGATGAGCTCTTCGACGTAGTAGGTGTCGGGGTAGCGCGGATCCTTGGTCGATGTGCTCGCCCAGAGGCACCGCTGAGTCCTCGCGCCTGCCTTCTTCAGCCGCTCCCAGCGCGGGCCGCTGAACATCGCCTTCCACCGCTCATAAGCCATCTTCGAGTTGGCGATGGCAGCCTTGCCGTACAGCTGCTCGAGGGCGCGCTTCTCGCGTGGATCCCCGGTGGCGTTGACCTTCTCGGCCAGGATCTTGTCGACCTTCGTGTCGACACGGCTGACGAAGAAGCTCGCCACGCTCGCGACCTTGCTCACGTCTCCGCCGCGCTTGTGAAGCTTCTCGAGGCCGGAGAGGAAGGCTTCGACGACCTCGGCGTAGCGGTCGACCGAGAAGATCAGCGTGATGTTGATGTTGTTGCCCTTCGAGATCTGGTCTTCGATCGCGGGCAGGCCTTCCTTCGTGGCCGGGATCTTGACCATCACGTTCGGCCGCGAGCACCGGTCGTGGAGGTACTCGGCGAACTTGATCGTCTCCCGCGTGCTGTTGGCGATCGTGGGGCCGACCTCGATGCTCACGAAGCCGTCCTTGCCCCTGGTGCGGTCGTAGACGGGGCGAAAGACGTCGGCTGCCGCCTGGACGTCCTCGATCATCAAGTTCCACAGCATGTCCGCCGGCCTGGTCTTGTCGCGGACGAGCTGCACCATCGCCTCGTCGTAGTCGGTCGATCCGCTGACCGCCTTCTCGAAGATGGTCGGGTTCGAGGTCACGCCGGTGATGCCTTCGTCACGCAGGCGCGCGAGCTCGCCTGAGGTGATGAGCTGGCGGCGGATGTTGTCCAGCCACAGTGACTGGCCGATCTGGTGGAGCTCCTTGACGGGGTTCGGTTTGGCCTGGATCGCAGTCGCCATCTACTTGCCCTGGGCCAGCTTCGTGGCTGCGGCGACGATGTGCCTGCTCGAGATGCCCGCGGCGTTCATGAGCTCCTCGGGCTTGCCCGACTCGGGCAGCCCTCTCACCGCGAGGTGCGCGAGCCGGACCGGAGGATCGTTCGCCAGCGCCTCCAGCACCGCCGCGCCGAGCCCGCCCTGGGGGTAGTGGTCCTCGACGACCACGAGCCGGCCCTTGGTCACGCGCGCGGCCTCGCGCAGCGTCTTGGCGTCCACCGGCTTGACCGAGTAGAGGTCGATGACCCGCGCCGGGATCTTCTTGGCCGCCAGGGCGTCGGCCGCGGCGAGGCAGCTGTGCAGCGTCACTCCCGCGCCGATCAGCGCGACCTTGTCCTTCGGGCTGTGGCGCAGCACCTTGGCGCCCCCCACCTTGAAGGTCTCGCCGGCGCCGTACAGCGTCGGGTAGGCGCCGCGCGTGGTGCGCATGAAGACGATGCCAGGCGTGTCGGCCATGAGCCGGGTCAGCTTCGCCGTCTGGTTGGGGTCCGAGGGGTAGAGCACAGTCGACCCTTCGATCGCGCGCATCGACGCCAGGTCCTCGAGCGCCATCTGCGAGGGCCCGTCCTGGCCGATCTCCACGCCGGCGTGCGAGCCGCACAGCCGGAGGTTGGCTTGCGAGATGGCCGCCATGCGGATGAAGTCGTAGGCGCGGCTGAAGAACGCGGCGAAGGTCGAGGCGAAGGGCTTGTAGCCCCGCACGCTCATTCCCACCGCGGCCGCGACCAGCTGCTGCTCCGAGATCCACATCTCAAAGAACCTGTCGGGGTGCGCCTTGGCGAATTCGTCTGCGTGCGTCGAGTTGGAGACCTCGCCGTCCATGGCGACGACCTCCGGGATCGCCGCCAGAGCGACCAGCGCGTCGCCGTATGCCTTGCGGGTCGCGACCTTGTCCTCCGTCTTGTAGGTCGGCAGGACCGGCTCGATGGCCACGGTCCGTCTCGGCGCCGCCGCGCGCTCCGGCTTCTGGGTCTTGACCTTGAGGTTGCGGATGCCGCCTAGCTCCTTGATCGCGCGCTCGGCCATGTCCGGCGGCAGCGCCTTGCCGTGCCACCCATCCTTGTTCTCGATCTCGGAGAAGCCCTTGCCCTTGACGGTCCGCGCGATGATCACCGTCGGCTTGCCCGTGTTGGAGATGGCCTCGCCGAACGCCCGGTCGATGCTGCCCAGGTCGTGGCCGTCGATCACGATGGGAAAGCACCCGAACGCCTCCACCCGGCGACGGTAGACGTCGAGGTTCCAGCCGAACTCCGTCTCCCCGCGCTGTCCGAGGCGATTGATGTCCCAGATCGCGGTCAGGTTGGAGAGCTGGTAGTGCCCGGCCTTGTCGAGGGCCTCCCAGATCGATCCCTCCGCCAATTCCGAGTCCCCGCACAGCACCCAGACGTGGAACGGCAGCTTGTCCAGGTACTGGCCGGCCAGCGCGACGCCCACGCCTATAGGGAGGCCCTGGCCGAGCGAACCGGTGGCGACGTCGACCCAGGGTATGACCGGCGTCGGGTGGCCCTGCAGCCGGGAGCCGAACCTGCGAAAGGTCATCAGCTCGGCGTCGGTGATCGCGCCGACCGCCTTGAACATCGCGTAGCACAGCGGCGAGGCGTGACCCTTGGAGAAGATCAGGTGGTCGTTGTTCGGGTCCTTGGGCTTGCTCCAGTCGTACTGCAGGTACTTGGTGATCAGGACCGCGATGAGGTCGGCGCCGGACATCGACGAGGTCGGGTGCCCCGAGCCGGCCGCCGTGCTGCAGCGAATGGAGTCGATGCGAAGCTGCTGGCCGAGCTGGCGGGCAAACTCGAGGTCCGTGGTTGCAACTGTCTCGGTGACGGCCATGTCACTCCCTCGCACAGAGTGCGGAACCGCGGGTGAGTTGGAGTTCTGCTCGTTAAGTCTATCGAGCCCCTGCCACCGCCTCGTCTAGCGAGGCGACCTACCCGGCGAGTCGCTCGACCTCGGCGACCATCCCGTCGAGGATCTTCAGCCCCGCGTCCCAGAAACCTGGGTCGGTGATGTCCATGCCGATCCTCCGGACCAGCTCGTCGGGCTGCGTCGAGCCGCCGGCGCCGAGGAAGTCCAGGTACGTGTCGACGAACGACGGTCCGACCTCGAGGAAGCGGTGGTAGACGGAGAGTGCGAGCAGGTTGCCAAACGCGTACGCGTAGACGTAGCCGGGTGTGTGCAGGAAGTGCCCGACGTAGCTCCACCACACCTTGTGCTCGTCGGTCAAGGTCAGGGCGTCGCCGAACATCGCCTGCAGCTTCTCCTGGAAGATGTCGCCCAGCTCCTCCACCGACAGCTCGCCCTGCGTCCGGCGCGCGGTGTGGCTGGCGTCCTCGAAGCGATTGAAGGCGACCTGCCGGAAGACGGTCGAGAACGCGTCCTCGCACTGGTTGCAGAGCATCGCGAGACGGACCTTCGGGTCCTTCTCCTCGGCCATGATCCGGTCGAAGGTCAGCGCCTCGCCAAACACAGAGGCCGTCTCCGCCAGCGTCAGCGGTGGGTGGTAGTCGAACACGTGCTGATGCGAGGCCAGTCGGTCGTGCAGGCCGTGGCCCAGCTCGTGGGCCAGGGTCAGAGCGTCCCGAAGCTTGCCGGTGAAGTTCATGAGCACGTAGGGGTGGTGGTGCGGCGTCACCGGCATGCAGTACGCCCCACCCTGCTTGCCGGGCACGACCGGCGCATCAATCCACCGGTCTTTGAAAAACTGCTCCACGAGCTTGCCCGCGCGTGGGGAGAAGCGGCTGTACGAGCCCAGGACGAGCTCTTTCGCGTCGTCCCACGTGAGGTTGCGCGTCGCCTCTCCGACCGGCGCGTACCGGTCCCACTCGTGCAGTTCGCCGACGTCGAGGAGCTTGCGCTTGACCCGGTAGTACCGGACGCAGACGTCGTAGCGGCCCGTCACCGCGTCGACCAGAGCCTGCACCGCCTCGTCGGAGGTCTCGTTGGCGAGGTTGCGCGAGCTGATCCAGCTCGGGAACTGGCGGACCCGGTCGTCGATGGACTTCTCCTGGAGGATGACATTGAAGATGTAGCCCCTGGTCCTGACGTCGCCGCGAAGGGCCTCAGTTATCGCCCCGCTGGCCTTGCGCCTGACCTCGCGGTCGGACTCCCGGGTCAGGTTCAGGGCCGAGTCGAGAGGCAGGTCCTGGCCGTCGATGCCGACGCGGATGCGCGCGCACAGCTCCTCGAAGAGCCTCACCCAGGCCCCGTTTCCGACCGGGCTGAAGTCGGTGAGGACGCGCTCCTCGGGCTCCGAAAGCTGGTGCGGCCGGAACCTGCGCTCGTGCTCGACGAAGTGGCGATACACGCCGGCGTCGGGGTCTGCGTACAGCCTGGCCGCGTGCGCGTCATCGATGTGCGCCAGCTCGAGGGGGAAGAAGACGAGGTGGGCGCCGCGCTCGGCTGCGGCTTCGCGGACCCGCGCCAACAGGCGGCCCGCGGCGTGGTCCTGCGTGTCCTGGCTGTGGAGCATGTAGGCGTAAACCTCAGGCCTGGCCGCCGACTCCTCGTACTCGGCGAGCTCACGCATCATGGCCGCGAACTCCTTCGGGTCGAGGGTCGCGACCTTGCCCCGGTACCTGGCTTCGAAGGCCTCGGCCCGTGCGAGCTCGCGTGCCAGTGAGACCTCGATGCCTGAGTCGTCAGGCCCCTTGAAGAGGTCGGTGAGGTCCCAGCGAACGCTCTCGGCGCCCGTGGCAGCAAGTGCTTGGGCCATCGAGCTCAGGATAAGCGCTCGATCCCCGCGAAATCAGAGCCTGCGGCGTGATATCGCGGGGATCCCTCGAGCCAGCTCGCGCACCCTGGCCGGGTCGGGCCAGCGCCCGGCGTAGGCGCCCTCGTTGACGGCGCTGGTGACGTCGTCCAGCAGCTGTCCGGGTCCCATCCTCGTCTCGTACTCGAGCGGGGTCTCCGGTGGTGCGCGGCGGCGGCCGAGGCGTCGCTGCAGGCGCTCGTACAGGCGCAAGAGGTCGATCTCCCCGGGACTCACGCGGCGGCGGACGCCGAAGCGCCGGCGACGCAGCCAGGCGTACGCGAGCACGACCATCAGCCCGACCGCCAAGGCCACGGGGACCACGCCCAGCACGCCGAGCGATCCGAGCGCCGCGACCGGCGCGCCGATCGCAAGGTGCGGGATCAGCCGCGCGATGCCGCCTCCGGCCCAGTGGCTCGGAAAGCGGGTGGCCGCGAGCGGCGACACGCCGGGCGTCGGGTCAACTGGCACCCAGCCGTGGTGCGGGAACCAGACCTCGACCCACGCGTGCGCGTCGTGCTCACGCACGACGGCCTGGTTGAGGACCGGGTCGTAGTCTCCGATCGAGTACCCGGTGGCGAGCCGCGCCGGGACGCCGAGGCTGCGCAGCATCAGCGCCGCCGCCGTCGCGAACTGCTCGCAGTAGCCCGTCTTGACGTCGAACAGGAACCAGTCGACGGCGTCGCGGCCGGCCGGCACCGGCGGCAAGTCCAGGTCGTAGCGGTAGGTACGCTGCAGATAGGTAGTCACCGCCATGACCTTGTCGTAATAGGTGGTGGCGGAGCCGGCGACGTCCTCCGCCAGCTGCGCCGCCCGTGGCGACAAAGGTCGCGCGTCGACGTAGGTACCGAGGTGGTCGGGAAGCCGCTCCATGACGTCGTCCTGGCGAAGGACCTTAGCGTTGAGGTTCGGCAGATACGAGACGACCGAGTACGTCTGCCCGGGTCGCAGCTGCTGGGGCGTGTGGAAGGTGCCGTACGCGTCCTCGCGCAGCCCAGACACCGGCGCGTAAAGGCTCTCCATCGGATACGCGGCGTTGATCACGCCCGGCATCGGCCGGAGGATGCGAAACGTCTGCACGAAGGTGCCCAGGTTGTCCTCGGGCTGCGGCGGCATCAGGCGGGCGGGGACATACGGAGACAGCTCCCGGTAGCCGTGGATCGAGGCCGTCCACGCACCGTCGCCATAGGTGTCGAAGACGAGGCCGCGCCAGTAGGCCGGCGCGCCCGTGCGCACGTACATGACCGGCGCGTCGCCGAGTCTCCCGCGGAAATGGAGGTCGATGCTGCTGGTCGCACCGGTCGGGTCGCCGGCGAGCTGAACCAGCGGCAGGGCAGGGCTCTCGATGTCGCCCTGGAACCTCGTGAAGTTGGGCAGCGAGACGACCAGCGGCGAAACGGGCGAGCCGGCGGGCTGAGGCAGCACCACGAAACCGAAGACCCCCAACAGCAGCGACGAACCCAGTGAGAGGAGCCATGGCCGGACCGGCGTCGTGAATGCGGAGCCGATCCTACGCAGGTGCGAGCCCGTCCAGAAAGCGAACAGGCACGACAGCCAGACCGCCATGAACGCGCCGAACATGTAGTCCCACGCGAACACGGCCGCGAGGTACAGGATCGCGAGGCTGATCCAGATGCTCGAGTAGCAGTTGCGCCTGGTCTTCAGGTCGAAGCTGGTGATCGCCACCAGCAGGATCGCGAAGTTCGCCTGGGGGAGGACGCCGCCAAACAGCGCCAGGGCCGAGTCCGCGAGCAGGTAGAAGAGGGCGGCCACGACCAGCGTGACCAGCAAGACCTGGCGCCAGAGCCCACGCTTGCTGTTGCGCTCGCGATGACTCACCACGTGCCCGAGCGCGGCGATCGGGAGCGCCAGCAGCGGGACGACGTAATCCTGGCCGTAGATCACGATCGCAGCCGTCGCCACGGCGAACGCCAGGAACGCGAACGACCTGGCCTCCGCCGAATGCTCGATCGGGGAAGGCGGGAGGCGCAACGTGCGGCGGATCACAGCGGCCACTCCACCCCCGCCCGCTCGACGGGAAGGTCCACGTCGAGCTCCGCGTCACCGATCAGCCACGCGCGCGCACGCGCGCCTCTTCTCCGTGATGATTCCGCCTCTTCGACGAGGCTGGCGTCCGGGGAGCCGGTGACCATCACCACGTCGGAGGTGACCGGCGCAGGATCGTCCCCGGCAGGCCCGGGGTAGCGAGCCAGCCAGTCGAGAAGCGCCCACAGGTCACGCGCCTGCCTGGGCTCTGTGGCCTGGAGGCCGGGGCCCCATATCGACACGCGGCCGCCCTCGCGGATGCAGTCCCACGCCTCCGACGCGGCGATCCTGGCCACCTGGTCGGCCACGGCCTGCGATCGCGGCGAAGGGTCGACGAGGATCGCAAGGCTCTGCACGCCCGGCGGCTCGTACTCCCGTACCACCAGCTCGCCAAGGCGCGCGCTCGAGCGCCAGTGGATGCGGCGCAGGGCGTCGCCGGCACGGTACTCGCGGACTCCGAAGAGCTCAACTCCCACGCCTGCGCGCGGTGCGGATGCCGCGGCTTCCAGCTCGCGAGCCTGACGGCGGCCGGCCAGGGAGCAGAACTTCGGCAGGACGATGCCCAGCTCGGCGTCGTCGCATCGGCGTACGCCATGGAAGAAACCAAGCGGGTCGCTGGTGTGAATCGTCCATTCCGAGGCGGAGATCGGCGCGCGCCTGAGGGCGTCGATGGTGCGCGACCGTCTCCAACCCGTACGCGGCACGATGCCGGTGCCGAACCGGATCTGGAGACCGGAGACGTCGCCCGCGACCCAGGCCGGGCCTCGATCGCCGCCGCGCGTGTCCAGGCCGACGCTGACCTGAAACGAGTCGCCCTCGAAGATGGGTGCCGGAAAGGGTCCGGTCCGCAAGACGTGCTCCGGCAGCTCGTGCACCGGCGACTGCGCGCCCGGCCCTGAGCTCTCCAGCTCGAGATGAAGCACGAGGCCCCGATTCCAGGAGGCGTACATGGCCGCGATGAGGACGACCGCGGCGATCCACACGCCGAGGAGGAAGAGCCAGGAGATCTCAGATGTCGCCCCGTACCACTCGAGCACGAGCCACAGCGCAGCGGCGCCGGCAACCCGCCAGGTCGGCCTCAACGTGGCGAGGCTAGTGCTGCCTCAGGGGCGGGATCGGGAGCGAGGCGACGAGCTCGCCGACCGCGTCGGCCGCCTTGCCCCTGCCCCGCATGCCGAGACGGTGCGCGAGGACCGGCACCGCGAGCAGCTTGACGTCGTCGGGCAGGACGAAGTCGCGGCCCTCGAACAGCGCCCACGCCTGAGCTGCGCGCTGCAGGTAGACGCCCGCACGCATGCTGGCCGGCAGCAGCACGTCCTGGCGGGCGCGGATCGCCTGCAGGAGCGAGACGATATAAGTGCGGATGGCCGGCGCCGCGACCACGCGCAGGCAGGCCTCCTGCAGCTCGATGACCTCGCCGACGTCGATGACCGCGGCCAGCTCGGCGATCGGGTCGCCGTGCTCGCGCCGCGCAAGGACCTCGATCGCTTCGGCATCCGTCGGCGGCCCCATCTCGGCGGCGAGGACGAAGCGGTCGAGCTGCGACTCGGGCAGCGGATAGGTGCCGTGGAACTCGGCCGGATTCTGGGTCGCGACGACGAAGAACGGCCGCTCCAGGACCCGGGTGGTGCCCTCGACTGTGACCTGGCCCTCCCCCATCGCCTCGAGCAGCGCTGACTGGGTGCGCGGCGTCGTTCGATTGACCTCGTCGGCGAGGACGATGTGGGCGAAGATCGGCCCGGGCACGAACTCGAAGCTCAGGTCTTTCTGGTTGAAGATGCTCGACCCCGTGATGTCCGACGGCAGCAGGTCGGGCGTGAACTGGATGCGCCGGAACGTGCCGCCGACCGAGGTTGCGAGCGCCCGCGCGAGCAACGTCTTTCCGGTGCCGGGAAGGTCCTGGAGCAGGATGTGCCCGCCCGCGACCATCCCGGTGAGGGCGAGGCGCACGATGCGGTCCTTGCCGACGATGACGCGGTGGATGTTCTTCTCGACCTGGTCGAGCAGCTCCGCGGCGCGCCGAGGCTGAAGGGCTTCCTGGGTGATCGAGGCCATCGGGGGGTTCGGTTCAGTCTAGAACCGGGATCCTGGGCGACCTCCGAATTAGCCCTGGCCGACCATCCTGGAGATCACCTCGCCGAGGTTAGGCCCACCTTTGCCGAACGGGACGGAGTGGACGCGATGGGCGAACACCATCTCCGCCACCTCGCCGACGTGCTTGACCTCGACCTCCTCGGCGCTGTCGTACGCGGCCTTCGCCTGCGCCGCCCGGGCGCAGACGAGGTCGGAGCGGTGGCCGTCGACCTCGAGCGCGATCGAGATCTGGGCGATCAGGCGCAGGATCTGGCGCGGCAGCGTGACCTCCGGGAAGGTGGCGATGGCCTCCGCGATCTGCGACTTGACGGCCTGCTCTGACTCGGCGTGCTGCTGGTAAAACAGGTTCGGGTCGTCCTCCCAGACGGCGCGCTTCTCGACGATCGCCACGCGCTGGTCCAGGTCGCGGATGCCCTCCACGTCGACGCACAGCCCGAAGCGGTCGAGGAGCTGCGGTCTCAGCTCGCCCTCCTCCGGGTTCATCGTCCCGACGAGGATGAAGCGCGACGGGTGGGACACGGATACGCCCTCGCGCTCGACGGTGTTGACGCCCATGGCGGCGGCGTCGAGCAGCACGTCCACTATGTGGTCGTCGAGGAGGTTGACCTCGTCGACGTAGAGGATGTTCCGGTTCGCCTCTGCAAGCACGCCGGGCTCGAAACGCCGCGAGCCCTCCTTCAAAGCCGCCTCCAGGTCGATGGTGCCGACGACGCGGTCTTCGGAGGCGTTGATCGGCAGCTCGACGACGCGCATCCGCCGCGTGGCCTCTGGCAGCTCCCCGGCCGCCGCCCGCTCGCGGCAGTCGAGGCACCAGTCCTCGGGATCGTCGGGGTGGCATCCGAAGTGACAGCCCTCGACCACCTTCTGGTCCGGGAGCAACCGCGCCAGCGCGCGCACGGCCGTCGACTTGCCGGTGCCCTTCTCGCCGCGGATGAGCACTCCGCCGATGGTCGGGTTGATGGCGTTGAGCACCAGGGCCAGCTTCATCTCGTCCTGGCCGACGATCGCCGTGAAGGGGTAGGAGTAGCGGTCGAGCGCCATGCGTCGCTAGATCTTACCGACGGTCACTGGCAGGTCACCTCGGTCGGGTCCATGGCGAAAGTCCAGCCGTAGTACGCCCGGGCCAGGCGGTAGCCATTCGGCTCCTGCGCGCGGGTCGCGCCGTTGTGCGCCATGTCGTCGCACATCGCGCTCACCACCTGTCCCTGGGTCGGATTGAGACCGAGCCCGAGCACGCTGGCGCTGATCGTCGCGTAAAACTTCCAGGCGGTCACGTTCAGCGCGCCGTTCCGGCACGCCAGGGGAAGTGCGTTGCCGTCGGCGGTGGTGACGATGGGCTTGGCGCAGAGTTTGGCCACCGGCTGGTCGGTTGCCGGCGGCAGCACCTGCTGCGCGACCGGCGTCTCGTCGCCGCTCGCCACTGGCGAGGGTGAGGGGCTCGCCTGCGCCGAGGGCGACGAAGAGGGTGTCGGCGTCGGTGAGGGGGTCTCCGTCGAGCACGCGGCCACAAGCAGCGCCAGCGCGCTAACGGCCGCGGCCCAGCTCCCTCTCGACCGCCGTGGCGATCTCGTCGCGAGAAAGGTCATAGAGCCCGTAATAGTGCGCTCCCATGCGGTCCGCGAGGTCCGCGCAAGCGTTGATGGCGTACGTCTGGTACATCGGCGCAACTCGGGCGAGGTGCTGCACCGACGGCAGGTGGCTGTAGTCACGCGCGGAGTCGATGACCAGGGCGTCGATCTCCTCTGCCTCGATCAGGGCCGCCACCTTCTGCGCCTCGACGAGGGGCTCCTCCTTGAACATGGAGATGTTTCCGCGCCCGTCGCTGATCAGCACCAGCAGCGGCCGGATGGTCGGGTCGCGGAGGAGCTCTGTCTTCACGACCTTATAACCCGCCATCAGGCCATGAGTGAGGGGCGTGGTCCCGCCGACAGAGAGCCTCTCCAGCCGCCTACGCGCCAGGGACACGCTGGAGGTCGGCCGCATCACGACCTCGGCGGTGCGGTTCTTGAAGATCACGACCGCCACACGGTCGCGCCGCACGTACGCGTCCTGCAGGAGCGAGAGGATCGCGCCCTTGGTCGCGGCCATTCGCTGCTCCGCGTCCATGGAGGCGGACGCGTCGACGACGAAGACGATCAGGTTGCCGACCTTGCGCTCGCGCACCTTCTGCCGCAGGTCCTGGCGCTCGAGCATCAGCCGCTCGCCGTGACGCCGTCCTCTCTCCCTCTGCATAGGAGCGGCCGCGCGCACCGTGGCGTCGATGGCCAGGTCGCTCACCTTCTCCTTCGGTTCCGCCCGGACGTAGCGGCCGCGGCGGTCGGGCGTCTGGCTGGCGGCGCGCTTGCCGCCTTGCTTGCGGACGCGGCGCTGGCGGGGAAGGTCGATGCGCCGCAGGTTGAACGTCTGCAGGGCCTCAGGCGCCGACTCCTGTCCGCTCGAGGCGCCTGCCGTCACGCCTGTGTCCGCGCCGGCCGACTGCTGGCCGGTCTCCGATGAGCTCGCGCTCTCCTCCGAGGTCGCCTCGGTGGCGGATTCGCTCTCGGACGCCTGGGGCTGGCCGCCCTCGGGGTCCGACTGCTGCGAGCCCTCCTGCTCCTCCCCGTGCTCCGGCGTGGTCTGGTCGTCCGCGTCGCGGCGCACCGGCTGGCGGGCGCGGTGCGCGAGCGCCAGGGTCGCGGCGTCGTAGATGTCTTCGCGCGAGGGCGAGCCGTGGCGGCGGTAGGCAGCCAGCGCACGGGCCGCGTGGTCGATGACGACGTCGGCGCGGTGGCCCAGCACCTCCGCCTCGACGCAGATGGACGAGATCAGGCGGGTGTGGCCGGCAGTGACGCGCACGTCCTTGACGCGCCCGATCGCCTCGGCCAGGGCGCGCGAGAGGTTGCTGTCGGCGGCGGCGAACTCGTTGGCGAACTCGTGGTCGCCGCGCTGGAACGCGGCGTCGCGCTCCGCGATCAGGACGCGTTCATCGGGGTCGCGGATGCCCTCGACGTCGACGCACAGGCCGAAGCGGTCGAGGAGCTGCGGCCGGAGCTCTCCCTCCTCGGGGTTCATCGTCCCGACGAGGATGAACCGCGAGGGATGGCTGAACGAAACTCCCTCGCGCTCGATCACGTTCACGCCCATCGCGGCCGCGTCCAGGAGGACGTCCACCAGGTGGTCGTCGAGGAGGTTGACCTCGTCGACGTAGAGGATGTTGCGGTTGGCCTCCGCCAGCACCCCCGGCTCGAAGCGTCGCGTACCGGTGCGCAGGGCGGCCTCGAGATCGATCGTGCCCACGACGCGGTCCTCGGAGGCGTTGATGGGCAGCTCGACGACGCGCATGCGGCGCTTGTGGTGGGGCAGCATCGCGCCGGCCCGGAGGCGCTCGCGGCAGTCGGCGCACAGCGCCTCGCGGTCGCTCGGATCGCAGCCGAAGTGGCAGCCCTCGACGACGTCGTGCTCGGGCAGCAGCCTGGCGAGGGCGCGGACGGCCGTCGACTTGCCGGTCCCCTTCTCACCGCGGATCAGGACGCCGCCGATCGTCGGCACGATGGCGTTGAGGATCAGGGCGAGCTTCATCGACTCCTGGCCGACGATCGCCGTGAGGGGAAAAGAGTGCCGGTCGAGCGTGACGCTCACCTACAAGAGGATAGGAGCGAGTTCCCCTCTTATCGGATCCAGATCAGGGTCCCGCTTGGCCAGCTCCCTGAGGTCGGGCTTGGCTTCGAAGCTCTGGCGCAGCAGCTCCAGCGCCCGGCCGGCCTGCCCCACGCGGCTGTAGAAGCACGCCAGGTTGTAGGTCGCGTCGGCGCGCTTGGCCGGCTCGGGAAACGCCTCGCTTTCGACCCCGTACGCCCACAGCTCCGCCGCTTCCGCGCGCTCGACGTCGCCCTGCTC
>VBEK01000020.1 GCA_005889135.1 Chloroflexota bacterium
CGGGGCCGACGATGGTGCCGCCTGCGGCGGTGAAGGTCTCCTTGAACGACGCGACCGACTCGAGGCCCGCCCCGTACTTCGCGTAGACGAGCTGGATCTTCTTCTTGCCGAGCTTCTCGGCGACGTACGTGCCCACCGGGTGGGCGGGCTGCCAGTTGCTGAACGAGGTGCGATAAATGAAGGGCGACTTGGCGGCGCGGGAAAGCGAGTTCACGCCCGCGTTGGCGATCAGGGTCGGGATCTTCTGGCCGTGAAGATAGTCCCGATTCCCGGCGGCGTTGGGGCTCGAGACGTAACCCGCGACCATGTCGACGCTGTCCTGCTCGACGACCTTCTTGGTCGCGGCGACCGCGTCGGCAAGCGCCACCTGCTCGTCGGCGGTGACCATGGTGATCTTGCGATTGCCCGCCTGGTTGCCGACCGAGTCGAAGTACATGCGCATGCCGTTGGTGATGCTGGTGCCGAGCTCGGCGTAGACGCCCGAGTACGGCAGCACGACGCCGAGCTTGAACTCGGGGCCGGTCGGACCGCTGGGTCCGCCGGACGTGGTGCCGCCGCAGGCGGCGAAGACCGCCGCTCCGGCCACCGTCAAACCAACCTGCAGGAACTCGCGGCGGTCCAGTTGGGCCGCCAGCCTGTCATCGAGGTACCGCTCGATCTCGTCCCCCATTTGAGGCCCCTCCTGAACTATGTCCTCAAGCCGTTCCATCAGGGTAAGCCAGGCCCGCCGCCTGCCGATTGCCTCCCATCATGCGGCGGCTATCGCCGCGAGGCGCTCGGGTTCGAACCGAGACTTGGGTGACGGCCAGCGGCAGCGCCAGAAGCCAGGCCACAGCAGGAGCGACCGCTGGGTACCGTCGTCATTTCTGATCACGACGGCGCAGCCCTTGGCGGACGGACGCCGCGCTCAGTCAGCCTCTGTCAGACGCCCCCCGACGAGCACGAGTAGCAGGTGACGCCGCCGAAGGAAGATATCTCGACGTGAACATCTCGACCTACGACTCCGGGCGAGTCGTCCGCTTCCTCCACCCTGACTAACAGCCCACCTCGTCGTTGCCGCCAAAGACGAGCGCGCCCCCGACCGGGTCCTCGGCGACGGCGGCTCTCCAGCGCGCAGGCACCGGCACCGTCGAGTGCTTCCAAACCGCACCGTCCCAGGCCCACGCGTCCGCGACCGGATTCGGGCACACGATTCCGAACATCACGACAACGCTCCGGGCAGATGCATCCCACACCGCGTTCGCGTCCGCGGTCGGCGGCGGGCCCGCGCCCTGCAGCTGGGTCCACGTCCCGTCCTTCATGGACCACGCGTCGCCCAGAGGGACGCCGCGGTTTCCGGGCCCGGCGCCAGACCTGATCCCCAGGCCGCCATAGACGAAGAGCGAGGAATCGCTCGGATTCCACGCGAGCGCAGGTTCGCCGCGGCCGGAAGGCCTGGGTGCGCGGTCAGCGCGGGACCAGTCCTTTCCGTCCCACGTCCACGCGTCGCCGAAGTACGCGACGTTCCCGAGGTGCCCTCCGAAGAGGATGACCCCGTCGCTGGCGGTGACCATGCCCGGGTCGTTGCGATTTCCTGGACCGGGGTTTTCGCCGCTCGCGTCCGTCCAGTCGACCCCGTCCCAGGTCCACGTGTCGGAGGACTCCGAGCCCTCGGCCCGGTCGGGTACCAGGCCGCCGTAGAGGACCACCACCTTCAGGTGCGGGTCGTAAGCCATCGCTGCGCCGCGGCGCGGCGGTGGCCGGTGGGCGGGCGACATCTTCTTCCAGCTCGCGCCGTCGAAGATCCACGTCTCGTCGTAGGACACGCTGCCGTTCTGGCCGCCGAAGAGTACATAGGCCCTGCGGGCAGCGTCGTAAGCGAGGGACGCGGCGTACCGCGGTGCCGGGTGCGGCCCATTGACCTGGCGCCAGGAGACTCCCATCCGGATCCACGTGTCACTGAGCGGCCCGGATGTGTGCGGGCTTACGCTTGCCGCCTGCGGCGCGTTTGAGCAGGCGACCAAGAGCAGCGCCGCGACCAGCAGTCTTCGTGTCACTCGCAGGGGAGTCTATGACGAGCGGCGCCGCGGGATGTTCAGTTTCGCCCCGTCGACTCTATGTGACGCCTGAACGACAGGCGGCGGCGATGGACCAGGGCGGCGCAATCAACTGCACAGGGCTGCGATGCACAAGTAGTCACCCAGGGAGGGTTGCCGATGGCCGGGTGGACGAGCGACGAGCTGACGAGAATCGGACGGGCCGAGGAGGTCGACGTGGCCGCGGTGCGCCCAGACGGCTCGCTGCGCAAGCGCGTGACCGTGTGGCTGGTCCGCGAGGGCGATGGGCTCTTCGTCCGCTCTGCGGTCAAGGGCAGTGATGCGGCCTGGTTCCGAGGTGTGCAGGCGACCCACGAAGGGCGGATCTGGGCGGGGGGCGTGGAGAAGGACGTGACGTTCGCCGACGCCGACCACGCCCGCGATGACGACATCGATGCCGCCTACAGGTCCAAGTACCGCCGCTACACCGGCAGGATCCTCAACAGCTGCCTGACCCCGGAGGCGCGGTCGACCACGCTCCGGTTGGTTCCGCGCTGAGAACGAAGCGCTGGCTGGGCCCGCTCCACCGCTGACCTCGCGGAATTCGGTTCGGCTGGGCCTCCGGGCGAACTGGCGCCAGTTTGCGCTGCTGGTGCTGATCAACGCGTTCGTCGGTGGAGTCGTCGGCGTCGAGCGCTCGACGCTGGCGCCGCTGGGGGAGCACGACTTCCAGGTCGTCAGCCGGACGGCGATCCTCTCCTTCCTGATCAGCTTCGGCCTGGTCAAGGCCGGCAGCAATCTGGCGGCGGGTTGGCTGGCGGACCGCTTCGGACGCCGGATGATCCTCGTCGCCGGCTGGATCGCTGCTCTCCCGGTAGCTCCTCTGATCATCTTCGCGCCCTCGTGGTCCTGGGTCGTGGCGGCCAACGTCCTTCTCGGGATCAACCAGGGCCTCGCGTGGTCGATGACCGTCAACATGAAGATCGACCTCGTCGGACCGCGCCGGCGCGGATTCGCCCTCGGCCTCAACGAGGCGTCGGGCTATGTGTCGGTGTCGCTGGCCGCGGCGGCTGCCGGCTTTCTCGCCGCGAGCTTCGGCCTGCGGCCGGCGCCTTACGTCCTTGCCGAAGGCCTGGCCGTCGCGGGACTCTTGCTGTCTTTGCTCACGCGGGAGACCACCCGACACGTCGAGCTGGAATCACAGGGTGATGACGCACCGCGACCGTTGGCTGCGGCTGTCGTCGAAGTCAGCTTTCGCGACCGGAGCATGTCGAGCGCCTGCCAGGCAGGCATGGTCAACAACCTGAACGACGGCATGGCGTGGGCGCTCCTTCCTCTGTTCTTCGCCGCCCAGGGACTCGATCTGCGTGAGATCGCGATCCTGGCCGCCGTCTATCCCGCGGTCTGGGGCTTCGGCCAGCTCGGGACCGGCTGGATGAGCGACGTGGTCGGGCGCAAGGTCCTGATCGTGAGCGGGATGCTGCTCCAGTCGGTCGCGATCGCGAGCTTTGTCGTGCTGCAGGGGTTTGCGTGGTGGCTCGCGGCCGCCGTCCTCCTCGGAGCGGGCACGGCCATGGTATATCCCACCCTCCTCGCCGTCGTCGGCGACGCGGCCTCTCCGGCCAACCGCGCCACCTCGGTGGGGATCTACAGAACGTGGCGAGACGCCGGATACGCGGTGGGCGCGATCGTGGCCGGAGCGGTCGCCGACGCGGCCGGGTTCCCGGCGGCGATCGTCGCGGTGGCAGCGCTGACGGGTCTCTCGGGTGTTCTCGCGTGGACCCGAATGCCCGGACGCTGAGTCGTCGTCAGCCGGGCGGTTCCTCAGCGGCCCACGCTCCGGTGAGCACGAATCCGCGAACCGCGACCGTCCAGACCAGTGCGACGACAGCAACCAGCAGCAAGGCCGGAGGAGAGGCAGTCGACCGCCCGACGGAAGGCTCACCTGGCACGGGATATGTTTACAGCGCTCGGCAAGCAAAGAACTCGGGCCTTTCGACGACGCGGTTGCGCCGATGATTTTGGCCACGCCAACCGGTCTGAAAACATGCATGGGACACCCGGTATGGGAGAACCACGGGCAGCAGTGAGTCGCTACAGCGGAACTGTTCGTCGCCTCTTGGCGTCGCAGGCGCTCGTGATGTTCATCCTGTGGGTTCCGATCTGGGTGGTCTTCTTGCAGCGCAAAGGTCTGAGCCTGACCCAGATCGGGATTCTCGAAGCGATCGCGTGGATCCTGACAGCTGCGCTCGAGGTGCCGACCGGACTCATCGCTGACCGCTGGGGCCGTAAGGCTTCGATCGCGATCGGAGCCCTCCTCTACTCGGTCGCGATGTTCCTCATCCTCACCCCGGCGCTAACGCCGAGTTTCATCCTCGGATACGTGCTGTGGAACTCGTCGATGGCGTTCGTCAGCGGTGCCGACTCGGCGCTCCTCTATGACAGCCTCAAGGCCGACGGCCGCGAGTCGGAAGCCGCGAAATTCGCCGGTCGCTCTACGGCGATCCAGCTGGGGTCGCAGGGGCTGGCTGCCCTGGTCGGCTCGGTGCTGGCGACGGTTGACATCACACTCTGCTTCAGCATCAGCGGCGTCCTTGCCTTTGGGGCGGCAATCGTGATGCTGACCGCCCGCGAAGCCCCCCGTTACTCGGCCGAGGGAGAAAAGCCCCTCGAGTACTGGAAGAACCTTCGCGAAGCCATACGCATCGCGGCGCGCCGTCCCGCCGTCCGCGCCCTCCTGCTGTTGAGCACGACCTTCTCGGTAGTGCCCGTCGTCGTCTACTACTTCTTGCTCCAGCCGTACGCCGTCATGGTGGGGTTTCCGATCGCCGCTCTCGGCCTTGTAGTCGTCCTCATACAGGGGACGACGGTGGCCGCATCGTGGGTGGCGCACAGAATCGGGCGTCGCTTCGAGCTGAGGAAAATCGTCACGGTGAACGCCGTCTTCCTCGTCGGCGCGACCATCGTCATCGGCGCGCTGCCCTCCATCCCCTCGATTGCGCTCATGCTCGTCGTGGCGCTCGTTCCCTCGCTTGTGGGTCCGCTGCTGACGACACGCATCAACGACATCATCCCGAGCGGCCAGCGTGCCACCATCCTGTCGCTCGGGGCACTCATCGGTGAGCTCGGCATCGCGGGGCTGGTGCCTCTGTTGATGGGTCTGGCCGACGTGGTCAGTCCGCCCATGGCAATCGGTCTGTCCGCAGTGCTGTTCGGCCTGGTTGCAATTCCCTTGCTGATCATGTGGCGGGCATCGGATCCCCAGCCGCAGCCGGCGATCAGCTAGCGATCAAACCCCGGAACCAGCGGGCGACTGGAAGAATCCACCGTGAGCGGATCGAAGTCGAGCCAGCTGCCGCGCCGCTCTCGGCCACGCTTATGCCCTCGTGACCGGAGGGTACAAAGATCGCCGCTCGCGAGCAAATCGGAATGATGATTTGCTGGCCTGAGGCATGATTGCTGACAACGACGATGTCCTGACCGACCCGGTTCGCGGCTGGACCTGGAGCTTCGGCATGGACGATGACCCGGTGGAACCGAGCTTCGTACTCTTACCGGGACGAGTCGATGGTCCCGCATTGAGCGGGGATGGATGCAGCGCCGTCGGACAATTTGCTTCTCAGGCAGCAGCTGCAACCGCGGCCGACGCCCTCGCGGGGATATGTGTTGCGGAAACCGTCATTCTCCCGGGTCAGCCCTACCCCAGGAACGACGAAGCGCACCTGGATACCGTTCCCGCCGCATTGACCGGTTGACAGTCACGGGCGCCCGCGATGCCTTCATCACCGACGCAGACACCGGCTACATGCACTCCATCGACATCCGAGCGCATTGTGCGGATCGAGATCATGCACTGGCCATTGGTCGCCAGATGGTTCCGATCTCACCACCGTTCCATGAAGGACTGATCAAGCCTTGGGCTCCTGGTCGCAAGCTCACCAAAGACCAGGTGAGAGCGCGGATGTATGTCGCAAGCCTCGAGCGCTTCGATCGGCCACCGCGAGATGAGCTGGAGTCCGCGATTTGGGCGATCTGGCGCGCATGGAGAGCGGACCAGTTGAGAGCTACAAATCGGTATGTGGCCGGCTCCACTGGTCTGAATGCGAGTGCGCTGGGGGACATCGGGTCGGCGATGCAGAAGCACAAGGTGGCAATGGGCGTCTTTCTCGGGACCGAGACCGAGGAATCGGGCTCACCGTGGTATCTGGCATGGCGGGTACTCGTCGAAAACAACGATGTCTGCCTGTCGTCTGTCTGGTGTACGCACATCGCAATGGGATTTCCCGCGCTTGTTCGCTGGCTGGACGCCAGCGGTGTGAAGAGCGCCAAGTATTCCATCTACAACCGTATGCGGCCCTAACCCCGTGACCGACTCAGCCGCGTCGCTGAGACGCCCGGGCAGGTACCTCGGTCCGGTCGATCGATCCGCGACGACCCGCCGATGGGAACGCCGGGAAAAGCCGCGATCGCGATGAAGTCCGTCGAGCCAGAATTGACCGCGGCCACGACATCATTGGGACGCTCGACGAACGACTGTCCGTGCGCTTAGGCCGTGACGTCGCAGTGGTTGCCAACCGACTTGTAGAGCGTCAACTCGCCTTGTTGGAGGATGGCGGTGGCGCCCTCCGGATAGGCGACGTGAGGTCATTGCGATATGGCGCGCGACGATCCAACGGACTACGGCGTAATTGGATCCGGCGCAGCAGTGCTCTGCGCTCTTCGGCATTGGCGAGGGTCAAAGGATCACCATGGAGCTCTGACCTGCGCGCATGTTCGCGCCGATCACTCCCCGACCGCCTGGCGGTCGACCTCTGCTTGTCCGCTTGGACCTCCTCTGCTTCCCGAGGTGGCAACTCTGATCCTCCTCGGCGTCCGAGTCAAGCGTCGCCCAGTCATGTTGGCCTGAGCGCCTAGCAGGCTGACAACGGCCATCACAATTGCATACGGTCTGCTCAGACCCGCACCATCAGCCAGTTCGCAGATCTTGCGTCCGCTGCCGACAGCCTCGCCGCCCACGCCGCGGCCTCAGAACTTGCGATCGCGTGGGCATTCTCCGGTACGGCATCATGCGGGTCCATGCCGGGAGTGTCAGAGACCGTCTGCGTGAAGCGTCAAATTAAGGTGTCACGACACTTGGCATGTTTCGCTGCCCATCGTGCGCGCGCACGAAATCCCTTCTGACAACCTCTCGAAGGCTGGTCACCGGAACCGAGGGATAGTGACGGCGCACTTCTGACGCGTCAAACGCCATGGCTGCGGTATCCATGACGATGCCGGCCCGGATTTGCCTGGCCATTCCGGGGTTAAACGAGGCTCGCGACAATCGCGCCGATCCTCA
>VBEK01000021.1:0-7815 GCA_005889135.1 Chloroflexota bacterium
GAGAAACCTCGGCTACGGCGCAGGCCTAGGGGCGCAGAAGTCTTGACAGCCATGTTGACAGCCATTTCAGCGAACTTACGCGATTACGCGCGGCTGTGGACGGACGGCGACCACGGACTTTGAACTTAGATGGCACGTCGCGATCGTCAACGGACGACTCTCATCGCCTCTGAAAATCAAGGTGTCGCCAGTTCAAATCTGGCCCTCGGCACCACCTCGGTTGCGCAAGTTCGTCTGATGGACGAAAAGGCCTTCGGCCGATGTGTCACAACTACTTCGGCTGATTCGCTACAGCTACTTCGGTACCGACGCGACGCTCCCTCGCATAAGGTTGGGAAGCCGTCCGCGACGTACTGATTTCTTGCTTAGACGCGTACGTACTGTCGCTGGCGGCGCGCAGGGGCCATGGCCGCGACTGGTGGGATGCGCAAAAGAGTCGAGCTTGGCGCCCTGCAACCAACGACTAGAGTCTGGGCATGTCGGTAGCCGACTTCTACGACGAGCTGGCGCCTGAGTACCACCTCATCTACGAAGACTGGAACACGGCGGTAACACACCAGGGTGTGGCCCTTGATCGCTTAATCCGAAGCCGGCTGCCGGACGCCCAGTCCGTTCTTGATTGCTCGTGTGGGATCGGCACGCAGGCACTTGGCCTCGCAGGCCACGGATACAAGGTCCACGGAACAGACGTCAGCGAACGAGCTTTGGACCGCGCTCGCCAGGAAGCCATTCGTCGTGGCGTGGACATGACTTTCACGGCATGCGACATTCGCGATTTGGAGAGGCTCGAGGGCACCTACGACGTCCTCATCTCGTGTGATAACGCGCTTCCGCATCTCCTGACGGATGACGATATTGGCCTGGCCTTTCGGGCAATGCGTTCCAAATTGCGACCCGGGGGCCTCGTGGTCATAACCGTCCGCGACTACGACCGCGAGCTGGTCGAGCGGCCAGTCAGTGCCGCGCCGCGAATCAATCCTGGACCACCGCGCAAAGTGGTGGTACGCCTGCACGACTGGGATGCACCAGATAGCCCCATGTACACAGTCCATTTTCTGATCCTGACCGAGGGTTCAGGTGGTTGGAGTGTCAGCCACCACAGCGCGCGCTACCGAGCCATTGGTCGACAAGCCCTGACGCTGGCAGCGGCGAAGGCCGGGTTCACCAGCATTCAATGGCACGAGGCTGAGGACATCGCTTTCTACCAACCTGCGATGACAGCGCTCCTTGACGGCGAGTAAGGCGCAGAGAACGGACTCAGACTTCGGGCGTCCACGGAACGAGCCTCGGCTACTCTCCTCGCGTGAGCAAGGCGCGGCCTTTTCGGTTCAGCGCGCAGGAGCACCGCGCACAGAGCGCCAAGCAGTGGAAAGAGCGCGCGCGGGCGCTCGAGGCCATGGGCTACTCGACGCTCTACCTCCCCGACCACTTCGGCGACCAGGTCGGCCCGATCGCCGGCCTCATGGCCGCCGCCGACGCCACCACCACGCTCCGCGTCGGCTCGCTGGTCTTCGACAACGACTACCGCCACCCGGTCGTGCTCGCCAAGGAGGCGGCCTCGCTCGACCTGCTCTCCGACGGCCGCTTCGATTTCGGGATCGGCGCCGGCTGGATGATGTCCGACTACGAGCAGTCGGGGATCCCCTATGACTCGCCCGGGACGCGCATCGAGCGCATGGCGGAGGCCCTGACCATCTTCAAGCGGTTCTTCGCCGGCGGCGAGTTCTCGTTCGAGGGCAAGCACTACACGATCAAGGGCCTCGAGGGCGCGCCGGCGCCGGTGCAGAAGCCGCACCCGCCGATCGTGATCGGTGGCGGGGGACGCAAGATGCTCGAGCTGGCGGCGCGCGAGGCGGACACCGTGAACGTCAACTTCGACCTCAGGGAAGGCAAACCCGGCCGGCGCCTGGCACAGACCGGCCTGGCGTCGGTCACCGACGAGAAGCTCGGCTGGATTCGCGAGGCGGCCGGCGAGCGCATGGAGCAGATCGAGCTCGGCGTCTGGACGTTCATGGCCAACGTCACGGACGATCGCGACGGAGTCGCCGAGATGCTCGCGCCCGCGATGGGCTTCGGTCCGGCCGACGTCCTCGAGGTGCCGCACTTCATGCTCGGCACGGCGGACCAGATCGCCGAGGAGATCATCGCCCGACGCGAGCGTTACGGGATCTCCCACATCGTGGTCCCCGGCGATGCGGCGGACTCGCTCGCGCCGGTTGTGAAACGCCTCGCCGGGACGTAACAGCCTCTAGTAGATTGGTGGCGATGGCCACCACGGAGCATGTTCAGCTCAAGGGCGCCGTCGAAGGTCGCGCGACCGAGATCCTGACGCCCGAGGCGCTGAGCTTCGTCGCCCGGCTGCAGCGCGAGTTTGGCGGCCGGCGGCAGGAGCTCCTGCGCTTGCGCGACGAGCGCCAGACCAGGATCGACGCCGGCGAGATGCCCCAGTTCCTCGTCACCACCAGCTCGGTGCGCGACTCCGACTGGCACGTCGCCAAAGCGCCGAAGGACCTGCAGGACAGGCGCGTCGAGATCACCGGTCCGACAGACCGCAAGATGCTGATCAACGCCCTGAACTCGGGGGCGCGCGTCTTCATGGCCGACTTCGAAGACGCCAACTCACCGACGTGGTCGAACCTGGTCGAGGGCCAGGCCAACCTCATCGACGCCATTGAGCGGCGCATCGAGTTCAAGAGCCCGGAAGGCAAGGAGTACCGGCTCAACGAGAAGGTGGCGACGCTGCTCGTCCGGCCGCGTGGGTGGCACCTGGATGAACGCCACGTGGAAGTGGATGGCAAGCCGGTCTCGGGCAGCCTGTTCGACTTCGGGCTCTACTTCTTCCACAACGCCGAGCGGCTGCTGAAGAAGGGCAGCGGGCCGTACTTCTACCTGGCGAAGCTCGAGAGCCACCTCGAGGCGCGGCTGTGGAACGACGTCTTCAACCTCGCCCAGGACGAGCTCGGCATTCCGCGCGGAACCATCCGGGCGACAGTCCTGATTGAGACCATCCTTGCCGCCTTCGAGATGGAGGAGATCCTGTACGAGCTGCGCGACCATTCGAGCGGCCTGAACGCGGGACGGTGGGACTACATCTTCAGCATCATCAAGAAGTTTCGGAACCGCCCCGAGTTCGTCCTACCGGACAGGGCGCAGGTGACGATGACGGTGCCTTTCATGCGGGCCTACACGGAGCTCCTGGTGAAGACGTGCCACCGGCGCGGCGCCCACGCCATGGGAGGTATGGCCGCCTTCATCCCGTCCCGCCGCGACCCGGAGGTCAACCGGACCGCCCTCGCCAAGGTCAAGGAGGACAAGGACCGGGAGGCGAACGACGGCTTCGACGGTACGTGGGTTGCGCACCCCGACCTGGTGTCGACCGCGACCGAGGCGTTCGACCGCGTGCTGGGCGACCGGCCCAATCAGCTGGAGCGGCAGCGACCCGATGTCTCGGTCTCGGCCGGCCAGCTGATCGACGTCAAGGTGCCGGGGGGCACGATCACGGAGAACGGCCTGCGGGCGAACGTCAGCGTGGGCATCCAGTACATCGAGTCCTGGATGCGAGGCACGGGCGCGGCCGCGATCAACAACCTGATGGAAGACGTCGCCACCGCCGAGATCTCACGGTCGCAGATCTGGCAGTGGGTCAGGCACTCCGCGCGCCTCCAGGAAGGTCCAACGGTCGATGCGGACCTGGTGCGCGAGATCGCGGACGAGGAGATGAGCAAGCTCCAGGGAGGACGATTCGCCGAGGCGCGCAAAGCGTTCGAGGACGTCGCCCTGGCGAAGGAGCTTCAGCCCTTCCTGACGCTCGTCGCGCAAAAGTACATCGACTAGCGTTCACCCCCAGCAGTGGGGAACGGATCGGGAAGCTTACTTGCCGTTGGCCGGCGCCGGCGGCGCGCCTGGAGTCCCAGGAGTACCAGGAGTCCCCGGGGCGGGTGGCTTACCGGGAAGCCGCCGCCACTGCCGCGGCCCGACGCCGTTGTTCGGATTGCCGGGCACGAACGCGACCGCCGACGGCTTGACCATGCAGTTGTCCTTGCGCACCACGCTCCGCTCGCCGCCTTCGTGGTGCTCGATGACCACCGTCCGCTCGAGCACCGCGCGCACTCGTACCTCTTTGCCGTCGACTATGGCGTTGAAACCGCCGCTGACTTCGTGATTGGGAGGGGGGACGATAGTGGCCAGCGAGACGAGTTCAACGGTCTTGCTCATAAAGTGGCTTCCCTCGGCTAGGCGGCGCGCAAGTGCCGCGGAAATAGGCAGGCGCCGAGCTTTTCGGCAGCAGCGAATGTTACCAGAGGAGCCCGACCCGACTTCCGAAAGGTAAGCGGCCCCGCGGGCTTACGCCGCGGAGCTTTGCTGTTCCTGAAGCCTGAGCTGGCGAGCCGCCTCGCGGCCGCGCCGCGCAGCTTCCTTGCTGGCGAGGTGGCGCACGCGGAGGTGGCGCGGGTTGACGAACAGGCGTCGCCGGTTCATGAGCACCTTCGGCTCACCCGGGGCAGGCTCGATCACGGCCGTGCGCTCGAGGACCGCCGTCACCCAGACACGCCTGCCGTCGTCGACCTCGGCCTCGAAGTCAGGCAGGATCTCGTCGTCCTCGTCCATGTTGACGTTGTCCAGCCGGACGAGCTCCTCGCGGGTCTTCTCAGCGCTCTTGCGGTTGCTAGCCATGCTCATTTCGTCCTTACCCGATAACGAGCGAGGCCAAACGGCCACCCCTCGCTCACCTTCCTCGAATGTTCTAACACTAGGAATACCGCGCTGGTAACGCGAAGTATTCCCGATCAGAGCCGGCTGGAGGCGCCCCCGGCGGCGATAAGGCTGCTGGACTCCACCCAGTCAAGGTCTACCCCGAAGACGTCCGCGAAGTTCCGGGAGTAGCCGCCCGCCGCCTTCTCGGTGTCGATCCGGCGCCCGGTGACCGCCTCCACCGAGGTCGGCCGGAGGTCGGCGTGGCCGCAGGGCACTATGCCCTGGAAGTAGGCGAGATCGGTGGTCAGGTTCAGCGCGAACCCGTGACTGACCACGGAGCGGTTGAGCTTGATCCCGATCGCGGCCAGCTTCTCGTCCCGACGCCAGACCCCGGTCAGGCCCGGCGCCCCGGGCTCGGAGTCCACGCCAAGGCTGCCCAGGAACTCGATCAGAGACCTCTCCAGGAGCTGGAGGTAGCGGGGGATGGTCACCTCCAGGCGGGCCAGGTCGACGACCGGGTAGCCGACGAGCTGGCCCGGCCCGTGGTACGTCGCCTCCCCGCCACGGTCCGACCACACCACCTCCACGTCCCGGCGCGCCCGCTCCGCCTCGTCCCAGAGCAGGTGCTCCGGTACGGCGGCCTTGCCCATGGTGAAGACGTGCGGGTGCTCGAGCAGGAGGAGGGTGTCCACGCCTGCTCCAGAGCGCAGCTCGCCCACCAGCTCGGCCTGGAGGTCCCAGGCCTGGCGGTAGGGGACGCTACCCAGCCAGCAGGCTCTTACGCGCGGTCGGGATCTGCTCATCGGCGTGATATGAGGAGCGCACCAGCGGACCTGCCTCGACGTGGCCGAAGCCCATCGCCAGAGCCTGCTCCTTGAGACGAACGAACTCCTCGGGACGGTAGTAGCGCACGACCTCGGCGTGCTTTTTCGATGGGCGCAGGTACTGGCCGACCGTGAGGACGTCGATGTTGTGCGCGCGCATGTTGCGGAAGACCTCGCGCAGCTCGTCCTCGGTCTCGCCCAGCCCGACCATCAGCCCCGACTTGGTGACCATGTCCGGGGCGAGCGCCTTGACGTGTCGGAGCAAGGCCAGGCTGTTGGCGTAGACCGCCTTCGGCCGGATGCGGGCGTACAGCCGGGGCACGGTCTCCGTGTTGTGGTTGAAGATGTCGGGCCTCGCCTCGACCACGGTGCGCACCGCGTCGAAGTCGCCCTGGAAGTCGGGTGTCAGCACCTCGATCGTCGTCCCCGGGCTTCTTCGTCGGATGGCGCGGATCGTGCGCGCGAATATGCCGGCGCCGCCGTCCCTCAGGTCGTCACGATCGACCGAAGTGATGACCGCGTGCTTGAGCCCGAGCTGAGCCACGGACTCGGCGACGCGAATGGGCTCGCCGAGGTCCAGCTCGGTAGGCCTCCCGGACGTCACGGCGCAGAACCGGCACGCGCGTGTGCAGACGTCGCCCAGGATCATGAACGTGGCCGTCCGGCGGTTCCAGCAGTCGAAGATGTTGGGGCAGCGCGCCTCTTCGCAAACGGTGTGCAGCTTCGCACCCTGAACCATCTGCTTGAGGTCTTTGAAGTTGTCTCCCTCGGTGACCTTGACGCGGATCCATTCGGGGATCGGCGCCGGCCGGAGGGGCTCGCTTTTGATCACAGCCGAATGCTACCGGCGGTCCATCCTTCGAGTCGCTGCTTGATCCAGTTGACGAACTGGCCGGCCATCATGCCGTCGACGATCCGGTGGTCGAAGCTCAGGCAGATGTTCATCATGTGCCGGATCGCTATCGCGTCGTCGACAACCATCGCCCTCTTGAGGATGGACTCGGTGGTCAGGATCGCCGCCTGGGGCTGGTTGATGATCGGCTGGCTCGCGATCGAGCCCGTCGCCCCAGTGTTGTTGAGCGTGAACGTCCCTCCATGCACGTCGTCGGTCTTGAGCTGCTTGCTGCGCGCGCGATCGACCAGGTCGTTGATCGCGCGCACGAGGTCGGTGAAGCCCAGCTGGTCGGCGTCCTTCACCACCGGCACGATCAGGCCATCGGGGATGGCAACCGCGATGCCCAGGTTGACGTAGCGCTTCAGGACCACGCCTTCGTCGCTCCACGAGGAGTTGAGCCACGGAAACTCCTTCAGCGCCTCGCAGACGATCTGGGCGACGAACGGCAGGTAGGTGAGGGCGCCGCCGTGGCGGGCCTTGAAGCTGTCCTTCTCGGCCTCCCGATAGCGCACGAGGTTGGTGACGTCGACCTCCTGCAGGGTCCACGCGTGTGGCGAGGTGGCGAGGCTGCGCACCATGTGCTCGGCGATCGACTTGCGCATGACGCTGAGCTTCACCAGCTCCTCGCGCTTGCCGTCGATTCGAGCGGGCGTCGGCGCCGGGCCGGCGGGCTTGGCAGGCGCATGCGGCGCGGCGGCCGGAGCAGTCCCCACAGCAGCCAGCACGTCGTCCCTGGTCACCCGCCCGCCCATGCCCGAACCCTGGAGGGAGGTCGGATCGATGTTGTGCTCGGCGGCCAGCTTGCGGACCGCGGGCGACAGCCTGGCGTGCTCGCCGCCGTTCGCGCCCTGCGGTACGGGTTGGGGCTGGGGCGCCCTGCCTGGGGCGGCAGGCTCGGGTGGGACCTCGGTGTGCGCGACGCCGGCCTCTTTTTCCTTGGCGGGCGATGCCGCGGCGGCCGCCGCCGTCTCGATCTGGGCGATCACGGCCCCGACCCGGACGGTCTCGCCCTCCGCCACCGCGATCTTGACCAGCTTGCCCTCGAAGGGGGAGGGGATCTCGGCGTTGACCTTGTCGGTCACGACCTCGACCAGCGGCTCGTCGCGCTTGACCAGGTCGCCTTCGTGCTTGAGCCACTTGTCGACGGTGCCCTCGGTCACAGACTCGCCGAGCTGAGGCATCTTGATCTGGGACACGCCCATGTTCGAATTCGAGTGTAACCGAGGGGTCAGCGACCCGAGCTCAGGCTCAGGCGGCCTCGTCCAGCTGTTGGGTGGCCGGTGGCGCGGCCGCCCGCCCGCCGCCGAGGTAGCTCCGCAGGAGCCGTTCGACGACCTGGCGGGCGATGACCCCGGCGGCGTCCTGCTCGAATCCGTTGGCGACGAGCTCTGCGCGAAGCAC
>VBEK01000021.1:7832-9917 GCA_005889135.1 Chloroflexota bacterium
AATCGAACCTGGGATCGTGCCGGAGTAGCACCTTGACTGCGGGGACTGCCGGGTGTGTACTGGCCCCATCCCACCGGCAGGGCGCGTCTAGGGAGGTATCTATGGGAAAAGTGGTGCGTTTTGCTTTGGCGTTGTTCGTTGCGTCCTTGTTGGGCGCCGCAGCCTCGGTACCCGTGGCCGCGGACTACGGCAACAGCGGTGGGAACGTCCAGCTGTACCAGCTCACAGCGTCTATGAACTGCAACAATCCGGCCGTTTGCGGCGACATGCTGGGCGGCTTCTGGGCCTGGGGAGTCTTCAATCAAGACGGCTCGTTTGATGCCGAGGTCACCTTCTGCGGCCACATGTCCACCCCCGCGGGTCCAGGCCTGGCCGGCGCCGGACACGCGCACGCTGACGGCACTTACGTCGTGAAAGAAATCTTTCCGGGCTCCGGTCCGTGGATCGTTATCACCCACGAGGTCGACGTCTTTACCGGACTTGGTAGGGGGACCAGTTTTGAGAGCTCAGACCCGATGCCTGTCGCGCCCGCGGTCAAAGGTCACTTCTCCACGACGGATCTACTCGGGTTCTCAGCGCCTGGTGTCACCTTCCAGCTGACCGTGGTGCCGATGCACACATAGCGGTTATCACGTAGGCGACGGACGAATCGGGCCGCTCGAAAAAGACGGCCCGATTCGTCCAAAGACGTCGGGGCTCGGCCCTGACGATCGGCAGGCTAGGCGTGCGCTAGCGGTTGGGGATTCGGGAAATAGGGCCGAAGCCCCGACGAGCATCGGCCCTTGCGGTGGGCCAAGGGCTTAGATGGGCGGATTCGGCGTTGGAGGCGACGCCCAGAATCGAACTGGGGATGGAGGTTTTGCAGACCTCTGCCTTACCACTTGGCTACGTCGCCCCGTAGCTCGAAAGTCGATTCTAAGATCCCCACGTGCCGAAGCAAGGGTTCCGCGACGCGATGGCGCGCCTGCCGGCGGGCATCGTCGTGGTCAGCGCCCGCCTCGGCGACGAGTACCGCGGGCTCACCGCGAGCAGCCTGGTCTCGGTGTCGGCCGAGCCGCCGCTCATCGTGGTCGGTCTGGAGCATGAGTCGATGACCAGGGCCGCGGTCCTCGAGACCGAGGCGTTCAACGTGAGCGTGCTCACGAGGGCGCAGGAGTTCATCGCCGATCGCTTCGCCGGCCGCGCCCCTGCCATTGACCCGCAGTGGCGCACCCTCCCGCACCGGCTGGGCAGCAACGGCATCCCGCTGCTCGACGGCTGCGCGGCGTGGCTCGAGTGCCGGCTGGTCCAGACCCTCCCGGCGGGCGACCACGACATCTGCGTCGGCGAGGTGGTGGCCGCGGCGGTGGGTGGAGGCGACCCGCTCATCCTCTGGGATCGCGCCTTCTGGTCCCTGCGCTGATTAATAAGGAAGCTCGTCCTCGTCCATCCCGAAGTGGTGGCCGACCTCGTGGAGGATCGTGCGCCGGATCTCCTCGACGAGCTCCTTCATATCCCGAGTCGCGCGCTCGTGGGAGCGCTTGTAGATCGTGATCTGGTCGGGCATCCCCTCGCCCGCGTGCAGCGCGCCGGCGCCGTGGTAAAGACCCATCACCCCTTCAGGCGAAGACTCCTCGACGATGAAGACCGTGTTTTCCAGGTAGGGCTCGAACGCCTTCGGGATCGAGTCGATGGCCTTTTCCACCAAATCCTCGAATTCCTTCATGCTCAAGCGCATGGGTGAATTGAAGCGCGTGACGGTCGTCGGCGCGGGGACGATGGGCTCCCAGATCGCGCTGCAGACCGCGCTTAGCGGCCGCTACGACGTCGCCCTGGTCGACACGGTGGCCGGTCAGCTCGAACGCGCGCGAGCCCAGAACCGCAGGCTCGTCGAGCGCGCCGTCGAGAAGGGCCGACTGACGGAGGACCAGGCCCAGCAAGCCATCGCGCGGATCAAGGATGCCAGCAGCGTCGGCGAGGGCGTGCGCGATGCGGATGTTGTCATCGAGGCGGTGATCGAGAATTTCGACGCCAAGAAGAGCGTCTTCGAAGACCTCGGCGAGCACGCGCCGAAAGACGCCATCCTCGCCAGCAACTCGAGCACGA
>VBEK01000144.1 GCA_005889135.1 Chloroflexota bacterium
GCGCCCGCGAGAAGCAGGTCCCGGGCCAGGCTCGAGATGAACGCGGGGTCATAGCTGAGGGGGATGAAGCCGATGTCCGACTTGAAGCGGACGACCGCAGGCTCGTAGCCGACGACCAGCAAGGCAAGCGAGATCGCGGCTGCGATCAGGCCTGTCATCACGCCTTCGATCACGAAGGGGCCGCGCACGAACCACTCCGTGGCGCCCACGAGCTTCATCACCTCGATCTCCTTGCGCCGGTGGTAGACGGCGGTACGGATCGTGTTCATGACGATCACGACCGAGATGATGAGGAGGATTATCAGCAGGCCCACGCCGGCGAGCTCGAGCCACTGCGAGAGCTGGAGCATCCGGTTGACGAAGTCACCCTGGTAGTTGGTCGGGTCGGTCGGGTCGACGCCTGACCACTTGCGGGCGAGGGCGTCGATCGACGCCACGTCGTCGAGGTTTCTGACCTGGACGTCGAGCTTGGCGTCGAGCGGGTTGCCCTCGATCTGTTGCGCCAGGATCATGTTCTGCGGGTCGGACTTGAACCGCTTGAGCGCCTCGTCCTTGGTGATGAACTGGACGCTCGCGATGCGTGGGTCTGCGGCGAGCTGCTGCTGGAACTCATAGACGTTCGTCAGCGGCGTGTCGTCGGAGACGTTGATCGAGATCTCGCTCACCTTGGTGCGGAACCCGTCCAGCACCTGCGACAGGGCGTGACCGACGAGGAGGTTGATGCCGGCCAGGATCAGGATGAGGGTGATCGAGAGCACCGCCGCGAGGCTCACGGCGAGGTTCCGCCAGAAGCTCTGCCAGGCGCTATTGAGCGCGAACTTCAGATTTCGCAAAATCATCGTGATACCTGCCGGATCTGTCGTCGCGGGCGATCTGGCCCGCGTCGATGGCAACCACGCGACGGCGGAGAAGGTCGACGATCTCGCGGTTGTGCGTCGCCATCACGACCGTCGCGCCGCGCGCGTTGATGCGAAGGAACAGCTGCATGATCTCCCACGCCGTCGCGGGGTCGAGGTTGCCCGTGGGCTCGTCGGCGATGATGAACCGAGGTGCGTGCACCAGGGCGCGGGCGATGGCGACGCGCTGCTGCTCACCGCCCGAGAGGTTGGCCGGGTAGGTGTTCTCCTTGCCGTAGAGGCTGACGGTGTCGAGCGCCTCGGCGACGCGGTTCTTGATGGAGTGGTCGGCCTCTCCCAGAACGCGCAGGGCGAACGCAATGTTCTCGTAGACGGTCAGGTTCGGCAGCAGCTTGAAGTCCTGGAACACCAGGCCGACCTTGCGCCGGTAGTGCGGCAGCTTGCGCCGCTTCATGCGGCCGAGCTCCACGCCGTCGACGAAGATCTTGCCCTTGCTCGGCTTCTCCTCGCGGATCAGGAGGCGCACGAGGGTGGACTTGCCGGCGCCTGAGGGTCCGACCAGGAAGAGGAAGTCGCCTTCGGGCACCTCGAGGTTGACGTCGCGGAGCGCCTCGGTGCCCGTCGGGTACGTCTTGTGGACGTGCTGGAAGCTGATTACGGGCCGGGTGGCAAAGTCCGGTGTCAAAACCATTAGCTGCGTCTCTTGCTGTGGCGTTGTGCGCCCGCGGGCGCGCGGGGCTAGGTCGCGGGCAGTATACCCGAAGGGTCCCCAAGGTCCAAGCCTTTCTCTCCGTGCCAAACACTGGCCTAACGGAGGTCGCTTACGACGCTTGCGGGGGATCTCGGATGGTCGCGACTATCCGGCCATTTGGTCCCGGCGAAGCCACGTTAGTCGCGACTATCCGGGCCTTTGGTCCCGGACAAGCCACGTTAGTCGCGACTATCGTCCCTTTGGTCGCGGAGATTCGCGACTATCCGGTATTGGAGCGGGCCTGCGCCGCAGCTGCCGCCCCCGCCTGGCCCAGGCGCCACCGCAGCCACGCCTCGATGAAGGGATCGATCTCGCCGTCGAGCACGGCCTGGGCGTTGCCCACCTCGAGCCCCGTGCGCACGTCCTTGACCAGCGTGTACGGCTGCAGGACGTAGTTGCGGATCTGGGAGCCGAACTCGGCCGGCAGCACCTGGCCGCGGATCTGCTCGAGGTGCTCGGCCGCCTCCTGCTGCTGGCGCTGGAACAGCCGCGCCTTGAGCACCTTCATAGCCATCTCCCGATTCTTCATCTGCGAGCGCTCGTTCTGGCAAGTGACGACGATCCCGGTCGGCAGGTGCGTGATCCGGACCGCCGAGTCCGTCTTGTTCACGTGCTGTCCGCCGGCGCCTGTGGAGCGATAGGTGTCGATGCGGATGTCCTGCGGGTTGATCACCACCGCGTCCTCATCGGCGCTCTCGAGCTCCGGCATCACCTCCACCAACGCGAACGAGGTGTGCCGGCGATGGTTCTGATCGAACGGGGAGATGCGCACCAACCGGTGGACGCCGTGCTCCGAGCGGAGGAGCCCGTATGCGCGCGGACCGCGGACGATGAACGTCGCGCTCTTGAGACCGGCCTCCTCCCCGCGCGATTCGTCGATGGTCTCGGTCTCGAACCTCCGCCGCTCCGCCCACTTGAGGTACATGCGCAGCAGCATCTCGACCCAGTCCTGGGCCTCGATGCCGCCCTGGCCCACGGAGATCGTCAGGACCGCGTTGTGGTTGGCGTACGGGTCGGTAAAGAGCAGGTCCAGCTCGTGCGCGCGAACCTCTCGGCCCAGCGCCGCTCGCTCCTGCTCCACCTGCTTCTCCAGGTCGGGATCGTCCTCGCCGAGCTGATCCAACTCGACGAGGTCAAGCGCCCGGCGCTCGAGTCGATCCCAGGTGGCGATGAGCTCGCGGTGCTCGCTGGCTACGCGCGCCATCTGGCCGGCGCGGCGCGGGTCGTCCCACGCACCCGGCTTCGTCAGCTCGGCGTCTAGCTCGTCGGCGCGCTTCCCCTTGGCGGGCAGGTCAAAGGTGCTCCTTGAGCTGCAGGATCCGGTTCAGAAGCTCTCTCGCGTCCAGCTCAGCGTCCATGGCACCTTTTGTATTTCTTCCCCGATCCACACCAACACGGATCGTTGCGGCCGATCTTACCTGTGGCCGCCGCGCCCGCGGGCGTCGCCACGGCGCCGACCGGCGCTGCCCGGCGCTGCTGCGCTTGGCCCTCGCGCCCGGCACCGTTGGAGCCGTCGAGCTCCGCCGGCCCGCTCTCGGTGACGTTGCGCACAAGAGCCGGCGGGGGCGGCGTGGGCGCGTTCCGCTGCACCTGCACGCGGTAGATCGCCATCACGATGTTGCCCTCTATCCGCTCGCGCAGCTCGTTGAACATCTCGAAGGCTTCGTTCTTGTACTCGACCAGCGGGTCGCGCTGGCCATAGGCCCGCAGGCCGATGCCCTCGCGGAAGTGTTCCATCTGGGTCAGGTACTCCATCCACTGCCAGTCGATCGTCCGCAGCATCACGTCGCGCTCGACCATCGGCATGAGGTCGGCCCCGATCTCCTCGACCTTGCGGTCGTAGGCTTCGGTGGCCGCCGCATAGAGGTGCTCGACAAGACCTTCCTGACCCCCGCCCAGCGCCTCGTCGGGAAGCTCGCTGCCCGGCGCTATCGGCAGGTAGGTGGACAGGTACTTGAGGAGGCCCTCGAGGTCCCAGTTCTCCGGGTGCCGGCTCTCGCAGTGCTGGTCGACTCCCTTCTGGACGATCTCGCGCACGTAGCCCAGGATGTTTTCGCGCGCGTTCGCGCCCTCCAGCACCTTGCGCCGCTCCTCATAGACGATCTGGCGCTGCTTGTTCATCACGTCGTCGTACTCGACGACGTGCTTGCGGGCGTCGAAGTGCATGCCCTCGACCTTTTTCTGCGCGCTGGCGATCGAGCGCGCCACCCAGGGATGTTCGATCGGCTCCACCTCGAGGCTCGTCATCAGCCGCCCGATGCGGTCGGCGGCGGGACCGAAGATCTTCATCAGGTCGTCCTCGAGCGAGATGAAGAACTTGCTCGAGCCCGGGTCGCCCTGACGGCCCGCGCGACCGCGGAGCTGGTTGTCGATGCGCCGGCTCTCGTGCCGCTCGGTGCCGATGATGTGCAGCCCTCCGACGTCCGTCACGCCGGGGCCGAGCACGATGTCGGTGCCTCGACCGGCCATGTTGGTGGCGATGGTGACCGCGTTGGGCTGTCCCGCCTCGGCGACGATCGCCGCCTCGCGCTCGTGCTGCTTGGCGTTCAGGACGTTGTGCTTCAGGCCCCGACGCTCGAGCATCTTCGCCAGCCGCTCGGACTTCTCGACGCTGACCGTGCCCACAAGCACCGGCCTGCCTTGTTTGTTCATCTCCACGATCTCGTCGATCACGGCCTCGAACTTCGACTTCTCGGTCTTGTAGATCACATCGGGGCTGTCGGTGCGGACCATCGCCCGGTGCGTCGGGATGACGACCACGTCGAGGCCGTAGATCTTGTGAAACTCCTCCGCCTCGGTGACGGCCGTACCGGTCATCCCGGCGAGCTTGTCGTATTGGCGGAAGTAGTTCTGGACCGTGATGGTCGCGATCGTCTTCTGCTCCTGCTGGACCTTGACGCCCTCCTTCGCTTCCACCGCCTGATGCAGGCCGTCGGACCAGCGCCGGCCGGGCATCGTGCGCCCGGTGAACTCGTCGACGATCACGATCTCGGCATCCTTGACGAGGTAGTCGCGGTCGCGCAGGAACAGCGCCTTCGCCTTCAGCGCCTGGTTGATCTGATGCGCCTCGATCACGTTCTCCAGGTCATAGATGTTCTTGATCCCGGTCCAGCGCTCCATCTTCGCGAGGCCTGTCTCCGTCAGTGATGCCGACTTGTGCTTGAGGTCGACCTCGTAGTCCTCGCCCTCGGCCAGGCGCGCCGCCCAGCGCGCGTACTGGTAGTACTTCTCCGTCGACTCCTCCGACTGGCCGGAGATGATGTGCGGGGTGCGGGCCTCGTCGATCAGGATCGAGTCGACCTCGTCGACGATGGCGTAGTTGAGCTCGCGCTGCATGCACTGCGCGAGGTCGCGCGCCATGTTGTCGCGCAGGTAGTCGAACGCCAGCTCGGAGTTGGTCGCGTAGGTGATATCAGCCTCGTACGCCTCTTTCTTGGTCGCGGGGCGCAGGTGCTGCAGGCGCGGGTCCGGGTGGGTCTCATCGAGGAACTCGGGGTCGTAGACGTACGTGCCCGCGGTGCCCACGTTCACGCCGACGGACATGCCCAGCAGGTGGTAGATGGGGCCCATCCACCCGGCGTCGCGGCGGGCCAGGTAGTCGTTCACGGTCACCAGGTGCACGCCCTTGCCAGGGAGCGCGTTCAGGTAGAGGGCCAGGCTGGCGACCAGCGTCTTGCCTTCGCCGGTCTTCATCTCGGCGATCTTTCCCTGGTGGAGCACGATGCCGCCGACGAGCTGGACGTCGAAGTGGCGCAGGCCGATCGTGCGCCGGCTCGCCTCGCGGCACAGGGCGAACGCCTCCACCAGCAGCTCGTCGAGGTCATGGTCCTCCTGCGCCTTCTGGCGGAGCTCGTCGGAGCGCGCGCGCAGGCCGGAGTCGTCCAGCGCCTGGAGCTCGGGCTCGAGGCCGTTGATCGCCTGGGCCACCGACAGGTGACGCTTGACCTCCCGTTCGTTCGGGTCGAGCAGGCGGGAGAGGATGGCCATGTTTCGAATTTAGAGGTTACCCGGCCGGGCCGAGTCTGAATCCAGCCCTTAGGGCACCACGGGTTCGATCACGGCCAGCGAGCCGTCCGCCCGCCGGACCATGATCTGGATCTCCCCCGAGTTCTCGTCGAGGTAGACGACGACCGGCTGACTGTCCGCCTGGAGCTCGGACACCGCCTCCGCCTCGGACATCGGCCGGAGCTTGAGGCGCAGCCGCTCCAGGGACTGGGCGCGGGCGCGGACTGGGCGGGCCGGCGGAACCCGCACCGGCGAGACCGGCTGCCTGCGGTGGGTGATCTTCTCCTTGAACGTGACCAGCTGGCGGTCGATCTTGTCCAGGGCCAGGTCGAGGGCCTCCTGCGGATCGCCTCCGCGCTCCATCGCGTGGAGCACCGGGGCGCGATGCCCGTCGAGGCGGAGGTGGACGCGACAGACGAACCACGTCAGGTCGCTCGACCTGCGCTTTTCGGAGAACTCGACCTCGGCCTCGAGGACTTTGCCGAAGTGGCGGGCCAGACGGTCGAGCTTGCGCTGCGCCGTGTCGCGCACCTCCTGCCCCAGACCGTTGGTACGGTCGTGCAGGACGACCTTCACAATCCCGACTATAAGCGCGCGCGGAGGGTCTGTCTAGCGGGCGGCGGGCTTGTATCCCGGAGGCGGCGGGAAGAGCGCGGTGATCTCCTTGGGAAGTGGGATTCCCTGCGCGAACATGCGGTCCAGGATCTTCGGGCGGAGCCCGGTCGGCCGGAACTCGGCGATCACCTTGCCGTCCGGCGTGGCGCCCTTCTGCTCCATGACGAAGATGTCCTGCATCGTGATCACGTCCTGCTCCATGCCCACGAGCTCCGTGACCGCCGTCACCTTGCGCGAGCCGTCGCGGAGGCGGCCGAGCTGGACGATCAGGTTGATCGCGCTCGCGACCTGCTGCCGGATTGCGCGCACCGGCAGGTCGACGCCCGCCATGAGGACCAGCGTCTCCAGACGAGCCAGCGCATCGCGCGGGCTGTTGGCGTGCAGGGTCGTCATGGATCCGTCGTGGCCGGTGTTCATGGCCTGGAGCATGTCCAGGGCCTCTCCGCTACGACACTCACCCACAACGATGCGCTCGGGTCGCATACGCAGGGAGTTGATGACAAGGCGCTGGATGGTGACCTCGCCCTCGCCGTTGATGTCCTTGGGTCGCGTCTCCAGGCGGCAAACGTGCTCCTGGTGCAGCTGCAGCTCGGCCGCGTCCTCGATGGTCACGATGCGGTCTTCCACCGGGATGAACCCGGAGAGGACGTTGAGGAACGTCGTCTTGCCAGTGCCCGTGCCTCCGGCGACGATGATGTTCGCCTTCGACAGCACGGCGGCCTTGAGGAAGCCAAACCCCGCCTCGTTGGAGGTCCCGAACCGGATGAGGTCCTCAACCTGGTAGGGGTCGCGTGAGAACTTGCGGATGGTGAGCAAAGGGCCGTTCAGCGCGAGCGGGCGGATGACGGCGTTGACACGCGAGCCGTCAGCCAGACGCGCGTCACACAGCGGCGAGCGTTCGTCGATGCGCCGCCCGACGGTGCGGACGATGAACTGGATGACGTTCAGGAGCTGGTCTTCGTCCACGAACTTGATGTTCGTAAGCACGACCTTGCCGCCCATCTCGACGTAGACGTGGTCGCTGCCGTTGACCATGACCTCGGTCACGCGGTCGTCCCGGATCAGGGGCTCGATCGGCCCCAGCTGCTGGTAGTACTCGTCGATGTTGATACCAGGGATCCGGACTGCCATTTTTCGGCTAGCCTCCGCTCACGGGGAAATCCAAACCGGCTGCCAACTATACAGTCACGCGCGCGACCGAGACCCCCGTTACAGGCCCCGAACCGGCCTGCCTCAGGGCCTTCGCGCAGGCGTCCAGCGTGGCCCCGGTGGTGGCTACGTCGTCCACGACCAGGATCGATTCGCCGGCCAGCGCGAGCCCGCGCCAGAGGAATGCGTCCTTGACGTTCGCGTGCCGCGTCCGGCGATCTTGGCCGACCTGTGGCGGAGTAGGACGCGTACGTACCAGTTCTCCTCCTGGCGCGCCGACGACGAGGATCCGCCTGAGCTCCGCGGCCAGCAGGTCGGCCTGGTTGAAGCCGCGCTGCCGGCGGCGCGACGGGTGCAGCGGCACCGCGACCACCCATGGCGCGGACACGCCCTCGACGACCAGGCGCTCGGCGAGCAGCTGCGCGAGCGGCCGCGCAAGTCGTCGCCAGCCCTCGTACTTGAAGCGGTGGATCGCCGCCTCGGCCGGACCTTCATAGACGACCGCGGAGCGAAGACGCGTCAGCGACGGAAGGCGGGCGCGGCATCCACAGTCACGCCGGGCCGAATCCACCTCGACACCGCAGCGCCGGCAGAGCGGCTCTTCCAGCCGGCGGATGCGGGCGCGGCATCGCGCACAAAGCCAGGACCCGACGGTTCGGCAGCCACCGCATCGCGGCGGCAGCAAGAGATCGACCACGCGCACAGGACGAGCGTATCGGCGGGGTCAAGGGGTTCTTAACCGATGAGGATCTGGTCGCCCCGCTCGAGAGGAATGTCCGCCGTGGAGCTCGCGGGCAGCTCGAGCACGCTGTGGGCGCCGATCTCCCACCACACGACGCCGTACCACGCGGGCAGCCGGCGGTAGACCTTCTTGACCCGTTCGCGCGAGTCCAGGAAGACGGCGTCGATCGGAAAGTTCATGAACATCATGTGGATGCCGCTGCACGGGTTGATCCACATCCCACGCCCAGGCTCCAGCGACCTGCGAAACATCAGGCCGACGCCGCGCCCGAACATGGTCCGCGGCATCTCCAGCGACTCGGCGAGCACCTTGCCGCTGCGCTCGTGCACCGCCCTTCGTCCGTTCATCGAGATCGCATAGGGTAATTGCCCGCACCATGGATTTCGACAGCGACGGCGTACGCCTGCACTACGAGGTCAACGGTCCGGAGCAAGGCACACCGATCGTGGCGGTCCATGGCTTCGCCTCCGACTACAGACTCAACTGGGTCGGCACGCGCTGGCAGGAGACGCTCACCAACAACGGCTTCCGGGTCATCGGCCTCGACTGCCGCGGCCACGGCGAGAGCGACAAGCCGCACGACGAGGCGGCCTACGCGGTGGACGTCATGACCGGCGACGTCGTCCGGCTCCTCGACCATCTCGGGGTCGCGGCGGCCGCGTACATCGGCTACTCGATGGGCGCGCGCATCGGCCTGGAGGTAATCCTCGATTTCCCGGACCGGGTCACCCGCGCCGTCCTGGGCGGCATCGGCGCGACCGGGGCGATCCAGCACGCCGACCAGATCGCGCACGCGTTCCGCATCGGCGCGCCCACGGACGATCCCGTGGCGCAGACCTTCTATAAGTTCGCATCCGCGCGTCCGACCAACGATCTGGTCGCCCTGGCCGCGTGCATACGTGGGCTGCGGCCCCAGCGCGACCGCGAGCGGCTGGCGAAGATACGGACGCCGATCCTCGTCGTTGTCGGCGACCGGGACGAGATCGCGCGCGGCGCGCCCGACCTGATCGAAGAGATCCCTTCCGCCCGCCTGGCCACGATCGCGGGCCGCGACCACATGAGCGCCGTCCCGGCGCGGGAGTTCAAGACGGCCGCGGTGGAGTTTCTGACCGGCGAAATCCCGGGATAGTCGCGACTATCCATGCAGGCGCGCGGCGGGAAGGCGGGATAGTCGCGACTAACCATGCAAGTGCCAGGCGAAAACCACGGATAGTCGCGACTAACGAGCAGGTGCCCGGCGCGGGCTAGGGCTCACAGGCGTTTCACGAAGCGGACCTTGCGCCGGCTCTTGCGGGCATGCGCCTGGTCGGTCGGCACGATCGAGATGCTGCCGTCTGGCTCGAGCACCCCAAGCTTTACCTCTTTGAGCTCGGCGACGCCGTGCTCGCGGATGGCGGTCTCCAGCTCGTCTTCGGTCATGCCCTCGCGCTCCAGCGCGGCCGGCACGACCTTCCCGTCCTTGATCAGGATCGAGGGCGGGGACTCGAGCACACGGCGGAACGCCGGGACGCGCCCCAGCCTGCCCACCAGAAAGTTCGCAGCAACGAGAGCGGCTATGAGGACCAGTCCGCCCGTCAGCGAGTAGTCCGGGCCCGTCATCGCCGGCTGCAATGCGTTGGCGACCAGGAGGACGAACACCAGGTCGAACAGCGTGAACTGGCCGACCTCGCGCTTTCCGAACACGCGCAGTGCGATCAGAAGGGCGGCGTAGACCGCGACCGCCCGCAGCACGAGCTCCCACAGCGGGACGCTCGGCAGCAGCCAGGAAGGCGTGGTGCTTCTTAGCCCCTCGGTTGCATCAGGATCAGCACGGCGGGCCCGAGGAGCACGATCCAGAGCGTCGGGAAGATGCAGCCCACCATGGGCAGCATCATCTTCAGCGTCGCCTGAGCGCCTCGCTCCTGCGCGCGCTGGCGGCGCTTGCGGCGCATCTCGTCTGCCTGAATGCGCAGGATCTTGCCGATGCCGGTGCCGAACTGCTCGGACTGGATCACGGCCTGGATGAAGTTGTGCAGGTCCTCGACGCCGCTGTTGCGGCCCATCTCGTCCAGGGCCTCCAGGCGAGGCCGGCCCAGGCTCACCTCGCGCAGGGCCTTCGCGAGCAGCTCAGAGAGAGCGTTCTTGTACTTGTCAGTGACCCGGGCCAGGGCGGCGTCGAAGCCAAGGCCGGCGTCGACGCAGATGACCAGGAGGTCGAGAGCGTCGGGAAGGGCCTTCTGGATCTCGGTCTTGCGAGCGTCGACCTTCTGCTTCAGCCACAGCACCGGGAGGTAGTAGCCCAGGATGACGCCGGCGACGAGAGATATCACCAGGTAGACGGGGTTGGCCAGCAGCAGGCCGATCAGGAGCCCGGCCGCGCCGACGATCGCCGCGGCCACGAGGCGCACGGCGGCGAAGTCTTCGGGAGTCAGGTTGCCGGGGCGTCCCGCAAGCTCGAGCCTGTTGAGGAGGTCCTGCCGCGCCTTCTGCGGCGTGGAGCGGGACAGCAGGGACCCGAGGCGCTCGATCGACGGGCGCAGGACGCGCTCGCTGAACGGCCGCTGGAGCTCGATCTCCTCCACCGTCAGCTGCTTCTCGCCGCCGTACACGGAGAGCCGCTGCTGCACGGTCAGGGCAGTGTTGGACGATGGAGTGCGGGCGAGGCCGATGAAGATCATCAGCACGCCGACCGCGACGGCGAACGCCAGGATCATGGTGGTGCTCATGGACTAGACCTCGATCGCCACGATGCGGCGGATGATCAGGTTGCCGATGAAGATCATGAATCCGCCGATCGCGAGCAGGATCCATCCGATGATGCTGCCGAACATCGGCTGGAAGTAGGTGGGCGTGACGAAGAACATGAACGTTGCGAGCAGGATCGGCAGCGCGGTGATGATGCTGCCCGACGCGCGCGCCTGCGCGGTCAGGGTCTGGATCTCACCTTTGATCCGCACGCGCTCGCGAATGGTGTAGGCGATGTTGTCCAGGATCTCGGCCAGGTTGCCACCGACCGTGCGGTGGATGGAGTAAGCCGTCGCGACCAGGTCGAAGTCCGCGCTGGCGATGCGCTTGGTGATGTTCGATAGCGCCTCGTCGGGCGAACCGCCCAGGTTCATCTCGCGCACGGCGCGTGCGAACTCGTCACCGATCGGCGCGGTCGCGTTCTTGGCCACGGTGTCGATCGCCTGGGCGAACGAGTAGCCGGCCTTCAGGGCGTTGGAGAGGAGCGTCAGCGTGTCGCCGAGCTGGCCGTTGAACTTCCTGAGCCGCTGGTTGATCCGGTACTTGACGTAGAAGCCCGGGGCGAGGTAGCCCGCGAAGAACAGAAGGGCGAAGAGCAGACCCCACCGCCAGTAGGCGATCAGTCCCACCAGGGCGCCAGTGCCGAGCTGGATCATGAAGTACTCGGAGGGGCGCAGCTTGAGGTCGGCCCTCTGCAGCTGCTCCGCGACCGACGGCTTGCCCTTCTTGGCATCGCCGCGGCCCATGCGCTCGGCCGCCGGCGAGAACAGGCGGTTGAGAGTGTCGCGCATGCCCTGCGACTGCGGAAGCGCTTGCGACCCGGCGGTGGTCACCCCATACGCGGCGAGTCTCGCCTGGAAGTCCTCGGAGCCGCCAGCGGAGCGCCGCATCTGGCTGATGCCGAGAAAGAAGAGGAAGACGCCGGCGAAGGCGATCAGCCCGAAAACCACGGCGATGGACATCTATTCCTCCTGAAAAGTCAGTACAGCTTATCCGGCGACGGCTGGCGCACCGGCGCGAATAGGGAGTCGGCTATCTCCTCCCCTTCCGCCCGTAGGTGCTCGGCCCGCATCGGCAGGGCGCCCAAGGCGGTGTGAAAACCCACGGCTTTGCCCTCGGGGCTGACGCCGATCTGCTTGAACGTGAAGAGCTCCTGGGTCATGACCTCGCCGTCCTTGCTCATGCCCGTGACCTCGGCCACGCTGACGATGCGGCGCACGCCGCCGCGCAGGCGCGACTGCTGGACGATCAGGTGGATCGCGGAGCTGATCGTCTCGCGGATGGCGCGCGAGGGCAGGTCCTGGCCGGCCTGGAGGACCAGGGTCTCGAGGCGGACGAGGCACTCGCGAGGGTTGTTGGCGTGGAGCGTGGACATCGAGCCATCGTGGCCGGTGTTCATGGCCTGGAGCATGTCCAGGGCCTCGCCGCCACGACACTCACCGACGATGATCCGGTCGGGGCGCATACGCAGACAGCTCTTCACGAGCTCGCGGATGGGTACCGCGCCCTTGCCCTCGACGTTGGGCGGGCGGGACTCGAGCTGGATCCAGTGCGGCTGCTGCAGCTGCAGCTCAGCGGCGTCCTCGCAAGTGATCAGGCGCTCGTTCTCGGGGATGAACGACGAGAGGATGTTGAGGAGCGTCGTCTTGCCGGAGCCGGTGCCTCCGGAGACCAGGATGTTGAGGCGCGCGCGGACGCACGCGCGCAGGAAGGTCATGATCTCCGGGCTCGAGGAGCGGAAGCGGTTCACGATGTCGGCCGGCCCCCACTTCTCCTTGGAGAACTTGCGGATGGTCAGGGCGGGGCCCTTGAGCGCGATCGGAGGGATGACCACGTTGACACGGGAGCCGTCCTTCAGGCGCGCGTCGCAGATCGGCGTCGACTCGTCGACGCGCCTGCCGACCAGGCTGACGATGCGGTCGATCACCTGGCGCATCTGGCGCTCGGACTCGAACGTGACCGAGGACAGGATCGGCTCGCCGCTCTTCTCGACGTAGATCTGCTTCGGGTGGTTGGCCATGATCTCGGTGATGTTCGGGTCGGCGAGCAGCGCCTCCAGCGGACCCAGACCGAGCACGTCGTCGAGGACCGACTCGACAAGGCGCTCCTTGTCGTTCTTGGTCATCGTCATCGCCGTCGAGCGGAAGTACTCCTCGGCGAGCTCGACGATCTTTTCCCGGACGCCCGGCTTGTTACTGGAGTCGATCTCGTCCGCGAACTTCTCGATCAGCTTGGCGTGGATCTGCACCTTGGCCGCCGTAAAGGCGGGCGAAAGGTCGCCGCCGACCTGGCGCGCCGCCGCGGCGGCCTGGGAAAGCGAGGTCGGGGCCGCAGGCGCCGGAGCCGCGGGCTGCGCTACGGGAATCGAGGTCTGCGGCGTGTACGGGGTCGCCCCCGGCAGGGTCGCGGTCGCGGGTCCGTTACCCGCTCCCCCTGGCGGAACCGTCTGGTTCTGCTTGACCCTGTCGAGGAGACCCATACGAGCTAATGGTTAAAGCGTCGAGAAGTGGTATTTGGCGTCGACCTGCTTGTTGCTGACTCCGCCGGCGGAGGTGATCTGCAGACATGACGGGTCGTCGTTGTCGGCAGGCGGCGTCGGCTTGTAGTCCTTGTACGACTCGAGCGTGTACCGGATGGTCGTGTTGGCCAGGAACCAGACCAGGTACTCGGCGTCGCACTGCGTCAGCTCGACGGTCAGGCTGGAGGTCACGCCCGTCGTCGCTGCGCCGCTCTGCGAGGTCGTCTGGCCGCTCCCCGCGGCTGACGTCACCCCCGAGGACGCGGGTCCGAGGCCGATGATGCGGAGGTTGGTGAACACCGTCTTGCTGACCTGCTTCGGTGGACCCTGCTGAGTGCCGCTGGTGGCGAAGATCTGGACGCTCACCGACGCGATGACGGTGACGTAGTCGCCCACGCTGATGTGCCCGGCGACGCCCTGCTGCTCGCCCGTCGGGATCGTCATGGCGACGTAGCCCTTGGCCAGCGGGAGGTAGGCCGGCTGCGCGCCCGTGGGGATCACGTTGAGGTCGGTGGCGAGCATGTCCGACGTGAGGATCACGCCTTTGGCGATGTTGACCTGCGCGATCTTGTCCTTGACATCCGCGAGGTTGCTGTAGGAGTTGGTAGGTGCGTTGCCGTTGACAGACGCCTTCGCCGTCTCGAGGTCGGCCAGGGTTATCTGGTGGCGCAACGGGATGGTCTGCTTGGCGACGACGACGGTGTTCGTCGGACCGCCGAGAGCGCCTCCGCCACCTACGTTGCCAAGGAGAAAGACGCCGCCAAAGGCGAGGGCGGCGAGAAGCACGCCGACGATGATGAAAAGTCGACCCCCGCCAGGGCGGGGCCTAGTGGCAGCAGGTGCGACGGCCAAGACTAAGTCACCTCCGATTGATTCCTGAGAACCGGCTTCGAGAAAACGGCGACATTGTAAGCACGCGGACCGCGATCTTCACCCCAATTCGCTCTAAAGAAGAGAGAGCCCCTCGCGGGGCTCTCTTGAAGGTGCTGTTACGTGGGCTGTTACGCTCCGAGAGCGGCTACGACGTTGGAGAACACGTTCTTGATCTGGTTGCCCATCGTAAGAAGGATCACGATGACCACGATTGAGACCAGCACGAGGATCAGAGCGTACTCAACCATGCCCTGGCCTTCCTGACGAGTCGTAAGGCTGCGAAGCTTCCAGTAAAGGCTCAACATTTCTGCGATTTCACCTCCTTTTTCCCGAACTACAGGCTTCTGACCTGCTAGACGCTGCCCGTTTTCGATTCTTGCGGGCTTCCGAGGCGTCCTCTCGCGGACGAGGATGGTAGCCATCGGTACGGGACAGGTCAATTCAATTAGGCAAAACGACCGGGAGCGCCATGCCGGTCGCTAACCTACTGCGCCGGGATGGCTGTGTCGGACGTCGCAGAGGGGGTCCAGGGGCGCTCGGGGGCCTACTGGCGGGACCTGGTCCTCGGCCGGCTGATCCCCTCCCTGTTCTTCAGCCTCTTCCTGGCCCGGGAGCTGATTCTGCTCTGGGGAAGCGTTCAGGGCATACGCCAGCCCTCCGACCTGCTGTTCGTCCTCCAGCAGGTCCTGGCCCTCGCCTACTTCACCCTCCTGGTCGTCCTCTACGCCGTCCGCCTCCCCCAACGTGGCACCGACCACCGGCTGGCGGTCATCTTCATCGCCTTCAGCGGCACCTTCGCCGCCATCGGGGCGAGCTTCCTGCCCGGTGGCACGCGGCGAGAGGACCTGGTGCTGGTGGCCGACGTCCTGGCCACCGCGGGCCTGGCCTACTCCGTCTGGGGCCTGGCCTACCTCCGCCGCTCGTTCTCCATCATCCCGGAGGCCCGGCGTCTGGTCACCGGCGGGCCCTACAGGCTGAGCCGGCACCCTGTCTACCTGGGTGAGGTTGCGACCGCGATCGGCGTCAACCTTGCGACCGCCGGCTGGCTGAGCGGCCTCGCCATCGCCTACTTCATCGCTTGCGAGCTGATGCGCATCCGCTGGGAGGAGCGCATCCTCGCCCTGACTTTTCCGTCCGAGTACCCGGAATATGCAAGACGCGTCCCCCGCTACCTACCGAACCCCTTCGCGCGCCGCTGACACGCTCCGTCTGAGCGAGCGCCTCAGCGCGCGGACGCTGCTTCTCGGCAGCGTGATGGTCGTCATCCTGTGGCTGTTCATCGGTCCCGAGCAGGACCCGGACTTCTGGTGGCACCTGCGCATCGGCGAGTGGATGGTCCAGAACGGACACCTCCCCAGCACCGACATCTTCACCTTCACAGCCGCCAACCACGTCTGGACCGACCACGAGTACCTGACCGAGATCCTCATGTGGCTGACCTTCAACTCCCTCGGCCTGACCGCGCTGGTGATCCTCTTCGGCCTCCTGACCTGGGCCGGCTTCTGGCTGATCTACCTCCAGGTCCGCCGCCAGCCTTTCGTCGTCGTCGGCGTCGGGCTGGCGATCGGCGCAATCGCCGGGACGCCCATCTGGGGGCCGAGAGCGCAGATGATCACCTTCGCGCTGAGCTGCCTCGAGCTCTACTGGCTGCGCGGCTACCTGAGCGGCCGGAGCCTGGCCATCATGTACTTCCCACTCGTCATGGTCGCGTGGGCCAACCTGCACGGGGGCTGGGTGATCGGCTTCGTCTGGCTGGGCGTCGCGCTGATCTCGGAGCTGCTGACCTGGGCTTGGGACCAGGACAACCCCGCCCACAAGATGCGCGCCCGGCGGCTGGCGGTCATAGGCCTGGCGTCGGCGGTGGCGGTGGCGGCCACCCCGCACTTCCTCAGCCTCTATCCCTACCCGTTCCAGACCCAGGGCAGCGAGGCGCAGCAGCGGCTGATCGTCGAGTGGGCCTCACCCAACTTCCACAACATCGAGCTGCGCCCGTTCGAGGCGATGATCTTCCTGCTCATCGTCGGATTCGCTCTGAAGCGGCCGTCGGTGTTCGACCTGCTGCTGGCGCTGCTCGCGATCGGCCTCGCCCTGCAGAACGTGCGCAACATCGCCCTGTTCGTGGCCGCCACCACCCCCGTGCTGATCAACACCTACGGAGCCTGGTGGCAGGAGCTGGCGGGAGCGCACGGCTGGAAGCCCACCGTCCCTCCCCGACCGCTGTTCGCGGCCATCACGGCAGCCGTGCTGCTGCTGATCATCGGCGCCACCTCGGTCCGGGTCGGGACCTCGATCAACCCGACGCGCCAGGACCAGCTCACCGCCTCCAACTACCCGGTCGGGGCCGCCGACTGGCTGGCGGCCCACCCCGAGGTCGGGACGCGGATGTTCAACCAGTACGGCTTCGGCGGCTACCTCGCCTACCGCTTCTACCCCGAGCCGAACCGCCGCGTGTTCATATTCGGCGAGGCGGCGCTGATGGGCGACGACCTGCTCAACGAGTATGCCGACGTCTACTACGTGCGGTCCAACTGGAGGCAGGTGCTGGACAAGTACCGCGTCGACTACGTGGTCGAGAACGTGGGCGACCCGCTGCCGAACCTCCTCTCGACTCAGCCCGACTGGAGGCTTGTCTATCAGGACAAGGTCGCGGTGATCTACGTGCGCCAGGGACCTCCCTAGGCCCCTCACATCATCACCACGGATAGTCGCGACTAACGTGGCTTCTGCGGGACACAAGTTGCGGATAGTCGCGACTAACCAGGGTTTTGGAGCACGAGATGCGCGGATAGTCGCGACTAACGTGGCTTTTGCGGGACCAAAGGGGCGGGATAGTCGCGACTAACGTGGCTTCTTCGGGACTCATCGCCCCTCACCCTTCATCCCTCTCCCCCGAGGGGGAGAGGGAGGTTCAACCCCTCTAGTACAGTCGCCAGATCTTGAAGTTGGGGCTGTCGTACGCCGGCGGCCCGAGCGCCTCCGGCGGCGGTGTCCCGAGGTCGACTGTCCAGACGACGTAGCGGATGCCGTTGTCGCTAACGAACTGCTGGATGTCCCGCTTGCCGGTGAGCACATCGAGCGCGGTCTGCGTCTTGTTCACGTAATCGAAGGTCTCGTCGTAGTGGCCCACATAGACGGTGTCCGAGCTGTACGCGGGGACGTATAGGCCGACACCCGGCATGCACAGCACACGCCCGGCCGGCTGCGCGCCAAGCCAGTTGAGACCGTCGTACTCGGCGGTGCTGATCGTGTACTGCGGCTGGCTCGCGACGAACACCGGCGCCAGGAGCAGGAAGATGCTGCCGACGGCGGAGAACGCCACATAAGAAAAAGGAAGAAGGGCGCGCGCCCGAGCGCTCCGGATGCGAGGGAGGATCGCCTCGTACACGCCGCGGGCGGCGAGCACGGCGAGGGGAAGGTAGATCGCGTCGAAAAACCGGCGGCGGAGGTCGCCCGCCGGGTTGGGCAGCCAGAGGATGGCGGCGAGCAGGACGATCCACGCCAGCAGGAACAGGTCCTCCCGGGTTCGTCTGCGCAGCGCGCCGGGGATGCCGAACGCCGCCAGGAGCAGCTGGGGGCCCAGCGCGAAGAGAAGGCTGATCGTCTCCGGCGCGACCGCGTTCTTGGAGTGAAACGTCCAGCGCTCGACCTGCGGGTTGCCGACGAACGCCAGGTACGAGTAAAGGACGTAGGGCGCCGGGATGGCGAACGCGATCGCGAAGGCGAGCCAGCCCCGCGGACGGGCGGGACGCAGCAGGAGCGCGGCAGCCGTGGCCCCGCCCATGAGGATGGGCATCTGGGGATGGATGGAGGCCTGGCCGAGCCACGCCAGGCCGGCCAGCGCTCCCAGCAGCGGGCTTCCGCGCTCGATCGCCTTCAAGGTCAGAGCGACGCCGAACGCGGCGAAGACGGCTGACCAGGCGAAGTGCGGGAGGGCCAGCACGGAGTAGAAGGCGCTGAGCTCTGGCATGCGCAGGTCGAGACCCTCGGTCTGGTTCTCGAACACGACCGGCCGGCCGATCGCCCAAAGGACGAGCCCCGCGCCCAGGCCGAAAGCGACGAAGAAAAGCGCGAACCTGCGCGCCGTCCTGTCTGGCACGAATTGGCAGATGAACAGCCAGGCCCCTGCGATCAAGGCCACGGCGCCCACGGCGCGGGCGAGGTGGAAGACCACGATGAGGGGCAGGTGAGTCAGCGCGGCAAGGTGGCCGAGCAGGATCCAGAACATAAAGAGGTAGGCGGTCGGGCTCGACTCGGTCGTGTAACGGTTCTGCCACGCCCACGCTCCCTCCCAGCCCTCGCGCATCTTGGCCAAGTAGGTGGTGGCGTCGTCCCAGAGGTAGAAGAACCCGACGAAGACCTGGCCCCGGGGTTGGGAGACGTAGCCGGCGAGGTAGGGGATCGCGGTGATGACCGCCAGCGCGAGGCCCACCAGGATGGCGAGCCTCCAGCCGCGCTCCGGCCCACTCGCCTGGGAGGTGGCCTCGCGAAGCGACGCCGCAGGGGACGCCGGCTTGTCGAGAACCCTCATCAGGAAAAACTCAGCCTGAGCACCGTCCACAGCGCCCGGCGGATCTCGCCCTGAGACACCTTCGACGCCCCCGCCACCCGATCCTCGAACTGGATCGGCACCTCGATCACCGGGTAGCCGAGCTTCACGGTGCGGTGGACCATCTCGATCTGGAAGGAGTAGCCCTGGGAGACGACTTCGTCGAGGTTGATCTGGGAGAGGAGCTCGCGGCTGTAGCAGCGAAAGCCGGAGGTGCAATCGCGCACGCGCAGGCCGAGCAGCACGCGCGTGTAGACGTTCGCGCCTTGAGACAGGAAGAGCCGGTGCGGGGGCCAGCCAACGATCCGGCCGCCCCGGATGTAGCGCGAGCCGATCGCCAGCCCGTCGCAGCCCCGGGCGGCGTCGACGATCGACTCGAGGTCTTGGGGGCGATGCGATCCGTCGGCGTCCATCTCCACGAACAGGGCCGTACCTTCGGCCAGCCCGATGCGAAACGCATCTTCATACGCGCTGCCGATGCCGAGCTTGCGCTCGCGGTGGAGGACCCTGACCCCGTCGTCCTCCGCCGCGAGCCGGTCGGCGATGTCGCCGGTGCCGTCAGGGGAGGCGTCGTCGACGACGAGCACGTCATGGCCGAGATGCCGCACCCCTGCGACCACGCGCTCGAGGTTGTCCTTCTCGTTGAAGGTCGGCAAGGTGACGAGCACCTCGGTCGGGGCCGCGCGACGCTCGGTGAGCCTGCCCTTGACCTTCAACCGCGGAACCTCAGGCGGATGACGTGCCGGAGCATGTCGAAAGAGCTGCGGACCGGGCTCACCTTCGTGGGCGCCGAGTTGCGCCAGACGACCGGCACCTCGGCGATCTTCACGCCCTGCCTGCGCGCCCGGTACAGCACCTCGGGGTCGTACGCGAAGCCGTCGGTGCTCAGGTTCTCGAAGACGCGGTGCGCCACGTCGGCGCGGAAGAGCTTGAAACCGCACTGCGTGTCCCAGATTCCGGGCAGGAGCACCGCCTGGACGATCAGGTTGAACCCCTTGCCCATCAGCACGCGGTAGATCGGTTGGGAGACCTCGACCCGGGACCGGCGCAGGGCGCGCGAGGCGATGGCCACGCCCGCGCCGTTGCTCAGCGCCGCCTGCAGCTTGTCGAGCTCCTCGATCGGAGTCGAGAGGTCGGCGTCGGAGACCAGGATCTCGTCGCCTTTCGCCGCCTCCACCCCCACGGCGAGCGCGCGTCCCTTGCCGCGGTTGTGCGGCAGCACCTCGATGCGCACCGAGGAGTGCTGCTTCGCGGCCGCCTCCATGACGCGCCGCGTTCCGTCGGCGCTGCCGTCGTCCACCAGGATGAGCTCGTGGTCGAGCTGCCTGCCGTCGAGGTAGCGCTCGATGTGCTCGATGGTGCGCGGCAGCCGGAGCTCCTCGTTGTAGCAGGGCACCACGACGCTCAGCACGATCCGCGCGATCTTAGCGGGGTGATCGGAGAACCTTGATCGCGTACACGGGCAGCACGGCCATCCGCCGGACGCGCCAGGGCTGCCGCACCAGGCGCGCCAGCCACTCCATGCGAGCGCGGCGCATCCAGACCGGGGCCCTCGGCACGCGGCCGGTCAGGTAGTCGAAGGCTCCGCCCACGCCGATCGCCACGGACACCCCGAGGCGGTTCTTCAGCCTGTCGATCCACATCTCCTGCGCCGGAGCTCCGAAGGCGACGAGGAGGACGTCCGCGTGGTGGTCGTGGATGCGGTGCAGCGTCTCCACGTCATGCGTGGGGTCGGGGCCGCCGGAATGGGCGTTCACCTCCAGCCCCTCGTTGGCTTCGCGCAGCCTTTCTGCAAGCTCAGCGGCCACGCCCCGCGTCGCGCCCAGCAAGAACAGGCGCCAGCCGCGCCTCGCGCACATGGCCGCCAGGGGCTGAACGAGGTCGACGCCCGCGACCGGGTCGCGGAGGTCGCATCCCAGCCGGCGCGCGGCCCACACGACGCCAACCCCGTCGGGCAGACACAGGTCGGCACCCTCGAGGACGCGAGCGAACGCGGCGTCTTTTCGCGCCCGCATCACGAACTCGGGGTTGACCGTGGCCACCTGGTGGGGGCCGCCCCCCTCGACGAGACGCTCGATCCGCTCGAGCGCCGCCGGCATGTCAACGCAGTCCACCCGGACGCCAAGGACTCGGGTCTGCGGCGAAGTTTGCGTCAGGTTCGCTGCTGCAAGGCCGCGGGCGAAGAGTCCGAGGTCATGCGCGTCACGACCACCGTCGCCGAGCCGACGACCAGCGCAACAGTGGCCATCCGGCCGACCCCAAAGCGCATCGGCCATAGCTTAAGGTCGATCCTGGTGGCTTCAGGGACGCGCGTGAAGGCCGTCGCCGTCGACGTCAACCCCGCGACCCGTGACGTGATCACCGGCACCGAGACCTTCACGCGCGAGGTGGCGAGGCGGCTGCCCGCCGCCGCGCCAGAGCTGCGGTGGCGATTCTTCGCCTCCCGGCCGCGAGCCGGCCTCGGCGTCGACGCGATGGTGCTGCCGTTTCCGCGGATGTGGTCGCAGGTGCGGCTCCCGCTCGCACTGGCGGCCGAGCGACCCGACCTGCTGTTCGTGCCCGGACACGCCGTCCCGTTTGCCTGGCCCGGGCGGCTGCTGACGGTGGTCCACGACCTCGCGTTCGAGCGTCACCCCGACGTGTATCGCCCCGCGGAGCGCGCCTACCTGCGCCTGACCACGCGTTGGGCGGCGGCGCGGTGCCGGCTGTTGATCGCGGTCTCGGAATCTACGCGGCATGACCTCGTCGAGCTCTACGGCGTCTCCCCGGAGCGAGTTCGGGTGGTGCCCCTGGGGATCACTACGCCGCGCGCGGCGGCGGCACCGGCGTCCCGGCTGGCGGAGCTCGGACTCGACGGCGGCTTCGTCCTCCAGGTCGGCCGGATCGAGGCGCGGAAGAACCAGGTCGCCGCCCTGGCGGCGGTGGAGAAGCTGGACGGGGTCATCCTTGCCGTTGCCGGGCCGGAGAGTGACCCGCTGGTCTCGGCGCGGCTCAAGAACTCAGCGCGCTGCCGGGTCCTGGGCGTCGTCGACCAGCCGACCCTCGAGCTGCTCTACAGGAAGGCTGAGGCCGTGGTGGTGCCGAGCCTCTACGAGGGCTTCGGCCTGCCGGTCCTCGAGGCGATGGCGCGCGGCAAGGTCGTGGTCGCGGCGAAATCGTCGTCGCTGCCCGAGGTCGGCGGCGAGGGAGCCCTCTACTTCCACGACGGCGACGACCTGGCGGCCGTGCTCGCGACGGCGCTGCGGGACGAGGAGCTGCGGAAGCGGCTGGCCAAGGCGGCGAAGGCGCGCGCGGCGACTTATACCTGGGAGAAGACCGCCGCGGCGGTGGCGGCGGTCGTCAGGGAACTACTCGGCCCATAGCGTCGTCGATCGCGCGCCAGGTCAGCCTCCCCGCCCTCTCCCAGCTGAACTGGGCCGCGCGGAGGATGCCTCGGTGGCGCAGGTCGGCCGCAAGGTCCGTGTCGTCGAGCACCCGCTCGAGCGCCTTGCGCCAGGCCTCGACATCGCCGGCCGGCACGACCATCCCGGCATCGCCGACCACCTCGGGCAGGCTGGACGTGTCCGCCACGACCACGGGCGTCCCGCAGGCCATGGCCTCCAGCGGAGGCAGGCCGAAGCCCTCGTACCACGCCGGGTGCGCGAGCGCCCTGGCGAGGTTGTAGATCGCCGGCAGCTCCTCGGGGTCGACGGACTCGAGGTGGTGGAGCCGCGGCCCGAGGCGCTCCATCTTGGTCCGGATCGTCTCGTAACGCCAACCCCACGAGCCGACGACCACCAGGTCGGGCCGGTCGCGCATCAGCACCCACGCGTCCAGCAGCGTCTCCAGGTTCTTGCGCGGCTCGACCGTGCCGACGAAAAGGATGTAGCGCTCCGGCACGCCAAGCCTCGCGCGCGCGTCCTCCAGCTCGTCGGTGGCGAGCGGCCGGAACCGCCGGGAGACGCCGTGTGGCACGACCTCGATGCGCCGGCGGTCGATCTCGAAGAACTCGACGATGTCGCGCGCCGTGCTCTCGGAGACCGCGATCACGACGTCGGCGCGCAGCACCGATCGCGGCACGACGAACCTCGTGCTCAGGGGTTGGCCGCCCGGAAACCAGCGCCGGTTGCGGTAGATCGCAAGGTCGTGGACGGTGATCACTGAGGGACAGCCCACGTCCCCGAGCGGCAGCGCGCCAGCGGGACCGAAGTACGCGTTCGGCTTCAGTCTGCGGATCATCGCGGGCCAGCTCACGTGGCGGCCGATGAACCGCGTCGACGGCATCAGGCGGTAGGTCGTGTTGGGCACGTGCACGAACGCGCCGCGCGGGCCGAAGACGACGAGCCTGCAGTCCGGCCGGTCCACGGCCATCGCGCGCAGGACCTGGGTGGTGTAGACGCCGACCCCCGCCCGCGGCCGCTCGAGGCCCGAGCCGTCGACGACTACTTGCAGTCCCGTCACATCAAGGGTCCCCGCGAATTCACGGCGTGAGCGTCTGGTTTCGCGGGACCGCTCAGCGCAGGTTGCTCTTGTTTCGCTTCAGGACTTCGAACGTGTCCAGCGCGACGCCGGTGCCGCGGACGACCGTCGTCTGAGGCTCCTCCGCGACCACGGCCGGGATTCCGGTCGTCGTGGTGATGTACCGCGACAGGTTGCGCAGCTCCGCCCCGCCGCCCGAGAGGACGATGCCTCTCTCGCGCACCTCGACGGCGTGGCGGCGCGGAAGCTCGCGCACGACCTCGCTGATGGCGGTCGCGATGAGCCGGAGCGGGTTGGCGATCGCCTCGGCGACGTCGTTGGACGTGATCTCGACGCCGCGAACCGCGACGGTCGACGGCTCCTCCACCGCCATCGCCGAGCCGACCGCGATCTTCACCTCCTCGCCCTCTTGCTTTGTCAGGTTGAACCGCGCCGCGATGGCAGCGTCCAGCGTCCTCCCCCCGACGCCGATCGAGCGCGTGGCGAGCATCCCCGACAGAGAGATGACGGCGACTTCGGTGGTCGCCGCGCCCAGCTCGCAGATCGCGCTGGCGCGGACCTCGCCGATGGGCAGCCCGGCGCCCATCGCCGCCGCGAGCGGCTCGTCGATCAGCCAGACCTGCCGCGCGCCGGCCGACATCGCGACCTCGGTCATCTCGCGGCGCTCTCGGGACGTCACCCCCGACCGCACCGAGACGACGACGTCCGGGCGGAAGAGACGGGGCCTGCCGCCGGCCTTGCCGATCAGGCGCGGCAGCGTCGCCACGCCGGACGGCTCGTTGACCACGATCCCCTCGCCCTTGACGTAGATGCGCACGGTCGAGCTGCCCAGGTCGATGCCGATCTTGCGCGAGAGGAGCGACACCTTACTCGTAGGTGCGGTGACCGGAACCGGACTCCGGATCGACGCTGACGGTCTTGACGCGCGCGCCCACCGAGGACAGCTTGCCCACCATGTCCTCGTAGCCTCGCTCGACGTGCCACGCGTTGCGCAGCAGGCTCTCACCCTCGGCGCAGAGGGCGGCGATGACGAGCGCGGCCCCGGACCGGATGTCGGGAATCGCGAGCTCGGTTCCGCGCAGACGCGCCGGCCCGTGCACGATCGCGTGCAGGCGTCCTTCGACGGTGACGCCCGCGCCCATCTTGACCAGCTCGCGCACGTGCTGGAAGCGGTTCTCGTGCACGTACTCGGAGATCACGCTCTCGCCGTCGGCCTGGGTCATGAGCGCCATGTACTGGGCCTGCAGGTCGGTCGGAAAGCCCGGAAAGGTCCAGGTCGACATGTCGATCGGCCGCACCGGCGTCTTCGGCTCTCGGCCGACGCGGAACCAGTCGTCACCCGTCTGCACGTGGGCGCCCGCCTGCTCGAGCTTGAGGAGCAGCAGCTGCAGGTCCTCCGGCCGCGTGCACTCGATGCGCAGCTCGCCGCCCGCGGCGGCGACCGCGATCGCATAGGTGCCGGCCTCGAGATAGTCGGCGATGACGGTGTGCTCGGCGCCCACGAGCTCCCCCACGCCTTCGACGATCAGCCGCTCGGTGCCGACGCCTTCGATGCGCGCGCCCATCTTGACGAGGAGCCGGCAGAGGTCCTGCACGTGCGGCTCGCGCGCTGCGTTGAAGATCTCGGTCCTGCCTTCGGCGGTGACTGCCGCGAGCAGGATGTTCTCGGTTCCGGTGACCGTCGGCAGGTCGAAGACGATCCGGTCGCCTCGCAGCCGCTCGGCGGTGGCCACGATCTCGGTCGCCGTCTCGTTGACGTGCGCGCCCATCTGGCGCAGCCCACGCAAGTGCTGCTCGACCCTCCGCGCGCCGATGTCGTCGCCACCGGGACGGGGCACACGGGCGTGGCCGAACCTCGCGAGAAGGGCGCCGAGGAGCACGATCGTGGCCCGCATTCTTCGCCCCAGCTCGTCCGGCACGTCGGTGCCGGTCAGGCCGCCCGCGTCGAGGACGACCGTGCCCTTGCCTTTCGCCTCGCCGCCGAGCAGGGCGAAGATGTCCGCCATGAGCGCCGTGTCCGTCACCCGGGGGACGTTGTGCAGGGTCACAGGGCCGGGGGTGAGCACCGCCGCCGCCATCTCCGGCAGGGCGGCGTTCTTGGAGCCGCTCACGCAGATGTCCCCCACGAGCTGGGCCCCGCCCGTGATCCGCAGCGCCCGGTCTCGCCCTGCCATCAGGGCCTCAGCCTATTACCCGCGGCGGGCGCGGGCCAGCCTCAACCGAGCTTCCGCCATGGCCAGCGCGTTCTGGAACTCGGTCTCTTCCGCCGCGGTGAGCGTCCCGGCGAGCTTCTCCTGAGCGCGGCGGCGCGCTTCTTCCGCCGCCCCGACCGAGATCTCGTCGGCGTGCTCGG
>VBEK01000145.1 GCA_005889135.1 Chloroflexota bacterium
GCCGGGGACGTCCAGGGACGTGAGGCGCGGCGATCTGGTGGCGGCGTGGAACGAGCATCGCGACCTCGGCGCCGCCTGGGCGGAGCTGACGGGTCAGACCCAGGGCGAGCACAGCCAGGTGTTCACCGTCTACGTGGACGGGCACGGCAAGGTTCGCTCGGTCAAATAGACGGCCGCCGCTTTCCATCGAATTCGCCGTCAGTAGGCCTACAAGGCCGGATGTAAGCCCACTGCTGGCGAATTCGTTAACAGCCAGGGTTGTGCGGACGTTGGCTGGCCGGGCAGCCTACGTCCCGTGCCCCGCGCTGCGCGAATACCCGCCGATCTCGCCAATCGTCCTTTCAACCTGAACGAAGCGAGAGAGCACGGGCTCACGAAGCACCACCTGGTCGGAGCCCAGTGGAGAAGACTGGGGGGTGGGTATTACGCGTCTTCGGCAATCGCCGACGCGCCGATGGTGAGGCTTACTGCGGCCCTGCGCCGCCTCCCAGACGGGGCGGTGCTCTCTGGGCGTTCAGCTGCCTTTCTTCACGGCCTCGACTATCCGCCGTGCAGCCCGATCGAGGTAACGATCAGAGGCACATCGCGCTTCGCCGGGCTGACGATTCGCAGAAACGTAGTGCCTTCCGAGGACATCGTCATGCGCAAAGGCCTGCGCGTGACATCCCCGTTGCGCACCGTCGTCGATCTTGTGTCTCGGCTGACGACGGTCGAAGGAGTTGTCGCACTCGACGCAGCCCTGCACAAGCGGTTGCTGAGGCTCGAGCAGGTTCGGGCTTGGGCTGATGTGCATCCGAGGCATCGAGGGGTAGCTAAGCTCAGGCGAGCTATCGACCTTGCCGAGCCAAAGGCCGAAAGCCCTATGGAGACGAGGCTGCGTCTGGTCCTCGTGTTGGCGGGACTACCACGCCCCCGGGTCCAGGTTTCGCTCGGTAACGAGGACACGTTTCTGGGCCGAGCGGACCTCTACTACGCAGGCCCTCGACTGATAATCGAATACGACGGCGGTACGCATCGCGACCGCCTCGCCTATGACGACCGCCGTCAAAACCGCCTGGTCGACGCGGGCTACCGCCTCCTCCGATTTACCGCCGCCGACATCCTCGAATCCCCCGCCTCGATCGTCGCGCTCGTGCGCCGCAACCTTGCTTTAGACTCGTAGCCGAACGTGCGTTCGGTTGGGGATCGCCTGGTGGTGGGCGGCGGGGCCCGGGCCGTCGTGCTGCGCCGATGTCGGGAGGCCTGCGAGGGCTGCGGCCTGGCGTGGCCCTGGGCACTCTACCTCTTCCGTCTCGACGAGACCGGCCCTGCCGCCTCGGCCAACCTCGTCGCCCTTTGCGCCGCCTGCGCGGGTGACCGGCCCGGCGCCTTCGCCCCACTGCTCAGCGAGCGCACCCTGCGGGAGCGGATGCGAGCCGCGAACAACAGGCGCACCGGCGCGCTCGCCCTGACCGCGTCCCGCCGGAAGCGACTCGTCGCCGAGAGGGGCGGTCGCTGCGAGATCTGCGGCGTCGACGGCGCACAGCGGCAGCTCGACGTCCACCACCGCCTCGGCCTGCTCCAGGGCGGCGACGACTCGGACGAGAACCTCATGGTGCTGTGCATCGCCTGTCATCACCACCTGCAGCCGTGCGCCAACGGCTGTGGCCGCTGGGCGCGGAAGCCTGCCACCGTGTGCACGCGGTGCCGCGTCCGGCGCCGGCTAGAGGAGCTCTACTCCGGACTCACATGGGAGGAGATCAAGGCCCGCCACCCGAGCCTGTCGCCCTAGCCAACACCTCGTTGATGGCGTTTTTCTCGAGGTCGTACATGAACCCGCGGATCTTCTCCCGGTGCGCGAGGTGGGGCGAGCGCTTGAGGCGCTCGACGTCCTCGACCACGGCCTCGATCGGGTCGGCAAACGTTTCGAGCTTCTCGTGGAACGCATGGCCGGTCGCGGCCTCGATGCGGGCCGCCATCTCGGTCGCCTTCATGCGCCCCATGGCGCACTCGGTGTGGTGCAGGACCATGACCTCGCGCGTGCCGAGCACCGCCTGCGAGATGGCGAGGGCCGCGACGGCGTCGTCGGTCGCGCGGCCGCCCGCGTTGCGAAGCACGTGCGCGTCGCCCGGTCGCAGGCCGAGCAGCCCTGCCGTGTCGATGCGCGCGTCCATGCAGGTGAGGATCGCGAGGCGCATCACGGGTTGGATCGTGCGCGCGGCCATGCCGAGGTAGTGCAGCCTTGAGTTCATCAGCACCTGGTCGATCGCGTCCACGGGCGCGAGAAGCCTAGCGCCGCACCGTCAGCACGTCGCCGAGGACGAAACCGTGGTCGGTGATCTCGTAGCGGTGCACCACGGGGCGATGCTCCTGGGCGCGGGTCTTCAACAGGGTCAGCGCCCTCGCCAGCTCCGCTCCCTCCTGCACGTACTGGAGGAGGATGACGTTGTCCGCCAGATGCGAGATGCCCTGCTCGGAGATGCGCTCGACCTGGAACAGCTCCGGCACCTCAATGATCAGCATCAGGCTTACACCCGCGCGCGTGAAGCGCTGGGTCAGCGAGAAGATCCACTCCCGGAATCTGATCGGGTCGCCGGCTGCGATCTCGACGTCGGGCAGGCTGTCGATGACGATGCGCCTGGCGCCCACACGATCGGCCAGTTCGATGAGCTCGTACACCCACTCGTCGACGTTCATGCCGACGACGCCGCGGGCCATCACGTGCACGTCTGGGTTGTCGGTCGACCATCCGAAGCTCTTGACGATCCGGCCGAGCTGCGTCTCGTTCTCGTGGAACGTGGCCAGGACCCCCGGCTCCCCGATCTTGGCGCCATGAAAGAGAAAGTGGAGGCCCATCAGCGTTTTGCCGATACCCGAGGGTCCCGTGATCAGGGTCGTGGACCCCGCCCAGTAACCACCGGCTCCAAGGAGAGCGTCCAGGGCGGCGATCCCGGTCGCCGATTGCTCAGTCCTGAGCTGGTAGGGCGTTTCGATCTGCTCCTCCGCCAAACGCGGAAAGACCACGAACCCATCATCCGAGATGCGGTAGCTGTGCTCGCCCGACCGATACTGGCTGCCCCGCAGCTTCAGCACCTGGAGGACACGGACCTCCCGCTCCGCCATCTGCCTGACGTCGAGCGAGAGGACCGAGTCCGCCACCGCCGACTCGGCCTCTTCGATGGCCTGGGAGCGCGTGTAGGGTGCGTTCCAGATCGACGTCGCCGCCGTCGCCGACAGGCGCCGGAGCAGACCGTAGAGGAACTGGCGGAACACGCTGATGTCGCCCGCGATCGATTGGAAGGCGCGAAAGCTGTCGATGACGACGATGCCTGGCCGGACTCGCCTCAGCAGTTGGTCGACGGCGTTTAGGACCTCGCCCAGGCTGCCTTCCCCGAGCGGCTGGCCGATGTCCTCGTAGACCACGCGCCCATCGCGTACCGCGTGCGGGTCGAAGAAGCTCAAGCCCTCGCCGTACCGGAGGATCTTGTCGAGGGGCTCCGACAGCGTCGAGAGATAGAGCGAAGGTCTCTCCGCGGTGGCGTTGCGGAAGGCGACCTGCTGGCTGAGGATCGTCTTGCCGCTGCCGGGCACGCCGACGATGAGGTTGATGGCGTGCTTGAGCAGGCCGCCGTTCAGGATTTCGTCCAGGCGCGCGGTGCCGGTGGGGATGCGGTCGTTCAACGCTCGACGCGGCGCTCCGGCGGCCGCTCGACGAGCGCGCTCGAGCCCAGCAGGTCGTGGATGGTGGACAGAAGCGTCAGCGGGTCGAGCGGCTTGCGCAGGAACGCCGCCGCACCGGCGGCCATCGCCTCGCCGGCGCTGTCGAGCGAGGAGACAGCGACGACCTGCGCCGTGTGCTTCTCGGTGAACTCATGGAGCAGCCTGAATCCGGCCCCGCCGGAGAGCAGCAGATCGAGAAGCACCACGTCCGGAGACCGTTCCTCGATGTGCAGCTTGGCCTGCGTCGCATCGAGCGCGATCACCACGTCCCAGCCCTCGGTGCGGAGGAAGTACTCCGCGAGGTCGGCGGCGTAGCTGTCTCGCTCGGCGATCAGGATCAATGGACGGCCGCCGATGAAGCTGGCGGTGGGCTGGGCCGGAACGTGGCCCTCGCGCAGCTGATCGGCGAGCAGCCGGTGCGCGTCGGCGGCGCTGACGCCTGACTCGATCCGCGACTTGATGAAACGGAGCTTCTCCACCTGGCCGCGGGAGTACAACCGGTGGGCACCTTCGCTCCGGGTGGGCGTGATCAGCGCGTAGCGCTCCTCCCAGGCGCGGAGCGTGGAAGCCGGCACACCCAGCACCCTGGCCACCGCGCCGATCGAATAGATCGGCTGATCGGATCCGCGCGCCATCTGGTAAGTCCGCCAGTCTATTCCTCCCACACTGACCTTCTTCCAATAGTTTATGCGCACCTCTTGCAGAGATATAGCCCTAATGGTAAGGTGATAAGGCGATACTGCGGAGTAATTGCATATGGCCTCTCGAGAAGGAAGCCAGGCTGGCGGAAGGGGCGAAGAATGGGGGGAGTCGCGCAGCGATCGTGCTAGATGCGATCGGTCCGGAGCGAGGTGGGGGCCGCGGCGGCCGGTGGGCAGTCCTGCTCGTTGAGGACGATGCCGGCACCTCCGAGACTTACCGCGCGGGCCTCGAGGCGTTCGGCTTTCGGGTCCGGGTCGAGGTCGACGGCGCCGGCCTGTTCCGGGCGGTGGAGTCCGAATTGCCGGACATCGTCGTCCTCGACTGGGAGCTCCCGGACATGAGCGGCGACGAGGTGCTGCACAGAGTGCGACTGGACGAACGCACACGCTCGCTGCCGGTGTTCATACTCAGCGACTTTCCCGCCTCATCGAACGGCGAGGTCGACCGTGTGTTCCTCCTGGGGGCGCTGGCCTGGCTGCAGAAGGTCAAGACACCTCCTGCTCAGCTCGCAGAAAAGTTGACGGAGGCCCTGACGGCAGGCCGGGACTAAGCGGGCGTCCGCTCTCGGCTACCGGAAGCGGCGCACGAACAGGAACATCGCGGGCACCCACTGCTCGTCGGACACGGGTCGCCTGCGGCGCAGACGGCGGCGGATGAAGCCCCACACCGCAAGCTCGCCCGCGCGCGTCGGGTTGGCCCTGTCGTCGAGCTCGAGCTCGCGCGACAGTCCGTCGTCGCCGGGCAGCGGCGCGAAGATCGAGTACATGCTCTGCCGCTCCAGGCTGCGCAGGTCCCTCTCCTCGAGATGGCCCATGTCGATCTTCCCTGATTGTGACACCGCACCCGCCGGGTGACACCCTTGATCGTGGTGGGCCCGTAGAACAGGTGTGGAGCGGTGTGTAGGTAATGCTGGGCGACGATGAGGCTGCCCTCATCGCGCGCGCCAAAACCGGTGACCAGTACGCGTTCGAGCGCCTTCTCGGACCGGCGGTCCGCCCAGCGTCCCGCCTTGCGTTTGCCATGCTGCGCGACACCGCCCTGGCGGAAGACGCGTTTCAGGAGTCGGCGCTCCGGGCCTGGCGCAGGATCGGCAACCTGCGCCCCGGGGCCAGGTTCCAGCCGTGGTTCCTCGGCATCGTCGCGAACCAGTGCCGCGAGGTCCGCCGGGGAAGGTGGTGGCAGGTGATCCGCCTGCCCGAGATCGCAACGACCGCGGCGCTCGATGCGACGGCGGCGTGGCTCGAGGGCGAGGACCTGCGCCAGGCGCTGCAGACGCTGCCGTTCGACCAGCGCGTCGCGATCCTTCTGCACTTCCACCTCGACATGCCTCTCACCGACGTCGCGCTCGCGCTCGACGTCTCGGTGGCCGGCGTGAAGACGAGGATCAACCGGGCGCTCAAGCGCCTGCGCCCGGCCGTGACCGCAGCGGAGGCCAAGGCCGATGGCTGAAGAGTCCCTGCGCCGCAGCCTCGACGCCGCTTTTGACCCCGGGCCCGACTTTCCCGACCCGCGGCTGCTCTCGCGCACCATGGCGACGCTGGCAGAGGTCGAGTCGGCGCCCACGAAGCGTGCGCCGGCAAGGCGCACGCCGATCGTCCTGGAGCCCACGACCCGCGGAGGGCGCCTGGTTGCGGCGGCGCTGATCGTCCTCCTGCTGCTTGCGGCCGCCGGCGCGTTCATCGCCGTGCAGCACTACTTCGTCTCCCCCATCCCGGCCGGATGGCGCGCCTGCGGCGGCAGCTTCCAGTGCGCCGACGTCAGCGTGCCGCTGGACTATACGAACCCCGGCGCGGGTTCGATCACGATCGCGGCGGTCCGCAAGCCGGCGACCGACGCCTCGCACCGCATCGGCGCGCTGGCGCTGAGCCTTGGCCTGCCGGTCGTGTCCGGGATCGACTACCTGCGCGACAACTCCGTGCTCTACGACAAGTTCAACTCTCGTCTCGACCTCATCGGGTTCGACGTGCGCGGCACTGGCCGCAGCGCGCCGGTGCGCTGCCTCACAGGCCCCGAGACCGACGCGATCAACCAGGTCGACACCGTCCTGGACGACGCGCGTGAGAAGCAGCTCTTCATCGAATCGGCGATCGCCCACGCCCAGGCATGCGAGCAGACGAGCGGGCGCATCCTGCCGTTCGTCGACACCGCCAGCGCGGCGCGCGACCTCGACGCGATCCGCAGGTCGCTGGGCGACTCGCAGCTGACAATCATGGCGTTCGGCTACGGCACGCTCCTGGGCGAGATTTACGCGCGCCTCTTTCCCTCGCACCTCCGGGCGATGGTGCTCGACGGCGTCTATGACCCCTCGCTCAGCGCGACGGACGCCTGGCTGCGGCGCGCCGCGGGCTACGAGGAGAGCCTGCAGGCGTTCCTCGCCGACTGCCGCGATTTCGCCGGGTGCGAGCTCGGCAGCGACCCGGCGGCGAAGCTGAACGCGCTCTTGCGACGCGTCGACGAGGCGCCGATGACCGTCGGGTCACGCACGCTGAGCCATCGCCTCGCGATCTCGGCGGTGCTGCTCGGGCTCGAGCCCGACAACTGGCGCCGGCTCGACGCGGCCTTGAGCGAGGCGGCAGGGGGCGATGGCAAGGCGCTGCTGGCGATGGCCGACGAGTATTACGGCCGCCAGCCGGACGGCTCCTACTCGTTCAACGGCGACGCCGTGGCCGCGGTCACGTGCCTCGACCAGCCCGCGCCCAAGGACGTGAGCGCCTACGACCAGCTCGGTCCGGCGATGGCCGCGGCCTCCCCCACCTTCGGCCCGGCCTTCCAGTACGTGGCGCTTCAATGCGCGTACTGGCCGGCGCAGCCAGGACCGAGGGCGCAGCCGCAGAGCGCCGGCGGCGTGCCGCCGATCCTGCTCGTTGGGGCCACCCACGACCCGGGTTGGTCCTACGCCGGGGCGAAGGGGGTGAACCGGCAGCTCCCCGGCTCAGTGCTGCTCACCCGTGACGGCTACGGGACCCTGTCGTACCCCAGGAGCGGGTGCGTGCGCGTGGCGGTCGACGCCTATCTCCTCCGGCTGAGCATGCCCGCGTCGGGCACCGTCTGCGCGTCCGACTACCCTGCCTAGCCCCGCGCCCTAACCTTCTATTCGGGATGCGGGAGGACTTCGCCGCCGGCGCGCGCAACGCTGTGCGCGCGTGTCTCAACATCGGCGAGCGCGACCGCGTCTTCATCATTCGCGACCAAGCGAGGACCGAGATCGCGGAGGCGATCGAGGAAGAGGCGAAGAGCACGGGAGCGACCGTGAAGGCGTGGACGATCGAGGAACACCTCCAGCGGCCGGCGACGACGTTTCCCAAGGAGCTCGGCGAGGAGGTGATTCGCTACCGGCCGACAGCGTCGTTCTACATCGGCACCGGGATGCGCGGCGAGCTCGGTTTCCGGCAGCCGATGCTGCACCTGCTCGCGGACGAGCTGCGGGCCAGGCACGGGCACATGATCGGCATCAACGACGAGGTCATGACCGACGGCATGGCCGGGGACTATGACGCCATCTACAAGATGACCCACAAGGTGTTCGACGTCGCGCGCCAGGCGAGGACGATCGCGGTCCAGACGTCGCTCGGCACCGACCTGGTGGCGACTTTCTCGCCGTCGCTGAAGTGGACGCCCTCCGACGGACGCTTCTGGGAGCAGGGCCGGTGGGGGAACCTGCCCGAGGGCGAGACGTTCACGTGCCCGGCCTCTGTCGACGGGGTGCTCGCCGCCGAAGAGCTGGGCGACTGGTTCACGGAGCGGTACGGCATGCTGTCGCCGCCGCTCCGAATCGTCATCCGCGCCGGCCGCGTGGCGTCGCTCGAGACCTCCAACGCGCAGCTGGAGTCGGAGTTCCGCGAGTACCTGGGCCAGCACCCCAACTCCAACCGCGCCGGCGAGTTCGCGATCGGCACTAACGTCGGCCTCACTCGCATCATCGGCAACTTCCTGCAGGACGAGAAGTTCCCGGGCGTGCACATCGCGTTCGGCGACCCGTATGGCTTCGAGACAGGTGCGGACTGGCAGGCGCCCTCGCACGTGGACGCTCTGGCGTCGCACGCGACGGTCACGGTGGACGGCCGGCGGACCGAAGCTCGCCGCGTAGCCGCTGCCGGACTTCGACACGTTCGCCAGCAGCGACGCGCCGCTGTTGTTGTTGGACGTGTAGACCATGTCGTTGGCGTTGCGCATGTCCCGGACGCCGCGCGAGCTGTAAGGCGACTTCTGGAAGACCTCGTCCGAGACCGCGTCGTCGAAGAAGATCTGCGAGGTGAACTCGGTTCCCTGGTGTCGGACCTTGAAATGGATGTGCACCGCGCGCCCGCGATACCAGCCTGGGTAGACCGTCGTGAACGTCACCTTGCCGCTCGCGTCCGTGACCTGGTAGCCGCGGAGAAACTTCTTGCCCACGCTGCTCTGGGCGCTCACGTCCGAATAGACGCCGAGCGCGTCGCAGTGCCAGACGTCGACCTGCGCACCCGGAAGCGCGGTGCACGAGGCGCCAACCCTGGCCACGCTGAAGGTCATGGCCAGCGGCACGCCGGTCCGGTCGTCACGAATGTCGGAGCGGTTGAGGCGCTCGTCGACGAAGTAGGGACCTTCGGTCTCCGACGGCGTGACGACGCACGCGGGCAATGGGACCGAGGTGGCGCTTGATGTGGACGATGGCGACGCTGAGGTGGTCGCGCCCGTCTGCGTCCCGCCACCGCACGCCGCGCCCACCGCGGCGTAGACCGCCCCAAGTCCCGCAACGATCATGCGCCGCCGCGAGATCGTGGCCGCGAGCAGGCCCTCGAGCTGACTCACCGGGCGAGTATCGCGCGCAAGCCTGGGAGCTGGCTCCAGCATCGCTGGGACGTCACTCACACTCCATTCCAAGTCAGTTTTGAGCCTCGGCGCACAGGATGGTGCACAGGGGCTCGCGGCATGGTCGCAGATCTGGCGGACCGCGGATACGGGGCGATTGGCGTGTGGTTCTTGCGGGCGCTGCTGCTCATCCCTTTCGTGCTCATGGCGCCCGAGGTGGGCTCCGCGATCCTGGGCCGCCCTGGCGCAGTGGCGAACATCTCCGCCTCGGTCGCCGATGTTCTCGGCACCTCGACGTTTCTCATCTTCGTTCTGATGCTGACGGTCACGCCCCTCCGCACCATCACGGGGTGGCGCTGGCACCTGATCCTCCGCCGCGACTACGGGATCGCGATGTTCGCGACCGCGGCGCTGGACATCACGCTGGCGGCCACGACCACGGGCGACACGTTCCCGGGCACGCCGCTGACGCGAGTGGGCGGCCACAGCTTCCTGGTCGCGGGCACGCTCTCGACGCTGCTCCTCGTGCCCCTCGTGATCACCGCCAACCGGCCCGCGCAGCAGTGGCTCGGCCGGCACTGGAAGTCGGTTCAACGGCTCACCTACGCGGTGTGGGCGATGATCCTGGTCCACCTCTTTCTGCTGTTCGGCCTGACCTCGATCTTTCTCGACGCGCTGGCGGTCAGCGCGCCGCTCGCGCTGATGCGCGTGCCTCCGGTGCGTCGCTGGTGGGACTCTGCTCGTCGGGCCGATCGCCACCGCGCGCTGCGCGCCGTGGCCGCGGCGGTCATGCTCACGGTCTTCGCCTCCGGTTTCGTCCCGCTGGCGCGCGAGCTGGCGGAGAGGGGCGCCGCGGCGTTCGTGCAGCAGCCCGTCCGTGACTGACCGGCCGGCGCGGCGTCACCGCGCCAAGCAGCTGATGGACGGCGTGACCGTGGCCTGCGTCGCCCTCGCCCTCGCCATCGGCACCGGCCAGCTGGTCCGGGAAGGGCTGCAGGAGTTTCTCTACCGGCCGCCGGGAGTCGGGGCGTCGCCTTCGGAGGCGGAGACGGCGCCCGGCGTCGCGGAGGCGCAGCTGCCACCGCAGACCGCGCAGCTAGTGCCCAACGCGCCGGTGCCCTCGGCCACGCCCGTCCAGCGAGATCGCCACCATGCCGCTCACAACCGTTAGGCGGCGAACACTCCTCGCTCTGATCCTTGCGCTCGGCTTCTACGCGCTGAGCGACATTCTGCTGTGGCAGCGCATCTTCGAGGCTCACGGCCTTTCGGCGTTCGATCCCGAGTACCAGACGGGCCACATCGCGATCCTCGTCGGCATGATGGCGGTCGGCGCGATCCTGCTCCTCGATTCGGGCTGGTGGGCGTTGTGGTACCAGGGTGCCCTGTACACGTTCGCCTTCGGCGGCGTCGAGGACGTCCTCTACTACTGGCTCGACGGGAGGGCGATCCCCGGCTTGCTGCCGTGGCTCGATCGCTCGCGCCTGATCTTCGTGCGACCGCTGGCCGGTGACGTGACCAACGTCGAGCTGCTCGCCTCGGCGGCGCTCTGGGTCACGTTGTGGTTGTCGGTGCTGGCGCTCGGGCCTGGGTTGCTGCGACTGCTAGTCGCCAGGCAACTCTCCAGAGCCTAGCAACTCCTTGATTCGCTGCCGCGTGAAGCGGCCGACGAAGAGGGGCACGAACTGGGTCACCCGCGATCCCGCCAGGCGCCGCAGAGACTCGCCCGCGGCCTGGTCGATCAACTCCTCCGAGAGGCGGTCGCGGTACTCGGCCTTGATGCTGCTGACCTCGGACTGCACCTGCCTGAGCACGGTGTCGTCGAAGCCGATCTCAGGCCCCTCGCGCACGGTCAACACCATAACCCAGGCCGGATCCACAGCGTGAGGATGACGTTGCCGACCTTCTGCTCGGTCTCCACATACCGGCTGGCCTCCACCACATCGTCCAGTGGATAGGAACGGTCGACGACGGGCTTGAACTCTCCTGACTCGACCAGGCCCTTGAGAAAGTACACGTCCTGCTTCGTGTAGCGGGGCGGGATGGAAAAGATCACCTTCTTGTCGCCGAAGCGCGAGTTCCACACCGCGCGCATGAGGTTGGAGAAGCCGTCGGTGGCCAGGTATCTGCCGCCCGGCTTCAGCGATTGCTCGCACCTCGCAAACGATTGCTTGCCGACCGCGTCGAAGATGACGTCGTACGCCCGGCCGTTCTTCGTGAAGTCATCGCGTGTGTAATCGATGACGGTCTCCGCGCCGAGTGCGCGGACGAGGTCGACGTTCTTCGTGCTCGTGACCCCGGTGACGTGGTAGCCGAGGTGCTTCGCGAGCTGGACGCCCGCCGTCCCGATCGCGCCCGATGCGCCGTAGACCAGGATCGACTGCCCCGAGCGCGGCTTGGCGAGACGGAGGCACCACAGCGCGTTGAGTCCGCCGTCGGTGATCGAGGCCGCCTGCTCGAAGGACAGCCGCGCGGGCATGGGCGCGATGCGCGCGCTCTCGCGCACGCGGACAAACTCGGCGTAAGCGCCGAATCGAAAGCCCGTCGAACCGAAGATTGTGTTTCCGACCTGGAACTCCTTGACCGCCGCTCCGACCTTTGCCACCTCGCCCGCGAACTCGCTGCCGAGGATGGGCTGTCGCGGGCCGCGAACCCCCGAGACCAGGCGGCTGATGACCATGACGGCAGGTCCCCCGTTGCGGTTGGCGTCCCGGGTCGCCACGTCCGCGCGCGTGACCGCGACCGCGCGGACCCTGACCAGAATCTCGTCGTCCAGCGGCTCCGGGCGCGGCACGTCCGCGACGTGTAGCAGCTCGGCCGGCCCATAGCTCTCGAAGACGACGGCCTTCACGCGATGATGGTTGCACCATCGTGAAAATCGGCGAGTTCGAGATCACCAAACGGGTCGGGCTCGGGACCAACCGGCTCACAAAGGCGCCGGCCAACGTGGAGCTCATCAGGGAGGCGGTCGCGGCCGGTGTGCAGATGATCGACACGGCGCACCTGTACGCCGGCGGCCAGAGCGAGGAGACGATCGGCGCGGCTCTGCATCCGCTGCCGGACACGTGCATCGTGGCCACGAAGGGAGGGTTCGGCGGCGCCGGCCGCGGCCGCCCGGAGGTGCTGCGCGCCGAGATCGAGGAGAGCCTCCGCCGCCTGCGGACCGACGTCATCCACCTCTACTACCTGCACCGCGTCGACCCGGAGACGCCGATTGAGACCAGCCTCGGAGTGATCAAGGAGCACGTCGACCGGGGCACGATCCGGCACGTCGGGGTCTCCGAGGTCAGGGTCGAGCAGATCGAGCGCGCGCGCAAGGTCCTGCCCATCGTGGCGGTGCAGAACCACTACAACCTGTCCGAGCGCAAATACGACGACGTCATCGACTACTGCGAGCGCGAGGGGATCGTGTTCGTGCCCTTCTTCCCCCTCCGTGGCGAGCGCTCGCCCGCGATGGCGCGGCTGGGAAGGCGTCACCGCGCGACGTCGCGGCAGGTGATGCTGGCCTGGCTGCTGAAACGCTCGCCGGTCGTGCTGCCCATCCCCGGCACGCTGTCTTTGGAGCACCTCAAGGAGAACCTCGCGGCCGGGAGGATCGACCTGGACGAGGAGGAGTTCGCGAGCCTCGTCTAGCTTTCCGGCGACTCCAGGGCGCTGCGCTGGTCGAGGTAGTAGAGAAGGCCCATCGCCGGTCCGATCACCAGGACGACCACCGCGGCGACGACCAGCAGCAGCACCTGCGTCGGCGGGGGCGCGATCGCCTGGCTGATCGTCAGCTGGCCGGGGACCAGGTACGGCGACTGCGCGAACGCCCAGGCGAAGACCATCGATCCCACGGCGGCCACCGTGAGGACGCGGTACCAGCGAAAGATCCCGCGCCAGATCAGGAACGTCGCCAGCGGCGTGAGGATCATCGTGGCCAGCGCGAAAGGCAGTCCCTTGCCGGCAAGCATCGAGCGCAAAAGGTCGGGCGCTTGCCACCAGATCACGCCCAGGGCGAAGGTGCCGACGGCGATCAGAGCCGCCGCCGCGACCACGGTGCGGCGCTGGAAGTGGACCACCAGCTCTGGCGCGCCGTAGCGGCGGGCGTCGCCGACCAGAAACGACGCCCCGCTGAACGCCGTCGCCGCCAGCGAGACGAGGCCAAACGCAACCGACATCGGGCTGAACGGCACGAGGTGCCCGGACGCGATCGCGCCCAGCGAGGCCGCGAAGAAGAACGGCGTCAGCAGCGACGAGAGGCCGAAGACGACGTCCGCGATGCGATGCGCGCGCGGCTCCTCGGCGACGTGGCGGAAGGCGAAGAAGGCGCCGCGCAGGACAAGTCCCAGCAGGGCGAACGTGAAGAGTGGGTAGAGAGAGCTGAAGACCTGCTGGAAGAGGATCGGAAAGCCGGTCCATGTGAGCACGATCGCCAGCACGAGCCAGACGTTGTTCACCTCCCACACAGGCGCCATCGCGTGGTCGATCAGGGCGCGCGCCTCGCGGCCGCGTGGGCTGTTGCCCGCCATCAGGTCCCAGATCCCGGCTCCGAAGTCGACACCGCCGGCGGTGCTGTAGGCCGTGATCGCGAGGAGAAGGACGAAGGCGATGAGGTCAGGCACCGGTCTCGAACTTCCCCGACCGCGGGCCATACGGCACGCCCACCTCCGGCGCCTCCTCGCGCAGGTCTTCTCGCTTCCAGCGCGCGCTCAGCCGCAGCAGAAGCGTGATGAAGAAGTAGGCGATGACGCCGTAGACGACGACGAGCGCGGCCAGCATCGACCACACGAACGATGCGGGAGCGTCGGTCACCGCCTCCGAGACGCGCATCGTGTCGTAGACGATCCACGGCTGCCGCCCGACCTCGGTCGTGATCCACCCCGCCTCTACGCACACGTACGCGCCTACCCCCGCGAGGGCGGCGAGGCGGTAGAACCAGCTCGAATCCGGCAGCCGGCGGCGACGCCAGATCACCCACAGGTACCAGACCGACAGCGCGGCGCCGACGCTGCCGAGGCCGACCATGGTGTCGAAGGCGAGGTGGGTGATGTTCGCCTCCACGGTGGTCGGGCGCGCGTCGGCTGGAAACGCGGAGAGGCCGCGGACGGTGGTGTTAGGCGAGTAGCCGACGAGGATCGAGTCGAGGGCGGGGATCGAGAGGCCGAGGTGGATCTCCCCCTGGTCGTCGATCAGACCGAGGACGACCTCGGGGTTGTGGTCCCTCGTCTGCCACGTGATCTCCATGGCCGCGAACTTCTGCGGCTGGTCTTCGGCCATGGCCCGGGCGGCGAGGTCGCCGATGAGCAGCTGCCAGGGCGTCAGCAGGGCGGCCACCGTGAAGGGCACGGCGAACGCGAGGCGCTGGTAGTGGTCGCGCCGGCCGCGCAACCAGGCCACGGCGTAGACGGACGCGACCATGAATCCGGCGGTCAGGTAGAGCGCGACGAGGAAGTGCCAGAACTCGTGGCCGAGCGCGCGGGTGAAAAGCGCGCCCATGACGTCGACGTCGGTGACCTGGCCGTTTGCACCCAGCGTCACGCCGCCGGGCGTGTTCATGAAGGAGTTCGAGGCGAGGACGCCGAAGGCTCCGAGCAGTCCCGCCGGCGGAAGCACGAGCCCGAGCAGGAAGTGCGTCCGCGGCCGGAGACGGTTCCAGCCGTAGAGATAGATGCCGATGAAGATCGCCTCGAGGAAGAAGGCCCAGCCCTCGATCGCAAAGCCCAGACCCATCGCGGCACCGAAGCGGCCCATGAGGCGCGGCCAGAGGATGCCGAACTCGAAGGAGAGGATGGTGCCGGTGACCGCGCCGACCGCGAACTGCACCGCCATCACCACCGACCAGCGACGCGCGATCTTGAGCGCGACCGGGTCCTTGCGATAGATGCCGATGCCTTCCATGAGCAGGGTCAGCGAGGGAAGGGCGACTCCCAGGGGCACGAGGAGGACGTGGTAGGCGAGCGTGAAAGCCATCTGGATGCGGCTCGGAAGGAGTGCCGGCTCCAGCGCGTCCACGTCGACATCCATCGTGGCAGAGCGGCTCGGTAGACTCGGCCGGCGATGACGGAGTTCGCGCCGGCGCGGCTGCAGGCGACCAAGGAGCTTCCGCTCGGGGAGGGCTGGCTCTACGAGCCGAAGTTCGACGGCTATCGAGGACTCCTGGTCAACAGCGCCAGCGGCAAGGGGTCACTCTGGAGCCGCAACGACAAGGACCTCGGGCGCTGGTTCCCCGAGCTCATCGCCCTGGCCGGTCGACTGCCGCGCGGAACCGTGCTCGACGGCGAGATCGTGATGCCCACACCGACCGGGGTGAGCTTCCTCGCCCTGCAGGGCCGGCTGGCGTCGCTCGGTCGCGAGTCGCCCGTCGCGTTCATCGCCTTCGACGTCCTTCGATGTGGCGATGACCTGCGCGGGCGCGCTCTGTCACAGCGGCGCCGGCGACTCTTGCGTCTCGTCGACGAGGTCGCCGACACATCCCTGCAGCTGATGGCGCAGACGAGCGATCGGGACGCTGCTCTGGCGTGGCTGGAGGAGGACCTTTCGATCAGCGGCATCGAGGGCGTGGTGGCGAAGCTCGACGAGCCTTACCCCAAGCCCGAGGTCAAGCGGTGGCGAAAGGTGCGCCGCACGGCCACGATGGAGCTCGCCGTCAGAGGGTTCGTTCCCGAGGCGAACGGGGCGATGCGACTGGTGCTCGCGGACGGCCCCAACCTGGTCGGCACCACCTATCCGATCGCGGGCGCCGATGCCAAGGCGATCCAGAGCATCGCCTTGAATGCGACTCCAGCCGAGCATCGGATCTGGGCTCCATTCGAGGACGGCCGGCGCGATTGGCTCGAGCTGCCGTCCGGGATCGAGCTCGTGGCCGAGGTCACGGTCACGACCCTCGACTCGGGCACGCTGCGCCAGCCCGCGCGATTTGTCCGGTGGCGAGTCAGGGAGCCTTCCGAATAGAGAATTCCGCACGTTTCCGCCATCTCGTGCGTTTCGCCGGCCGAGGATCCGAACGTTTCGGCCAACTCGTGCGGAATGGGCCTGGCGACCCGAGTCAGTCCCAGTGCGAGAACTGCGCCCGCATCCCCGAGGCGTAACGCTCGCGGCCAAGCGCCAGGGCCGTGGCCAGGACCAGCAGCACGATGGCGACGGCCGCGAAGGCGATGAACAGGTAGCCCGCCGCTGCGATCAGGAGCATCGCCCGGAGCGACGCAAAGGCAAGCGCCAGGCCGCCGGCGGCGAGCATGGTCGAGCTGCGGAGGCCGACGCTGATGGCCACCGTCAGGGCGCCCTCCACCAGGAGCACGACCAGCCACCACACGTCGCCCTGCAGCGTCTGCGCCGCCGCCCAACCCATCACCAGCAAGAGGCCGAACGCAACGCATGCCCGCCTGAGCCACATGTCGACCCGCAGCTGGGCGTCCTGGCGCAGAAGGATGCCGACGAGCACAAGCCCGATGCCTGGGCCGATGAGCTCCCACGGACGCATGTCGACGAAGCGAGCGCCGAAGAACGCGGCCGTGCACGTCGCGACGATCGCCGCGTAACGGCCGGCACGGAACTTGTAGGTGTCGCTGTCGAGCCAGAACACCAACCCGTTGACCAGGAGAGCGAAGGCCGCGAGCGCAGCGCCCAGGCTGAACGCCCCCGTGCGCGTCGGGAAGAAGAAGCCCGAGCCGGCCGCAGCGACGAGCGTGCCGAGGCCGAGGTAGCGGTGCATGTCGACGACCGGGTGGCGGCCGAGGAACGCGAAGGCGGCCCGGCCCAGCACCCACGTCGCCAGGCCGACGACGCCGAGGGCGGCCGCGTACAGGATCGTGTCCGCGCTGCGCGAGGCGAGCAGGATCGCCGCACCGATGAAGGCGGCGGCGGGCGCGAACGGAATCGCCCAGCGCAGCCGGTCCTGCATCGCCGATGTGTAGACCAGCGGCGCGAAGGCGAGCAGAGCGATGCCGGCGGCGTCGGGGTCGTTGTTGCCGGCCATCGCGGTGAGCGTGACCACTGCGATGCTCGCCGCCGCCGCCTCGACGCTCCACGCCCAGCGGTTCGGGAAGCGCGTCCTCAGACCCAGGCCTGCGAAGCCGGCGACCCACGCCAGGACGGCAAACCCGTTCTCGATCACCCGGTCGTCGGTCACGCCGGCGGCGACGAAGGCCACCCGCAGCGCGGGCACGAGCGCGAGCACGGCCGGGTAGGCGCCGTACCACCGTCCGGACCGCACGGCGGTGGCCGCGACAAGGGCGGCGATGACGACGAGCTCGACCGCCACGAGCGCCGCGGGCTCGTGCGCGTACGGCCACAGGTAGAGAGCCGGCGCTGCCGCGACCGTGATCACGGCCGCATACCACCGCTCGACCTCGGTGCGCCCGCGCACAGACCACTCCGCGTGCGCCGCCGCGAGGGCGATGGCGACGAGGCCGAAGAGCCCGCTGTTCAGCTGGAGCACCCCGCAGGCGATCAGGGTGGCGATGACGCCCAGGAACGAGGCCGCGGCGCGCTGATACGGCCGCCACTCCGGCAGCGGCGCCTCCGACGCGAGCAGCGACCACGCGGCGAGCAGTCCCGCCGCGAGCAGGAACGCCGTGGCCTGCGGCCATGTGGGCAGGGCCTCGCGCATCGCAAGGTCGATGCCGGCGGCCGCCAGCACGGTCAGGACGATGAACCCCGCCGTGGGCAGCCGCTTCCGGCTCAACACCTGGCGGACCGCGTACCAACCACCTGTCAGGGCTACGGCCACGCCGGCCACCGCCGCGCCCTGCCACCTGTCTGGAATCACCGCCATTGCCACGCTCGCGGCGCCACCCGCTGCGCTGGACCATGCCAGCCAGGGCAGCTCGGGCTCGTCGCGAGTCAGGACCAGCCACCAGTAGGCCACCGCGATGACGGCAAGCGCGGCGGCAAGACGCCACCAGAGCTCGTCCGGCGAGCCGGTGAAGCACAGCGCCAGCGAGATGGCCGCGCCCCCGTGGACGAACCAACGACGCGAGGCGCTGGCGACCTGGTGCCGCGCCAGCGAGCGGACCTGGGCGGCCATGACGTAGACCAGCGCCAGCACCGCGTCGAACGGACCACGCCATCCCTGGGCGCCGGCCGCGTCGACGCCGGCGAACCACGCCAGCGAGAACAGTCCTCGGGCGGCGAGCGGGCTGTAGCGCACGGCGCCGAACTCCGCGGCGGCGCCGAAACCGACCGCGGAGATCGCGAGCGCGGCGGCGATCTGCCAGTGCCCTGTCGCCACGACGGAGCCAGCGAGGTTCGCGACCACCACGACCAGCGCGCCGTAGAAGAACAAGGAGTCGTGGCGGCGCAACGGGGCCATGCTCTCCCTCGTGTAGGGCACCGCATAAGCGAGGAGCCCGAGCGCGGCCACGGCCGCGGTCCATGCCCCGAGGTCGAGGGCCCGGCCAGTCGCGGCGAGGGCGAGCACCAGCGCGGCACGCAGGGTGTAGCCGGTGAGCGCCGAGGCCTCGGCATAAAAGTCGGCGCTGTACAGCGCGAACGCGATCCACAGCCCCACCGCCAGCGAGCGCTCCTCGCCGAGGGCGTACGCCCACGTCGCCAGCCCAAGGCCGCACACGACGGCGAGGTGCAGGTGGGCGACGTGCGGGCGGTACATCTCCCCGTAGCGGCCTAACAGCTCGGGCTGCCGGCTCAGCACGATCAGGGGGACGGCGACGACGAAGGGCAGGACGAAGTGGCCGCCTCCCACTCCCAGTGGTCCAGACGCTGCGCTCGCCGCGAGGATTGCGGCGGCCTCGCCCGCCCACGCCCTCTCCCGGCGGACAGCGAGGGCCTGAGCCGCGAGGTACGACAGCGCGAGCACGGCGAGGGTCACGGTCCACAGCCAACCGTCCGGCTGGTAACGCACGGCGGCTCCCAGCGCGACCAGGGCCGAGGCGTGGCCGAACCACCGGAAGTCGGCGAAGACGCGGGCGCGAAAGATCCACTCCCACGCCGCGTACACGAGCGGCCCGGCGGCGACGCCGGCCGCGGTCCAGTAGTCGCCGCCGATCCAATCGGAGGCGCTGAACAGCGCGAGCAGGACCGCGACGCCAGCCAGCTCGCCATACGGGCGCAGGTCGAGGCGCCTGGCTAGGACCCCATAGACGACCATGCAGGCGCTCGAGGTGATGGCGACCGCCTGGGGCACGGTCACGCCGCGGTGGCCGAGCTCGAGGAACGTCCACGCCGCGACGCCGACGAGCGGGAGCAGGACGGCGGCGAGCGCGATGTAGATGTGGCCCACGGACTGGAGGCCGGGCCGGCGGCGGGCGAGGTAGCCCGCGACGGCGAAGATGAGGTTGAGCGCGGCGACGGCGCCGACCCTTGCCTCTCCGCCCAGGCCGACCGAGCCGTACAGCTCGAAGAGGACGGTGGCGACGACAAGGAGGAAGGCGCCGAGGGACGCCAGCACCAGGACCGAGTTCTCGGCGAACAGGTCGCGAAGCGAGAAGGGCGCCGCGGGCGGGGCGGGTGGCGCCGGCGGCGCGCCTCCGGCCTCGGCCACGCCGGGGAGCGCCGCCGCAAGCTGCGGCGCCGGCGCAGGCGCCGGGGCGGTCGCGGGCCGGCGCCAGTCGGGCGAGAGCGCGGCCTCGACCTCGGCCCGGCGAGCCGAGTACCTGGCGATGAGGTCGACCGGCGCGCCGGCGCGGCCCAGGTCTTCGATCACCGACTGGATCCAGGTCCGCTCGCCCTCGAGCTGCTTCAGGTCGGCGATGGTGCCCCGGCGCGCCGCGATCCTCGCCGCCGCCATCGCCGCTGGCGTCGTGGCTCCGTGGCGGAGGAGCCTCAGCGCCGCCTCCGCCGCTTCGTCGGTGTGGGGCTCGAGCAGCTGGCCGCGGGCCCACTCGTGCCACTGCCGGTCGACATCGCCGTCGTGCGTCGGGGCGTCGCTCACAGCGCCATCGTCGACACGGCCGGTATCACAGGCAGTCTCAGGCCAGTCTCAAAATGCAACGGCGCGAGCGGCCGGGGGGCCGGTTACGCTGCGGGCAGCCTAGGCCCGCTCCTGAGGCATGTCAATCGCGCTCACGCACAGCCGACGAGCGGCAGCGGGTCGGCGGGCACACCTCCGACCTGGAGCTGGAAGTGGAGATGCGACCCGACGGAGAGACCGGTGCTGCCCACCGACCCCACCCTCTGGCCCTGCTGGACCTCGTCGCCGACGTTGACCGCGGTGTCTTCCATGTGGGCGTAGATCTCGACCAGTCCGTAGCTGTCCGTGACCTCGACGCGAAGGCCGAAGTAGTCGGCGTAGCCCGCTGCCGTGACCCTGCCACCCGCCGCGGCGAGGATGGGCGTCCCGTAGTCGGCGAGCAGGTCCACTCCGGAATGGAAGTGGAGGTAGCCGGCGTACGCGGGCTCGAGCGAGAAGTTGGTCGGCCCGAACTTCTGGATGATCTTCGCGCCCTGGATCGGGCACACGAGCTGACCGGGGTGCAGCGGGTCGGCCGGCGCGCCCGTGGGCAGGTTCGGGCTCGTCTCGGGGTCGAGCGGGATCACGAGCACCATGCCCGGCGTCAACACCGGGCCGCGGACGCTGTTGAAGCCGAGGATGGTGGTCGGGTCGACACCGAAGGCGTTCGCGAGGCTCGCGGCGGAGTCGTTGCGTTTGACGACGACGACCACGCCGGGCACCGGGGGCAGGGCCAGCGTCTCGCCTTGCTTGAGCGGAAGGCGCAGCCCGGGGTTGGACCAGAGGACCTCCCTGAGGGTGAGGCCGAAGGTGCGCGCGATGCCGTCGAGCGTGTCGCCGTCCAGCACCGGGTAGCGGATCGCCTTACGGTTGGGGAGCGCCGTCGTCGGGAGCGAGACCGGCTTGATGATCGTGCTGTCGCGGCCGAGGGCGACGTCGCCGAACTGGCCCTCGTTGGCCGCCCTGGCGTTGAGGGCGACGGTCCGGGCCGCGGATGACGTGGTGAGATCCGCGGCGCTGTAGCCGGAGATCGCGGTCGCCATCAAGAGGACCGCCGCGTGGCTCGCATAGCGGTAACTGCGCAACGCCTACCCCCAGGGCTTGGCTTTCCCCACCCTCTTCAGGCGCGGAAGTCCGGGCCACCGTAACAAAGCCCCCGGGCGAGCGTCAAACACGGGCCCGCGCCACGCCCTGGCGGTCTTAGTCTGGTCAGGTGATCAAAGTCGGGGTCAGGATGCCATCCGACGTCGACGACGCGGGCGACTACCTGGCCAACGCGAGGGCGCTGGAGGCGGCGGGAGCGGGGCTGATCACCCTGGACGGCGAGGCACCGGACCGCTGGGTGCTGCTGGGCGCGATCGCGGCCGTGACCGAGCGCGTCCAGCTCCTGGCGGACGGCTCCGAGCCCGAGAGCCTGCGTGCCCTGAGCCGGGGCCGCCTGGTCGCGGACTCGGGCGAGTCATGGGTCGAGGTCGACGTGCCGGCGGACCGCGCCTCGTGGGTGGCGATGCTCGAGGACCAGGAATCCGCCGGCGCCACGGGCGTCATCATCCCCTGGGACCCGCGCCTGATCGACCTGCTTCGCAACCCGGACCCGGACGACAGGAGCGACCTGCTGATCGCGACAGGCTGAGAGCCGAACTTGACTCCCAAGCGAGGCTGAGCTAGCTTCAACTCAGATAGGGGGGTCGAGTTGCCGACAGTAACGCGTCGGGAATTCCTAAAGGTGGGTGTGGCCGGAGCCGGCGCCCTGGCGGCGTCTGGCCTCGGCTTCGATGACGCGCTGGCAAAATCCACCCAGATCAAGCAGAAGCTCCGCATCGAAGGCGCCAAAGAGCTGCACTCGGTCTGCCCCTACTGCGCCGTCGGCTGCTCGCTCGTCGCCTACACGAGAGCGAAGAGCAACGGCACGACCGAGCTCCTCCAGATCGAAGGCGATCCCGACAGCCCGGTCAACGAAGGCCGCCTCTGTCCGAAGGGCGCCACGGCGATGCAGCTCGCGGTCTCGCCCCGGCGGGTCGAGAGCCCGCTGTACAGGGCGGCGGGGGCGACCCGCTGGCAGAAGATGTCGTGGGACGAGATGCTCGACAAGATCGCGAAGAACATCAAGTCCTCTCGCGACGCGACCTTCGTCACCACGGACGGCAACGGCAACACCGTCAACCGCACCGAAGGCATCGCCTTCGCGGGAGGCGCCGCGTTCAGCTCGGAGGAGGGCTACTTCGCCACCAAGCTGATGCGGGGCCTGGGACTGGTACATCTCGAGCAGCAGGCCAGGGTTTGACACGGCCCCACGGTGGTCAGTTTGGCCGCCACGTTCGGAAGGGGAGCGATGACCAACCACTGGCGCGACATCAAGAACGCCGACCTGATCCTGATCAACGGCGCCAACCCGGCTGAGGCGCACCCCGTCGGGTTCCAGTGGTTCATGCGGGCGAAGCTCGACCGCGGGGCGAAGATCATCCACGCCGACCCGCGGTTCACGCGCACCTCCGCGGTCGCGGACATGTACCTGCGCATACGAACGGGCAGCGACGTCGCCTACTTCGGCGGGCTCATCAACTACGTGCTCCAGAACAACCTGTTCCACGACGCGTACGTGCGCAACTACACCAACGCGTCGTTCATCGTCAAAGACGGCTACTCGTTCAAGGACGGGCTCTTCTCCGGTTACGACGCGAGCAAGCGCACGTACAACATCGCCACCTGGAGCTACGAAACCGACTCCGCCACCGGGTTCGCGATGCGGGACCTGACGCTCCAGCACCCACGCTCGGTGTTCCAGCTCATGAAGCAGCACTACTCGCGCTACACGCCGGAGATGGTCTCGAGCATCACCGGCATCCCGGTCGCGGACTTCAAGAAGGTCGCCGAGCTCGTCGGCCAGATGGGCAAGCCCGACAAGGTGATGACGATCGTCTACGCGGTCGGCCTGACGCACCACACGACGGGCGGCCAGCTCATCCGCTCGGGCGCGGCGCTGCAGCTGCTGCTGGGCAACATGGGCCGGCCCGGCGGCGGCATGAACGCCGAGCGTGGGCACGCCAACATCCAGGGCAACACCGACCACGCGATCTCCTGGGAGATCCTGCCGGGCTACCTGCGGATCCCCGCGCCGGGCCAGAAGACGATCGCCGAGTACGTGGCCGCAAGCGCGCCCAAGAAGTCGGACAAGAACTCGTGGAACTTCTTCGGCACCAACTACAGCAAGTTCATGGTCAGCACGCTGAAGGCGTGGTTCGGCGACGCCGCGAAGAAGGACAACGAGTTCGCGTTCGACTTCATCCCCAAGCCCGCGTCCAACGCGTCCTGGATGACGATCTACGACCAGGCGCTGAAGGGCAAGATGGAGGGGCTCATCCTCTCGGGCATGACCGCGGCCAGCATCGGCCCGGACAGCAACCAGGTCCGCGACGCGCTGGGCAAGCTCAAATGGCTCGTGGTGATGGACGCGCTGCCGACGACGAGTTCCGAGTTCTGGCATGCGCCGGGCGTCGACGCGGCTTCCGTGAAGACCGAGGTCTTCATGGTCCCGACCACGCACTGGATCGAGAAGGACGGGTCGTTCGTCAACAGCGGTCGCTGGTCGCAGTGGAAAGACCAGGTGCTGCCGCCGGAAGGACAGGCCCGCCACGACCACTGGATCCTCGCCGACGTCTTCCAAAGGGTGAAGAAGCTGTACCAGTCGCAGGGCGGGAAGTTCCCCGACCCCGTCATGGCCCTGACCTTCAACTACAAGGACGCGACCAAGCCAGAGCTCGACGAGATCGCCAAGGAGATCAACGGCAAGGACCTGACGACGGGCAAGCAGCTGGCGTCGTTCGCCCTGCTGAAAGACGACGGCACGACGACAACCGGCGACTGGATCTACACGGGCAGCTACACCGAAGCCGGCAACCTGATGAAGCGCCGCCAGGGCGTCCAGGACCCCAAAGCCAACGACCCGACCGGCATGGGCTTCTTCGCCAACTGGGCGTGGAGCTGGCCGCTCAACCGCCGCGTGATGTACAACCGCGCCTCCGCCGACCTCGACGGCAAGCCGTGGGACGCCACCCGGCCAGGCATCACCTGGGACGGGAGCAAGTGGGTCGGAGACGTGCCCGACTACCCGCCGACGATGGATCCGCACGACCCGGCCTCGTGGCTGCCGTTCATCATGAACGGCGAGGGCGTCGGGAGGCTGTTCAGCAACAGCATGATCGACGGCCCGTTCCCCGAGCACTACGAGCCGGTCGAGTCGCCGGTGGCGAACCCGCTGCACCCTGCCAACTCCGCGTCGCCGGTGGCGTTCCTCTACGACCAGGCGGCCGGGAGGCCCAACCGCTTCGGCGACGCCAAAGAGTTTCCGTACATCGCGACCAGCTACCGCCTCACCGAGCACGAGCACTACGTCACCCAGCACGTTCCCCATCTCGTGCAGCTGCAGCCGAAGGCGTTCGTCGAGATCCCCTACGAGCTGGCGAACGAGAAGGGGATCAAGAACGGCGAGCAGGTCCGGGTCTCGTCCAAGCGAGGCAAGCTGGAGGTTGCCGCGCTGGTGACCAAGCGCCTCGGGGCGCTGACGGTCGCCGGCCAGAAGGTGTACCAGATCGGCATCCCGATCCACTGGGGATACGTGGGCCTGTCCGCGGACAGCGACCCGGGCAAGGGCAGGTACTGGCTCGCCAACGCGCTGACGCCTTTCGTCGGCGACGCGAACGCACGCACGCCCGAGTTCAAGGCGTTCCTGGTGAACGTGGAGAAGCTGTGATGACGGTCGCGGTCGCCGCGAGATCAGGGGTCTGGGCGGAGAGGCGCCGGCGGGTGGCCGAGCTGCGCGCGCGCCAGGGCTTCGCCCGGCAGCTGCTCGACTTCTACGGCGCGCTCCTGGGCGTCCAGGAAGCAGCGTTTCTCGAGGCGGCGGCGTCGCCGCCGCCGGCTGCGGACCTGGCCGCGTACGTGGCCGAGACGGTGCTGCCGGGGATCGTCGACGTCGGCGTCGCGGCCGGCCCGGACAGCCTCCGCTCGGACCTGATCCGCCGTTTTGGCGCGTTCGAGGCCCACGAGCTGGTACGCGGCTGGATGCGCGGAGAGGAGCAGACCATGGTCGACCGCTTCCTCGCCCGCGCGTCGCTGGGGCCTGTGCTCGAGGCGCTCGACCAGGACGCCAAGGCGCAGTGCGCCGGCCCGCGCGACGCTCGCCACTGCCCGGAGTGCGGCGGCCCTCCCCAGCTCAGCTTCTCGGCAGCCGCGTCCGATGACCTCGCCACCGGGCGCAGATTTCTCGTCTGCGCGCGGTGCGCCGCCGCCTGGGGTTTCGCGCGCATGACATGCGCCGGGTGCGGCGAGGATGCGAGCGCCAGGCTGAGCGTGTTCAGCGAGCACGGCACGACCTCGGGGGAGCGCGGGAGCGTCGTCCGCGGGCTGCCGACTGGCGCGCCGGCGGCGGCGCACCGGCCGGTGTTCCCGCACACGCGGATCGAGGCCTGTGACACCTGCCACCACTACGTGCTGAGCATCGACCTCGCCATCGATCCGGCCGCCGTGCCGGTCGTGGACGAGATGGCGGCCATCCCCCTCGACCTCTACGCGCGTGAGCGCGGATATACGAAGGTCATCACCAACCTCATGGGCTTCTGAGCATGGCGACGAAGATCAAGGCAGGCGAGTCCTACGGCTTTTTCACCGACACCAGCGTGTGCATCGGGTGCAAGGCCTGCGAGGTCGCGTGCAAGGAGTGGAACGAGCTCCAGGGCAACAACGCGACATTCCTCGCCGACAGCTTCGACAACACCGGGGCTCTGGACGCGCAGAACTGGCGCCACGTCAAGTTCGTCGAGCACGTGCCGGACAAGCCCGCGACCGAGGGGAACGGCTTCGCCTGGCTGATGATGTCGGACGTCTGCAAGCACTGCAAGCAGGCGAGCTGCATGGAGGTCTGCCCGACCAACGCCATCATCCGCACCGAGTTCGACACCGTCTTCATCCAGCAGGACGTCTGCAACGGCTGCCGGAACTGCGTCGCGGCCTGCCCTTACGGCGTGATTGGAATGAACAGCCAGACCGGCACCGCGCACAAATGCACGCTCTGCTACGACCGGCTGCAGGGCGGGCTCGAGCCGGCGTGCGCCAAAGCATGCCCGACGCAGTCGATTCAGTTCGGTCCGCTCGCCGAGCTGCAGCAGGCGGCCGACGTGCGGCTGGCGGCGCTGCACAGCCAGGGGCAGACCCAGGCCCAGCTCTACGGGCGCGACGACAAGGTCTACGGCGGCCTGAACGCTTTCTTCCTGCTCATGGACAAGCCCGAGACCTACGGCCTTCCGAACGCGGACAACGCGAAGCTCCCAAGCCGGAACAACGTTGGGGGCTACGTCGGCGCCGCGATCACGGCGGTCCTGGCGGTGGTCGCGGGCCTCGTGGCGTTCCGGCGTCGAGGCGAGGCCGCATGATCTACCTCGAGGCAGAGCACTTCGTCCGCGCCCCGGAGTGGACTTGGTACATCCTCTTCTACTTCTTCTTTGCGGGGCTTGCGGGCGGCGCCTACGTGCTCGGGAGCCTTCTCCGTCTCTCAGGCGACGCGCGGGATGAGCCCGCCGCGCGCGTCGCATTCCTGGTGAGCCTGCCCGCCACCCTGATCTGCCCGATCCTGCTGACGGCCGACCTCAACGCAAGCTGGATGAGGTTCTGGCACATGATGGTGAACACAACGCCCGGCGACGCGGGCCTGAACTTCAAGTACTGGTCACCGATGTCGGTGGGCGTCTGGGGCCTATTGCTCTTCGGTTTCTTCGTCGGCATCTCGGCGCTGGACGCATGGCTGCGCAACAGGGGCAGCTTTGGCCTTCTTCCCATGGCGGTCAATCGCGTCTTCAACGTGCTCGGGTCGCTCGTCGGAATCTTCATCGCTTCCTACACGGGCGTCCTGATCAGTGTCAGCAACCAGCCGGTGTGGAGCGATACGTGGGCTCTCGGCGGCCTGTTCCTCGCCTCCGGGCTCAGCGGCGCCGCGGCGCTGCTCGCGCTCCTCATCCGCAACCGCCCTGAGGCCAGCTTCAGCCTCGGCCGGCTCCACCAGGCGGACGGATACTTCTCCGCGCTCGAGCTTGCGCTGATCGTCGTCTTCTTCATCACCGTGGGCGCGGCCGGCAGCCTATCCCGCGAGGTGCCGTGGCTCCCGCTCTGGGCGCTCGCGGTGGTCGGAGTCGCCGCGTCCCTGGTCGAGGCGCGAGGGCACATGCGAATGCGACCGAGCGGTTCGGGCACAGTTGCCGGAATCCGTCTCGACACCGTCGTGGTCTCGCTGCTCGCCCTGATCGGAGTCCTCGCCCTGCGAGCAGCGGTGATCTTCAGTGCCCAGTAAGGACGAGATCCTCAACGTCCTGTCCGCGATCAAGGACCCCGACCTCGGGCGCGACGTGGTCAGCCTGGGCATGATCAAAGACCTCGACGTCAGCGACCAGGGTCGCGTCAGCTTCACGTTTGAGCTGACGACGCCGGCGTGCCCGGTGCGTGACCGGTTTCAAAACCTGGCGCGGCAGCTGGTCTCCGACATCCCGGGGGTCACGGCGGTCGACCTGAAGATGACGGCGCAGGTGCGCGCCGCCTTCAACGGCCGCTCGCCGACGGCCGCGATCCCGGGTGTGAAGCACGTGATCGCGGTGGGATCGGGCAAGGGTGGCGTGGGCAAGTCGACAGTGGCCGTGAACCTGGCGGCGTCTCTGCGTCTGGCGGGCGCGCGGGTCGGCCTGCTCGACGCCGACATCTACGGGCCTTCGGTGCCGGGCATGCTCGGCGTCACAGCGCAGCCGCAAGTGCGCGAGCAGCGGCTGGTGCCGCTGGAGGCGTACGGCATGCAGGTCATCTCCATCGGCCTCCTCGCCGGCTCAGACAAGGCGATGGTGTGGCGGGGTCCCCTGGTCTCCCGAGCGATCGAGCAGATGCTGGGCGACGTCTGGTGGGATGAGCTCGACTACCTGGTCGTCGACCTGCCGCCCGGCACCGGCGACGCGTCGCTGACCCTCGCCCAGGCAGTGCCGCTAACGGGCATCGCCATCGTCTGCACCCCGCAGGAAACGGCGTTGAGGATCGCCCTCAAGGCGCTGCAGATGTTCCGGGGGCTGAACGTGCCGGCTCTGGGGTTGATCGAGAACATGAGCTGGTTCGTGTGCGACGGCTGCGGCAAGGAGCACTACGTGTTCGACCACGGCAAGGCCGAGCGTTCGGCCCAGAGGCTGGGGGTGCCGTACCTGGGCGCGATACCCATTGAGGGGTCGATCCGCGAGGAGGCGGACGCGGGGGTCCCGGTGGTCGTGTCGCGGCCTGACACGGCGGGGGCTCAGGCGCTGAGCAAGGTCGCGTCGGCGTTGGCGGCGAGGGTGTCGGTGCAGAGCTTTCGCCAGCTGCCGGTGATCAGCGTCCGCTAAGGGCGGGCGCTTATTCGCGCTTTTCGATCACGACGCGCCTATTGGCGCTGTCCGAGGCACGCCTTTTGATCGATACGCGCCCCTGATAGCCTGCCCGGCACATCTATAGATCGCGCGCGCGCACGAGGACGGTCTTTCCGGTACTGCGGCCGGCGGCGACGTCGGACAGCGCCTCGGCCGCTCGCTCGAGCGGCACCCGGCGCGACACGAGCGGGGCGATGCGTCCGGCCGAGTAAAGCCTCAGCAGCTCTTGCGTGCACTCGTCGACGAGGTCGCGCCGGCGCTCGTTGTACAGGCCCCAGTGCAGTCCGACCACGGAGTAGTTCTTGACCAGGACGTGGTTCGCGCGCGCCTGCGGGATCTGGCCGGACGCGAAGCCCACCACGACCAGACGACCCTCGAAGGCGATGCACTTCGTCGAGCGCTCGAAGGCGTCGCCCCCAACCGGGTCGTAGACGACGTCGGCGCCATGACCGCGGGTGAAGTCCTTCACCGCCTGGGCGACGTCTTGCTCGTGGTGCTGGACCACCAGGTCGGCGCCGAGCCTCCTGCAGACTGCGGCCTTCTGCGCCGAGCCGACCGAGGCGATGACGACCGCACCGGCGGCCTTGCCGAGCTGGACGGCGGCGCTGCCGACGCCGCCCGCGGCGCCGTGCACCAACAGGAACTCGCCGGGCTGGAGCTGCGCCCGGCGGTTCAGGCCGAACCAGCCCGTCTGGTAGTTGATGAAGAACGCGGCCGCCTCCTCGAAGGACATCGAGTCCGGAATCTTGAGCACGTCCTCCGGGCGCGCATGCGCGAGCTCGGCGTAGCCGCCGCCGCCAAGACCGTCCGCCTGGACCCGCGCCAGGACACGGTCGCCGGCCTCGAAACCGCTGTCGCGGGGAACGCCGACCACGACGCCCGCCACCTCGGCGCCGGGTACGAACGGCAGGTCTGGTTTCTGCTGGTAGGTCCCCGCGACCAGGAGGGAATCGAAGAAGTTGACGCCGGCGGCTTCCACCGCGATGCGCAGCATGCCAGGCGGTGTGCCGGGGTCGGGTAGGTCTTCGAAGGTCATCGAGTCCGGGGGTCCGTTGCGACGCACCACCCAGGCCTTCATCTCCGCCTCTCCATCCAGCTCATGGCCGACCCGAGCGTACTCCGGCCTCCACAGTCGTCGATCGCTCATGCTGCACCACAATCACTTCGCTGGAGGTTCTAAGGATGCAGCGCGAGGACGGCGACGCCATCGGACGGTACGCCCGGCTCGGCCTGTGGGCGGTGCCGATCTACGCGCTCCTTCTAGGAGCTGGGACCATCACGCATCAGCCAGAGCCGCAAACGCACCTTGGCGAGTGGTCCAGGTACGTCACCACGGACGAGTTCCTCGTCAGCCACCTCGTCGCGAGCATCGGGGGCGCGGTGTTCGGCGCTCTGGGCGCGGTCGCCCTGGGTATCGTGTTCATGAGGCGGGGCTCGGTCCGCCTCGGCCTGGCCGGACTGCTGACCGGCGTGGCCGGGAACGTGCTGATCACATCGTTGTTCGGAGTCGCCGCCTACACCCAGCCCGCGATCGGCCGCTTCTACCTCGCGGGACACCAGGACCTCGCGCAGGGTCTCTACTACGACGCCGCGCAGCCGGTCGCCCTGGTGGTCGTCGGCCTACTGAGCGTGGCTCTTCTCAGCGCGAGCTTCATCGTCTTCGGCGTCGCGGTGGCGCGGACTTCAGATTTGCCTCGACTTGCAGGGATCGGGCTGGCGGTCTCGATCGTGCTGTTTGCGCTTGTCGGCTTCGTCCTGGACAACTGGGTGCAGAGCGTCGGCGCAGCGCTGATGACCGTTTGCGCCGTGTGGATCGCCGTCGTGGCCCGCGGGCGGGCACAACCCGTGGGGCAGCCCGACCGGGATTCGGTGGCGGGCTAGACTTCCCGCTCGCCGGTCAGCTGCATAGATAAGAAGGAGGATCCAACCGAGCGTGCCCGCGACGATGGCGAAGGCCGCAGTCTTCACCGGGCCTCGCCAGGTCGAGGTGCACGAGGTCGAGGTCGCGACGCCGGCCGCGGGCGAGATCCAGGTCGCGACGATGTTCTCCGGCATCAGCGCGGGCACGGAGATGAACGTGTACCGCGGCCGCGCGCCTCAGTGGCAGCAGCGACTCGACCCGGCGACGCGGCTGTTCGCGCGCTCCGACAAATCGGAGTGGACATACCCGCTCACGTACGGCTACGCGAACGTCGGCCGGGTCGTGTCCACGGGGCCCGGGGTGGCGTCGCCTTCGGTCGGGGACGCTGTCTTCACGTACACGCCTCATCAGAGCGTCGTGCTGGCGGCCGCACCGGGCGCGGTTCGACTGCCCAACGGGATCGATCCCAGACTGGGCGTCCTGAACGCGAACCTGAACACGGCCCTGAACGGTGTGCTGGACGCGCGGCCGGCGATCGGTGACGCGGTCGTGGTGTCAGGGCTTGGCGTGATCGGTCTCCTCGTCACGCAGCTCGTCCGCCGCGCGGGCGCCGGCCTGGTCGTCGGGGTCGACCGGGTGCGGTCGCGTCGCGACCTCGCGGGCCGGTTGGGGGCCGATCTCGTCCTCGACCCGGCCGACGGCGTCGCCGAGCGCGTCCGTGCCGCGACCCACAACCGCGGAGCGGACATCGTGATCGAAGTCTCCGGCGCGGCGCCGGCGCTGAACGAGGCGATCCGGACGGTGGGTTTCGGCGGGCGCGTGGTCGCGATGAGCTGGTACGGCGGGACGTTTGAAAGCCTCAACCTCGCGGGTGAGTTCCATCACAACCGGCCGCGGATCATCTCGTCGCAGGTGGGATCGGTCAATCCCGACCTGGGTCCACTTTGGGACACGGCGCGGCGGCAGGAGATGGTCAGCCTGCTCCTCCCCGAGCTCGACCTCAAGCCGCTGTTCACGCACGAGTTCCCGATCGACCGCGCCGCCGAGGCGTACGCGCTGGTCGACCAGGCGCCGGATGGGCTGGTGCAGTGCGTCCTGAGCTATGGCGAATGAGACTTTCGGCGTGCATCGAGTGGCTTTTCGCCGAGGGCGGACGGCCGTTTCCTGACCGCATCCGCGCCGCGGCTGACGCCGGCCTCGAGCGCATCGAGTTCTGGAACCTGGGTGATCGGAACGTCGACGCGATCAAGTCGGCGCTCCGAGAAACCGGCGTGCGTGTCACCGGTTTCGTTTCCGAGCCGGCTGCGAGGCTGGTCGACCCGGCCACGCATGACGAGTTCGTCGCCGGCGTGCGCCGCTCGGCGGAGATGGCTTCGCGACTCGGCGCCCACGGCCTGATCGTCGTGTCGGGTAACACGCGGCCGGGAGTGTCACGCACCGAGCAGCGCCACGCGATCGCCGGCGCCCTGCGGCGTGCGGCGCCGATCGCCGCTGAGCACGGCGTTTGTCTTCTGCTCGAACCTCTGAACTCCTTGATCGACCACGAGGGCTACTTCCTGGACTCGACGCCGGAGGCACTCGGCATCGTGCGGGACGTCGGTCACCCGTCGGTGCGGTTGCTCTACGACCTGTACCACTCGACCGTCATGGGCGAAGATCCGGCGATGGTGCTTACCGGTGCCGGCGATCTTGTCGGTCACGTCCACCTCGCGGACGTCCCCGGCCGGCACGAGCCCGGGACCGGAGGCATCGACTGGCCACGGCAGCTCGCGGCCCTGAGGGCGGCGGGCTACACAGGGGCGTTAGGGCTCGAGTACATGCCCCTCCGGGACACGACATCGAGCCTGGCCTTCATCCGGCGGCTGGTTTGAACATCGCGGCGCAGCTCTACACGGTCCGGGAGCTGCTGCGAGACCCGGGCGGGGTGGGCGGCGTCCTCGACCGCCTGCGCGCGATCGGCTACACGGCGGTCGAGGTGGCGGGGGTCGAGCCATCGATCGCTGCGGCGTTCGACGAGGCGCTGGCTCGATCCGGTCTGGTCGCGTGCGCCGCGCACGTTTCCGTGCAGGCGCTGCAACGCGACCTCGCCACGGAAGCCGGGCGGTGCGTGCGTTGGGGCTGTCGGTACGTCGTGATTCCCAGCCTGCCGGCGGAGTATCACTCGGCCGCCGGCTTCGAGCGATTCGGGCGGGAGGCGGTGGGCATCGCCTCCGCGCTGGAGCAATTCAGCCTCGAGCTCGTGTATCACAACCACGACTTCGAGCTGACGCGCTGGGGCGGGCGAAGCGGGCTGGAAAGGATCCTCGAGTCCTCGCCCGTGATGGCGGAGCTCGACACCTACTGGCTCCGCTTCGCCGGGGCAGACCCCGCGGAGTGGATCCGCCGGCTGCCCGGGCGCGTGCCTCTCGTCCACCTCAAGGACATGACGCGGGACCGCGCTCAGACCGAGGTCGGCGCGGGCGAGCTCGATTGGGCGGGCATCCTGGAGGCTTGCCGGGAGGCGGGAACGCGCTGGCTGGTGGTCGAGCAGGACGAGTGCGCGGGCGACCCGCTCGACAGCCTCGACCTCAGCTACCGCAACCTCTCGCGGCTCCTCGTCACCTAGGCGGCGCATCGTGAGGTCTCGCCCGGCCGAGCCAGCCGGGCGAGCCCCACAAACTGTTCGGACTCAGTCGTCGTTGTCGTCGTCGCCAGGGCGAAGCTGTCCGCGGATCTCACCCGCCGGAAAGGCGGTCGTGTGGACGTTCACGTACGCATCGCCGGAGCGGAGTATGCGTAGCGCGCTCGCGAAGTCGCCGGCCGGCACATGCTGCCCCGCCACGGCTATCAAGTCCGCGGCGCCGACCGTTCGGCTGACCGTTCCGCCGCCCGCTGGGCACGCCGGCGTGCCGGCAGGGCCGTTGCCCAGGTTCGAGCACAGGAACAGGAAGATCCCTCCGTTGACGCCTCGCTGTGCGAAGTGGATGTGCGACTGCGTCACGGGGGCTGAGAGCCCGGAGAAGGTCTCCGTGTAGGTGATCTGGGTTCCCTGGACGGTGGCATGGAACGTGCCCGTGCCCTCCGTCAGGATGGGCGCCACCTCGTTGAAGCCCGAGAGAGTCGCCCGAAACGAGGTGGGTCCATCGTTCGCGTTGACGATCGTGACGCTCATCGCGATGATCCCGAGGACCCCCAGCAAGCGAATCGCCCAAGACAGTCTCATACGCGTCCTCCTTGTCGGTGAGTCGGAGTCGCCGGCGCGCCTCCAACGCGTCCCCTCTATGAGCTCAGATCCTGAGATCGCCCGGCCGCGGTGTCAAATCTCCAACGGCGCAAGCTCCAACCGCCATCCAGGCTGGCGGTTCCTGGAGGATTCACGTTAGTCGCGACTATCCGGCCTTTTGGTCCCGGAGAACCCACGTTAGTCGCGACTATCGTGCCCTTTGGTCCCGGAGAAGCCACGTTAGTCGCGACTATCGTCCCCTTTGGTCCCGGAGAAGCCACGTTAGTCGCGACTATCCGGGGTATTCGCCTCGCACCCAGGCGACGCCGATGGGTCAGCGGCCGCGAAACTCGGGTTTGCGCTTGCCCGTGAAGCCGGCGTGGAACTCCCGGAAATCCTCCGCGGTCATCAGCAGCGTCTGCGTGAATGCCTCCATCTCGATCGCGCTGGAATAGTCGGACGAGGCCGCCCGGTTGAGCATCTCCTTCGTCATCGCCAGGCCCCAGGGAGCAAGGTCCTTCAGGGCGGCGACGTATTCATCCACCGCCGCATCGAGCCGGTCGTCGGGCACGACGCGGGCCGCAAGTCCCCAGGCCAGGGCCTGCTGGCTCGTGATCTTGCCGCCGAGAAGCAGCGCCTCCGTCGCTCTGCCCAGACCGATGATGCGCGGGAGCAGCCAGCAGATGCCCATGTCGCCTCCCGAGAGGCCGACGCTGGTGAACAGGAAGCGGAAGCTGGCGGACTCGGCCAGCACGCGGATGTCCGCGGCCGCGGCGAGCACCGCCCCGGCGCCGGCCGCCACCCCGTTGACCGCGGCGATCACCGGCTGCGGCATCTCCCGCAGGTTGCGCACGCACTCGCCCGTCATGTGCGCGAACTCGAACACCTCCCGTGTGCCGCGCTTCAAGAGCTGACCGATGATCTCGTCGACGTCACCGCCCGAGCAGAAGCCACGGCCCCGACCCCGGATCACCAGGACCCGGACCTCGGCGCCTCGCGATCTCAGGGCGCGCGTGAGATCGCGGATGTCGGCGTAGACCTCGAACGTGAGCGAGTTGAGCCGCTCGGGCCGCGAGAACGTGACCGTGGCCACGCCGTCCCGCTCCTCGTAGTCGAAATGCTCCCAGCGCCTCAAGCGCCGCGCACCGCCACGGCGTCGATCTCGACCATCGCGTCCGCCTCGAGGAGCGAACGCACCTCGACCAGGGTCGACGCCGGATAGTGGCGACCGAAAACCTGTCGATACGCGTCGCCGAGCTCGCGCCGGTGGGCGCGATACGCGTCGAGATCGGTGACGTAGTAGGTCAGCTTCACGGTGTCCTGCGGCTCGAGGCCGGCGGCCCGCAGCGCGACGGCCACGTTGCCGATGGCGCGCGCGAACTGGGCGACCAGGTCGCCGCGCTCGACCACCTTGCCTGTCGCGTCGGAACCGATCTGGCCGCCGAGCCAGACGGTGTCTCCAGCCACCGTCGCGTGGGAGAAGCCTCGCGCTGGCCCAAGCTCCTCGGGGTTGACGTTCCGCACCAGGGTAGTATCGACGCAGAGAACCGCGGAGGGAACTTGACGCAGGTCGCACGATCGGCGCACGTCGACACCTTCACCAGGGACAACCTCCCTCCCCCATCGCAGTGGCCCGAGTTCCTGTTCACCCTGCCGGAGCTCCAGTACCCGCCTGCGCTCAACTGCGCCACGGAGCTCCTCGACCGCCACGTCCAGGCCGGCGCCGGCGCCAGACGGTGCCTCCTGACCGACACGGAGGAGTGGTCCTACGCGGAGCTACTTGCCCGGTCCAACCAGGTCGCGCGGGCTCTCGTCGACGAGATGGGCCTGGTGCCCGGCAACCGCGTGCTTCTGCGAGGCCCCAACAATCCCTGGCTCGTGGCGAGCTGGCTCGGCGTCATCAAGGCGGGCGGAGTCGCCGTGGCGACCATGCCGCTTTTGCGGCAGCGCGAGCTGGAGACGATGATCGAGATCGCGGAGGTCGGGATGGCGATCTGCGACCACCGCTTCCACGAGGACCTTTTCAACGCG
>VBEK01000022.1 GCA_005889135.1 Chloroflexota bacterium
CGGGCAGGATCTCGGTCGACTCGCCCGTAGGCCGTGCGCTGGTCGGCCACAAGAAGGGCGACAGGGTGACCGTCAGCGTGCCCTCGGGAACGCTGACGCTGACGATCAAGGCGGTCAAATAGCCACCACCACGGACGCAGCCCCCAAGATCGACCCGGCGACAGTCAATGGCCGGACGACGCTGGGCGTGTTCCTGCGGCAGGCAGCCAAGTACGGCGAGCGCGCCCTCATCCACTGGCAGGAAGGTGACGCCTGGAAGGTGGAGAGCTGGAACCGCATGCGCGACCACGTGCTGGCGGTCGCGTCGGGGCTCATTGAGGCCGGCGTCAAGCCGGGCGACTCGGTGGTGCTGATCGGAGAGAACAGCCTGCCGTGGCTCTACTGCGACTTCGGCATCCAGGCCGCAGAGGCGATCACGGTGCCGATCTATCCGAACTCGACGCCGGAGATCGCGCGCAAGATCATCGCCAACTGCGGCGCGACGTTCGCGATCGCTTCCAGCCGGGAGCTGGCGGGCAAGCTCGAGGTACGGGATGTGAAGCTGATGGAGGAGGAGGTTGCGGAGTGGGTGAAGCGGGGGGTCACCCAGACAGCAGAGATCGCGGCTCGCCTCTCGCGCCTCCAGCCCGACGACCTCTGCACCATCGTCTACACGTCGGGCACCACCGGCGATCCCAAGGGCGTCGAGCTCATGCACCGCAACCTGGTCGACATCAGCGAGGCCGCGGTGAAGGTGCACCCCATCACCGACCAGGACCACTCCCTGTCCTGGCTTCCGTACTCGCACGTGTTCGGACGCATCAACGAGATCTTCATCGGCATCGTCTACGGCGGGCAGACGTGGATCTCACGCGGCGTGGACCACCTCGCCAAGGAGCTGCAGCAGGTCCAGCCGACCGTGATGTGCAGCGCTCCGCGGGTCTACGAAAAGATGTATGCCGCCGTGCTCGCGCGTGTGCGCGAGTCGAGCCGGCCGCGGCAGGCGATCTTCAACTGGGCCATCGGCGTCGGCAAACGCCACTTCCACGCCCAGAGCGTGGGCCCAGTCCTCGCGGCTCAGCACCGGCTCGCCGACCGGCTGGTCCTGGCGTCGCTGCGCCAGAGGTTGACCGGCGGAAAGCTGCGCTTTTTCATCAGCGGAGGCGCGGCGCTGGCGCGCGAGATCGAGGAGTTCTTCTGGGCCATCGGCGTGCCGATCCTCAACGGCTGGGGCATGACCGAAACTTCCTCGGGCGTCTGCTCCAACACCCTGCGCGAGCACAAGTTCCTGACCGTGGGCAAACCGTTTCCCGGCGTCGAGATCAAGATCGCCGAAGACGGCGAGATCCTCGTCAAGGGGCAGGGCAACATGCGCGGCTACCACGACAACCCCGCCGCCACGGCCGAGATGCTCAAGGACGGGTGGATCTATACAGGCGACATCGGCGAATTCGACTCCGACGGCTACCTGAAGATCACCGACCGCAAGAAGTCCCTCTTCAAGACCGCGGGCGGGAAGTACATCGCGCCCGTGCCGCTGGAGCAGGAGCTGATGCGCAACCCGCTGCTTGTGCGCGCGCTGGTGGTCGGCGACGCCAGGCCGTACGTGACCGCGCTGGTGGTGCCCGACTGGGAGGACGCGAGGAAGCAGGGCCTCGACGAAGGCGCGGTCCGGGCCTCGATCCAGAAGACGATCGACGACCTCAACACCCACCTCGGCAAGTGGGAGACGATCAAGTACTTCACCATGCTCCCCCACGACTTCACCGAGGAGGCGGGAGAGCTGTCGCTGAAGCTCGACGTCAAGCGCAAGGTGGTCGCCGAGCACTTCCGCGACCAGGTCGAGGCCATGTACGCGGGCAAGTCGGCCGCGTCGTAATCTCGTCGCCGTGGCGGGATCCGTCGACCTCTCCGAGCTCCACGCGGCGCTGGATCGCCTGCGGCCTCAGCTCTGTCACTGCGGGCTCAAGGGCGAGTGCCTTGGCTGCAAAGGGATCGAGATGGTGCGTGCACAGGCGGAGGCGGTCGCGGCCGCGGCCAGTCAGCCCATCTTGATCCAGGTCGCACAGGAGACCGCGATGCGGGACATGACGTCGCGCTTCCAGGCCATGTCGGAGCGCCTCATGTCCGACCCGGAGATCCGCCGATCCGCCGAGCAGATGCAGGAGCGGCTGATGTCCGACCCCGAGACGCGTCAGCTCATCGAGGAGCTGATGCGCCGCCTCGGTGGCACGCCGCCGACCGAAGAGCTGAACTAGGCGGCGCTCAGGTCGAGGTCGTCTTCGGCGACGGCGTCGCCGCGGGCTGCGGCCGCTTCTCCGGCTTGTTCCAGAGAGGCAGCTCGCCCGTCTGCAGGCGGCTGAGGATCTCCTGCTCCTGCGCCGAGGTGATCTTCTTGTCGGTCACCGCCTTGTCCAGCACGGGCTTGAGGTTCGCGATCACCTTCGTCCGAAACGTCGCCTGGGTGACGTTCCTGGCTGCCGCGATCTGGGAGAGCGACTGACCGTTCTTCAGGTCGGTCTTGAGCTCGGTCTCGCTGATGCCCAGCGCCGAGGCGGACGCGGCGAGGTACTGCTCCATGAAGGCCGCGATCGCCTTCTCGCCGCCCGGGCGGTGGGCCGTGGAGGGCAGGGTGCACGGCGTCGCGTTGGCGAGCTTCTTCTTGATGGCGTCCGCCTGGGTCTGCGTGATCTGGCCGCTCTTGACCTCGTCGGCAAGCGTCTCGGCGACGGCCTTCTGGAACGCGGCGTTGATCTCCGCCTGGCTCTTGCCCAGGTCGGTGGCGAAGTGCTGCATGAAGGTGCTGCAGACGGCCGACGTCGTGGAGGCGTCGACGGCCGACTGAGGGGCGGCCGGGCCCCGGAGCCCAAACGACATTCCGGCGGCGGAGGCTGTCACGACGACGGCCGCGCCGCCCACGGCCACCGCAGCGGCGGCAAGGCCGGCGACGCGGAGATAGCGGAGTCTGGCGAGTCTGGTGATCATGCTTCGACTCTTGCACGGTCCCGGGCGCGCATCTTTATGGTTTTGTAAGTCGCCATGGAGCTGCCGCCAGGTTCAGTCCCAACCTCCGGATGGACGGGGAAGCATGCCGTCGAGCTCTACGTGCGCACCTACACGACCATGCTCCAGAGCTCGGGCGAGATCAAAGTCGAGTCGCTGGTCCAGGCCCACCTCGGCATGGGCTCGGTCCTGCACCCCCTCGCCGGGCAGCCCCAGTCGGACATGGGCGCCCTGCTCTACGCGGTCCGGCGCCTTCCGGCCGCGATCAGCCGCTGCCGGCGCGTGGTCATGGGCCAGAGCCCGCAGGGCTTCCGCGCCGTGCTGGGCGCCGACATCCTCGGTTGGGAGGCGGCCAAGGCTCCAGCGCGCCGGCGGCGCTGGTACTACGACGGCAAGAACACGGTCGCCGTCTTGATCGCATCGAGCTCGGACATCGACGACCTCGTGCCCACGCTGGTCGCGTACCAGATCGAGTGGAACAAGCTGCACCGGTCGCTGCAGGAGATCGACCCCCTGTCCGACGACGACGCGCGGCGGGCGGCGGGCGCAAGCCAGGACGACTGGCGCCGCCTCCGCGACGCCTGGGGCGACTCCTTCGACGCCAACCTCGCGGCCATCAAGCGCGACGAGTGCCGGATCGTGCTGCGGCTCATCGGCGGAAGCCACCTTGGCTTTGCCCGCAACGCGACCCGCTGGTGGCAGCCCATCGCCGCGGCCATGGAGGAGATGGGCGCCCGCGACGCACCGGTCTACTTCGTCTCCTCCAACGCCCACAGCCTCGTCAACGTGCTGACCGGCGTCGCGCGCCGCATCGAGTCCGAGATCGTGGACTGGATCGGACGTTCGGACCGCGAGCTGGAGTCCGAGCGCCGCAAGCTCGAGGCCGGTCACAGCCGCGCCTCGCGCCAGAACTGGCTCTACTACGGGGCGCGGCAGGTCTTCGACGCAAGCCCTGAGCGCGAGCGGCTGCGCAAGTGGAGGGCAGAGCTCGAGGCTGCGAACGGCGTTCGCCACATCCCGGCCGTCGGCACCGGTGTCGACTCCGCCGCGCAGGTGTTCATGCTCTCCAAGCTCGACGCTTCCGCGATCGACCCTCGCGTCGGCGCCGTGGACGGCGCAGTGCTCAAGGATTCCGACGCGTGCATCGTCAACGTCGACTACCCGCTCGGAGAGGCCGCGTACCACATCCTGCGCCAGGTGGCGGAGCAGTCGGCGTGGGTGGCCGGCGTCTACGTGCTCGGCAAGGCGGCGACGCTGAACGCGGACGTCGGTGACGTGATGATCCCCAACGTCGTCTACAACGAACACTCCGGCAACACGTACTGGCTCGACAACTGCTTTGCCGCGTCCGACGTGCAGCCGAACCTCGTCTACGGCTCTGCCCTCGACAACCAGCGCGCGGTCACGGTTCGCGGCACCTTCCTCCAGAACCGCGACTACCTCGACTTCTACTACCAGGGCCGCTACACGGTGGTCGAGATGGAGGCCGGACCGTACCTCGATGCGTGCTACGAGATCGGCCAGCCCGACCGGTACCCGGTCGGCGAGAGCGTCAACATGGCCCAGGCGCACTTCGACCTTGGCATCGTCCACTACGCGTCGGACACCCCATACACGCAGGCCCGCACCCTGGGCGCGCGCGGGCTCAGCTATCGGGGTATGGACTCGACGTACGCGGCGGCTATCGCGGTGGCGCGGAGGATCCTGCAGCGCGAGGAGGCGCTGGCCCCGAAGAGATAGCGACGACGTGCGAGTGCGGGTGGTTGTGCTCGCCCGCGCCGTGGTGGATCTCGCCGCACGGGTGGCAGCTCTCGACCTGGATCGTCGTATGGCCGATCGCGAAACGGCCGCAAAGGCGCCCTTCGAGGTCGCGGACGACGTGCTCGGCGTCGCCGAGAGAGATGTCGTCGATGACGACGTGGCAGCTGAGCGCGGTATCGTCGGAGGAAAGGGCCCACACATGCAGGTCGTGCACGCCCGTGACGTGGTCTGTGCCGGCGATCTCGCCGCTGACCGCGACCAGGTCGATGTCGGGCGGAGTGCCTTCCATCAGCATGTTCACCGCCTCGCGCACGATGCGCCAGGCGCTGAACGCGATGAGGCCGCCGATCGCGAGCGACAGCAGCGGGTCGATGTACAGCCAGCCCGTCAGCAGGATCACCATGCCCGCGATCACCACTCCGACGGAAGCCGCGACGTCGCCGGTGACGTGCAGGAGGGCGGCGCGGATGTTGAGGCTGTGGCCGCCGCCCCGGAGCGTGAGGACGACGAAGGCGTTGACCGCGATGGCGACGAGCGCCGTGGCAACGACGACCCCGCCCTCCACCGGCTGCGGGGCCGTCAGGCGCCGCACGGCCTCGAACGCGATCGCCAGCACGATGACGATCAGGGTGACGGCGTTGATCAGCGCCGCCAGGATGCCCACCCGGTGGTAGCCGTAGCTGCGCCTCTTGTCGGCGGGTCGCTTGGACTGCTCGACCGCAAACCAGGCCAGGCCGAGGGCAAACACGTCGGTGAGGACGTGGCCGGCGTCGGACAGCAGCGCCAGGGAGTGTGACAGGAGACCGCCGGCGAGCTCGATGAGCAGGATGCCCAGCGTCAGCGCCAGCGCCAGGCGCAGCTTCGCTCGGCTGTGGCCCAGTTCCTTCACAAACCTAATTTACCCATCCCGCCACCAATCCTCTCCTCGTTCCCGGTAGGCAAGGAGCATGCCGTGGCGCAAGCCCTCGTGGCTCACGTGCAGAAGGGCGAGGCCGAACCAGTCCAGGAGTAGGAGGAGGGCCTCTACCCCACCCCGCATCGCCTTGACCCGGCTGGCCGGCAGGCCGACCTGAGCCGCGACCTGGCGGGCTCGATGGCGGTCGAGGCGGGACTCGCACGTGAGGATGTCGGCCGTGGTCAGGACCTGGGGCGGGTTTCGCTTCGCCAGCACGCTGGGCAGGTTCGAGGCGGTGCCGCCGGTGGCGACCAGCCGCTCGACGTCCCCATCCGGCGCGCGCGTGAGCTCGCGAAGCGCGGCCTTGCGCAGGCGCGCTCGCTCCTCGGGACGAGGCGGGTCGGAGAGGTACGTGGCGGCCAGCACGCCCGAGCCGATCGCCAGCACAGCCGAGCGAAGCATCGTGCCGCCCCGGGCGATCACGACCTCGGTCGAGGCGCCGCCGAGGTCGACCAGCGCCCACTCCCGGCCGCTCGCATGCCTGCTGGCGGCGCCCAGGAAGCTGAGCTGAGCCTCGCGGCGCGCCGAGAGGATGCGCACCGGGGCGCCGACGACCCCGCTCGCCTGGCGGGCGAACGCGACGCCGTCGCGGGCCTGGCGGACAGCTTGAGTGGCGCAGGCGACCAGCTCGTCGTAGCCGTGGGTCCTCGCCTGGGCGAGCACCTTGCGTACAGCGCGAAGGGCAACCTTGCCGCGGGCGCCGATCACGCCCGTGCGCGCGACGTGTGGACCGAGCTCCGGCATCTCGACGTAGTGGGCGACGTCCTCGAGCTTGCCGCGGACGACGTCGGCGACCAGCACGTGAACCGTGTTCGAGCCGATGTCGAGCGCGGCCAGACGCATTCATACGGAACTCTAGAATCTCGGAGTGTCACGAGCCCCGAGGTCCGACGCAGATTCGCGGCATCGGCGGCCGGAGCCAAGGAAAGGGTGGCGCGGCTAGGAGCGCATCGATAGATGCGTGACGACGCGGCGCCGGGCCCCTTGACGCAGGCTTCAGCGCCGCAGGCGCCCGGCTGCCCAGGACGCGAAGACGCGAGGACCCTCGGGGTCGGGACACTCTAGGTGGCCAGGCGCACCCGGATCGAGCGCGACTCCATGGGTGAGATGGATGTTCCTGCTGACGCGTACTACGGTGCCTCGACCCAGCGCGCCGTCCTGAACTTCCCGATCTCCGGGCAGACGTTTCCCCGCCGCTTCATCCGCGCCCTCGGCCTGGTCAAGCGGGCGGCG
>VBEK01000023.1 GCA_005889135.1 Chloroflexota bacterium
TGTCGGAGTCGACGCGGGAACGGGTGCCGGACGGGTTCCGGGTCGCCGGCTATGAGCGCCTTCTGCTCAAGGGCGCGAAAGACCCGCAGGCGATCTTCGAGCTGGAGGTCCCGCCGGACTAGCTGCCGAACCCACGGATAGTCGCGACTATCTGCCCCTTTGGTTCCGGAAAAGCCACGTTAGTCGCGACTATCCGCCCCTTTGGTCCCGGAGAAGCCACGTTAGTCGCGACTATCCGCCCCTTTGGTCCCGGAGAAGCCACGTTAGTCGCGACTATCCAGAGTTTTCGCCGCGCACTTCTACGGTTAGTCGCGACTATCGAGCGTTTTCGTCGGGCGCCCTCGGGGTTAGTCGCGACTATCCGAGAGGAGCGGCCGCTATCCCTGGCAGACCCAGCGACCGGGCCCGTAGTGCGAGTACAGCCAGGCCGCGGCGAGGGAGTTGTACTTCGGGTCGAACGGCGAGTACGCGGCGTACGGCGTCCCCGACCACGTGCTGGGCAGGAACTGGAACAGCCCGGACGCTCCGCTGTCCGTGTTGACCGAGTTGGGGTGGTAGCGCGACTCGCACCAGGCGACGTTCATCGCCCACTGCACGGCCGCGGGGCCGAGCGGGCCGAACGCGTCGGTGATGTCCTGCGCGATCTCGGCCGGCGGGGGCGGGTGGTTGCTGCGGCGCGCGATCTCGGCCGCCTGCGCCTGCGCCGCGGCGAGGGCCTGCTGCTTGGCCTCGTACTGGGCGAGCCCCTGCTTCAGCTCGGTTGACCAGCGGGCGACCTGCGCCATCTGCGCGGCCTGGACGCGCTGGTCGCGATTCTGCTGCACGACCGAGTTGCGGTCGAAGGCGCTCAGCTGCGTCACAGCGACCTGGATCGGGTGCACGGCCGGTGGCGCCAGGCGCGGCAGGATCACGCTCACGAGGATCAGCGTCCACACCAGCACCGCCCGAAACAGCGGCAGCAAACCCCTATTCCGCTCCTTCCTTGGACTCGCCCTCTACCCCTGGGGCGGTCGGGCCTGAGCTCGGAGCGATGACGTCTGGAGGACGGCTCAGGATTCCGGGAAAGGTGCCACCTTACCACACGATCGGCGACCTTCCCTAGCCGTACACCCCGGTACCAAAAGGGATCTAGAAGAGGTGAGTTAGCCTCTTCCGCAGCAGCCTCCGCCCGCCCGGATCAGGGTCCGAGTACGGCGGCAGCATCGCCTTCATCCGCTCGAAGGCGAGCTGGGTCAGGGCGGCGGGGTCCTGTCCCTGGCTGGGTATCGCCGGGCCGACGATCACTCGGACTCGCTTCCGCAGCCAGAGGTCCTGGGTGCCGGAGAGGGCGACAGGGACGACAGGCACACCGGCCTTGATCGCGAAGTGTGCGAACCCCTTGTGAAACGGGAGCAGCTCACCCTCGGCCTTGCCGTAGCTGCCCTCGGGAAAGATCGCCACCGCGCCGCCCAGCTCCAGGCAGCGATCTACGTGGCGGTACAGCGCCTTGTCACCAGATCGCTCGCGGACGACTGGCACGTAGCCGCCGGTGGTGCGCACCAGCCACCACTGGAACTTGCGGGTGACCAGGATCGTCGGGTCGGCCAGGAAGTGCAGCCGGGGCTCGACCGGGAAGAGGTAGAGGAGGGCGAACTCGTCGAGCCAGTTCAGGTGGTTGGCGATGACGATGTAGTTGCCCCCGCGAGGCCGGGGGATGTTCTCGCGGCCCTGCACCTCGAATCGGAAACACAGGCGCAGCAGGGGCACGCCGACCAAGCGGACGAGACGGTAAGGGAGGTTGGCGCGAGGCCCTACAGGTAAGAGGTCGGCTGCGGGGAGCGCGGCGCTGGCGGTTGCCACCGGCGCGAGTCTAGATGCCTAGTGGCCACAAATCCAGGAAGCGGTTGTAGCCGCCCAGCGCAGCCTTCACCGCGCGGATGTCGTCCCTCAGGTTGTCGGCTTCCGCGCTCGAGACCTTGCCGCTCTTCTCGTCGGCGGCGAGCTCGTTCAGGAACGCGTTCAGCTGGTTGGTCGCCGTGTTGCTGTCTCCGCGCCCAGCCGCGGCCGCGGCCGCGTTGAGCTTGGCGATCAGGCTGTTCTTCTGGCCGGCGTTGAGCCCCGGTAGGTTGTTCTTCACGTAATCGCCGATCGCTCCCAGCGCGTCCGAGGCGTTCAGCACCTGGACCGTCGTGGTCGCCGTCCCGACGCCCGGGTCGTCGCCCTGCGCGACCTCGAGCGTCACCGTGTACACGCCGGGGGTGGTGAAGAAGTGGGTGACGTTCCAACCCGCCACGACCGGGGTCTTGTCTCCGAAGTCCCAGGCGGCGGTGTGCGTGTCGTCGGTGCCGGGATCGGTGAACGTGCCCGCAAAGCTGACCAGCTCGTAGGGGAGGACGATCTTCGGGGCCGTCAGCGCCGGGGTGAAGCCGGTGATCGTGGCCGTCGGCAGGACGTCGTCCACGGTGATGGTGAGCTTGTCCGTGCCGCTCAGAGGCCCGTCGTCCTGGACGGTCAGAGTGACCACGTAGACACCCTCGTCTCCGGGCGTGAAGCTGAACGCGGTCGAGGAGCCGCTCCCCGGGTACGGAGCGCCATCCTTGGTCACGCTCCAGCTGTACGTCCACGGCCCGCTGTTGTCCGCGGCAGACTGGCTGTGCGCGGAGCCGGTGAAGCTGAGGAGCTGCCCCTCTTTGGGCCGCGACGCGGCGGCCAGCAGCGAGGCGGTAGAGGCCGCAGGCGTGATGGTGGCTGTGGGCTTCACCGCATAGAACCCGACCGTGAACGTGGTGGTGACGGCGGGGTTGTGATGATCGTTGGCGGTGATGGTCACGGTCTGGACTGGGACGTCCTCGTCGGCGGCGGTCCCGGTCCACGTCCATGTCCCCTGGCTGTTCGGCCCGGCCTGGGTGACGGAGCCGGGGGCGGCGGTGATGGACACGTTGTCGGCCGTGTCAGGGTCGGACCACGTCCCGCTGACGCTCGGCACCGTGCCCTCGGCGAACGTCTGCGCGCGCTGGGCGGGCGGGTTCAACGTGGGCGCGGTATTGGACGGCGGAGATGGCGGCGGCGTGGCGCCGGCGACGTAGATCTCGAATGTGAAGTCCCTGAGCGTGTCCTTGGTCAATGGGCTGCCGATCCAGAGGTCACCGCCGCCGTAGCCAGGGAGGCTCGGCGAGTTGGCGATGTAGTACCAGCGGAAGGCGACCACGTTGACGCTGACGACGAGCGCGTACTCGCGGCCGGCGAAGATCGGCACGGAGGGGACCAGGTCCCAGCCGTGCTGGGTCCGGTTCACATCGCCCCGCAGCTGATACGTCGGGATGTTGCCGGGGACGGGGGTCAGGGCAGTCTTGGTGGTGTCGACGGTCCAGACCTGGAGCTGGAAGTTCTGCGCGGTGCCGTTGCCGGACCCCTCCCAAAGCGCGATGTGGTCGAGCTGCCCGGTGAGCCGGGGCGTGAACGTCTGCGCCATCTGCCGCATGGCGAAGAAGCTGGAGCTGCCGGGGATGCTGCCCTGGGCGGGCACGGCGGTGTCGAGGGTGTCGTCCGCCACGGCCGGCGCCGCGAGGGAAAGCACGAGCGTCGCAGCTGACACCGCCGCGATCGAAGCCCGTCCGACACTTCTCCTTAACGAAGTCTTCACTTGAGCCGATTGACGTCGAGGACGCCCGTTCCTTGCGCGAAATTCGAAGCCTCCCCAACCTCGGGCCTGGGCTGGGGGCGTGACCCGCGACCGCCGGCGCTCGCGGGCATAGCGCCCGCGCCAAGAGTGCCGGCGCGGAGATTCGAACTCCGGACCCTCGGTTTAAAAGACCGCTGCTCTAACCAGGCTGAGCTACGCCGGCGCGCGCGCATACGAATTTAGGCTTTCGGCCGCTTCCGCGGGTTGTAGCCTTCCCCGGATGCGCATCCGCGCGGCTGTGCTCGCGCTCGTCTTCGCCGTCGCTTGCAACCCGACCGGCAACCCGCCTCCCTCGCCCGAGCCGCTGGCTCCCGACCAGACGCTCAGCTTCCCCATCGCCCAGGATTTGGCCGACTTCGACCCGGCGATGATGTCGAACCCGGGCGACGTCGACATCCTGCGCAACGTCTTCTCCGGCCTCTACAGGTTCGACGCAAGGTTGCGCGAGGTGCCGGACATCGCGATGGGGCAGCCGGCGGTATCGGCCGACGGCCTCACCTACACGTTTCGCCTGCGCACCGGCGCCCGGTTCTCCAACGGCGACCCGATCACCGCCGACGACTTCGTCTACAGCTGGAACCGCGCCGCCGCCCGGCAGGGCGACTACGCCGGACTGCTCGATCTCATCGCCGGCTACCCGGCGGTGGCGAACGGCAGCGCCTCGCAGATGAGCGGCCTCGCCGCGACCGACCCCACGACGTTGACGGTCAAGCTGCTCAAGCGCGCACCTCACTTTCCGACCCTCGTCGGGCTGTGGCCGTTCTGGGTCGTCGACCGCAACGTGATCGCCGCCGCGGGCGAGGACGCGTGGGCGCTCAAGCCGGAGACGCTGATCGGCAGCGGCCCGTTTCGCATGAACGCGCGCAGCCCGGGCCAGTCGATGGACTTCATGCCCGTGAGCGGCTGGTACGGGGGCAAAACCGGTGCGCTGGCCCGCGTCCACGTCGAGGTCGTGGCCGACACCACCGCCCAGGTCGCGGAGTACGAGTCGGGCGTCTTCAGCTTGATCGGCTACGGACGCCAGGCGCTGCCGCCCGCGGCCGCGACCCGCTACACCTCGGACGCGAAGCTGAAGGGCCAGCTATCACTGGTCCCCCTAGGGACCACGTTCTGGGCGGGCTTCAACATCGGGCGTGGACCGTTCTCAGGCCTCGAGGCCGGCCGCGCCGGCCGTCACGCCTTCAGCACCGCGATCGACCGCAAGGCGCTGGCCGACGCCGTCTGCAACGAGCGAACCTCGTGCGACGTCGCCACCGGCGGCCTCGTCAGCAAAGGACTCGCCGGTTATCTCGGCGACGGCCAGGACCCGAACGTGAAGTTCGACGCCGCCAAGGCGAAGGCGGAGTACCAGGCCTGGGACCCGACCGGGTCGAAGGTGAAGGGCCTCACCTACACGTACGACACCAGCCCGTTCAACAAGGCCGTCTGCGTGAACCTCCAGGCCCAGTGGAAGAAGAACCTCGGCGTCGACGTCGGCTGTGTCGAGATGGACCGCAAGACGTTCTTCGACCAGCGCAACGGCACATGCGCGTATCCGCTGTTCCGCCAGAGCTGGGCCGCGGACTACGACCAGCCGCAGGACTGGTTCGACTACCTGTTCGTCAGCGGCGCCAGCTCGTCAGGCGCGTGCTACTCCAACCCGAACCTCGACAAGCTCGCCGCCAACGGCGAGTACGGCGCCGCGGGCTACCTGCTGGTCAACGATTCCGTCTTCGCCGCGCTTCTGTACGGGGTGCAGCAGTACCTCGTCCATCCTTATGTCAGGGGCGCCGGAGGGAATGCCCTCTACGACAACTACTGGACGGAGGCCCGCATCCTCAAGCGCTGAGCCGGCCACGACGAGGCTGGGCCGACGACTAGGAGATCGCGGCTTTCGTCCCCAGCACGTCGGGGTCCATCGTCGACGCGAACGGACCCTCGGGGTTGTCGATGAGCCAGACGTGCAGCATCAGCGGCGTCGTCTTGTTGGTGCTCCCGGTGGGACACGAACCGCTCTTGTCCCTGCTCTCGAAGTCGCCTCCCACGCGCACGAAAGCGACGGCGATTCCGGTCGTGTTGTCGAAACAGATGTTGGAATGCTGGTGCCATACGGTCAGCGGACCGCCGACCTGCGGCCCGGCCATCCCGCGCCTCGGCATGATGTACATCGCGCCGATCAGCCGCATGCCGGCCGGGCCGTTGTAGTAGATCAGGGACTGCACGTGCTGGGGGTCGAGGACGTCCGCGTCGATCATGTACGCGGGATTGACGTAGTGGACGATCTCGATGTTGGGCGGCTCCATGGGCACATACCCGGCGGCGACCGCCGCTTGCAGGGTGGCGTACCTGGCCACGGCGGCCTTGGTCTCGGTCACGAGCCTGGCCGCCGCTTCGAGCTCGGCGGCGGTCGGCTGGCGCGCCGTGGTGCTGGCCCCGTCGTGAGCGTGCGCCGCCGCCGTGTCGGACGCGCTGGAAGCCGACCGCTCGACCGAGGCCGCCCAGCCGGCGATGTCGCCTGAGACCACGATGAGCGCCAGAGCGCCTCCGAGGAGTCCCCGGCGCACCCAGACGCCGTAGGGCAGCGTCGTGTACGCGGCCCCGACCACGCCCACGACCACCAGGGCGATCCCGATCCCGAGCAGGACGTGGCCCGGGTTGCTGAGCGTGAAGATGCCCTCGCGATGGACCAGGGTCGGGTCCTCGGCATGCAGGTAGGCGTCGAGGGCGAGTCCGCCCAGGAGCGCCACCACGCCGGCCAGGCCGGCCGACATGAATGCCGCCGTCCGCCTCATCTCCGCCTCAATTCAACCACCTGCGTGGGCCCGAAATGTCATCGGAACTTGACTTCGGTGAACCAAAGCCCAAAACTGAGGGTGGAGTAGCGGGGCCATCCACGAGAAGAGGGTGGCATAGGTCCGTCGCCGGCGCACTCTCGCCCCGGGCCACCGGGAAGAGGGCGATGGACTTCGAGGAGGCGATCCTTCAAGTGCGCCCTCCTCGAGCCGGGTTTCGTAGGAGGTGGTATGAGCCGATTCGCAGTGTTTCGTTCCCTCGCCGTGGCGCTGGGGACAATCTCGGTCGTCGCGGCCTGTGGAGGCGGCGGCGGCACGACGTCGGAGAACCTCGCCGCCGACCAGACGCTCAGCTTTCCGATGGTCGACGACGTAGGCAACACCGACCCGGCCAAGATGTCCGCCGCCGTGGACATCGACATCTTCCGCAACACCTACTCGGGTCTGTACAAGTTCGACGACCAGCTGAACGAGGTCGCGGACATCGCGAGCGGGCCTCCGCAGATCTCGTCCGACGGCCTGACCTACAC
>VBEK01000146.1:0-25292 GCA_005889135.1 Chloroflexota bacterium
CAAGCAAACGACCGGGCCTCGACAGCCTTGCCAGCCTGAGCTCCACCAACCCCTTCCCCGCCAGCCTGGACGTCAAGGTCCGGCTCGTCACCCAGGTGGCGGCCGTCGCCGGATCGGTGAAGGGCGACCCCGCGGTCGATCCCACCTACCCCACCTCCTACGACCCCGACACCTACGCGCGGCTGCGGCACTTCGCGCTGGTGGCCGGCGCGATCGCGGGCGGCATCGTCCTCCTGTTCGCGATCGTCGCGTACGCGGTCGTCGCCAACTCGATGCGAGGCATCGCTCACGCGCGGAGGCAGGAGGTCGTGGTCGCGCGGCTGCTCGGCGCGAGGAGCTGGATGCTGCGCGGCCCCTTCGTGGTCGAAGGTCTCACCACAGGGGCGATCGCTGGAGCGCTGGCCGCCGCGTTGATCGGCGCCGCCTACCTCTTGGCGATGCGCTTCCAGTCGGCGATCTACGTCCAGCTGCTGCCGGGCGTGGGTACGACGGAGGTGCAGTACGTGGTCGCGGCGGTCATCACGGCCGGACTGATCCTGGGAACGGCGACGGCGCTGCTCGGCTTTCGCAAGGCGCGCGCGTGAGAAGCGCGGTCGGGGCCGCGACCATCGTCGCGGCCTTGCTTGCGCTCCAGGTCTCGAGCGTGGGCGCCACCGATCCCACCCCATGTCCCACCCAATCGGCGTCGTCGGGCGCGCGCGTGACGTGCCCGGCGGCGCCGGATCCAAACCAGGCGGCGTACGACCTGCTGACCGCTCGCCTCGGAGGCGACATCGCCAACGCGTTGACCGCTGAGCATCGCCTCGCGACGACGCTGAACCAGTTTGCGGGCATCGAGCAGTCGCTCATGTCTCAGATCGCGCAGGAGGAGGCGCTCATCGCCAGGCTCGAGGCGGAGATCGCGCGGCTCGACGCGGAGATCGCGGACACTCAGGCGCGGATCGAGGTCGAGAAGCAACAGCTCGCCGCGATGTCGCGCGCGATCTACCGTCAACCCGATTCCTTCTGGATCCTCATCGCGCGGACCGGCAACCTGCGTGAGGCGCTGGTCGCGACCGCCGACGCAGTGATAGCGGGGCAGCGCGCGCACGCCCTTCAGAACCGGCTCGAGGCCGACCTGGTGAAGCTGCAGCGCGATCGCGACGCACGTCAGACCGACCTGGACCGCAACAACAACGCCCGTGACCTGCTGGTCGCGAACCTCAACTCGCTGCAGGAGGTCATGGACCAGCAGAACGTGGTCAGCAGCCAGCTGACGGGGCTGATCGCGCAGATGGAGGCGGCGAAGGCGCACCTGACCAACCAGCCGCCGGACGTAACCTCCAACCTGGCCCAGCTGCTCGAGTCACAGGAGCAGGACCTGATCCTGCGCTCGTACCAGACGGCGTGGGCGCAGGCCCAGGTCGGCACAGGGCTCGCGCTGGTCAATCACGCCTTGCCCACCGGGAAGACGATCGCCGGGCTCAAGCTGTCGTGGCCGATGGTCTCCTTCGAGATCACCCAGTCGTTCGGCCCGACGTCGTTCGCGCTGGAGCCGCCGCTCGGCCAGTACAGGCACTTCCACACGGGCGTCGACCTGTCGGCGCCGCTCGGCACACCGGTCATGGCCGCTGCGGATGGGATCGTGGTCGCGGTCGGTCACGGGGCGAGCGGCTACGGCAACTTCGTCGTCATCGCCCACGGCGGCGGCATCGCGACGCTTTACGGGCACCTGCTGGCCACGAGCGTGTCGGTCGGCCAGACGGTCGCGCGGGGCCAGGTCATCGGCCTCGAGGGCTCGACCGGATTCTCGACCGGCCCTCACCTGCATTTCGAGCTGCGCGTCTACGACCAGGTGACGGACCCCATGCCGTACCTGCCCGTACCGGGGACGAGCTGGAACAACTGAGCAGCCGCTAACCTTCGCGCCATGTTGACGGCGTCGGAGCTGTGGCGGCGCTTGAAGATTCCTGCTGGCGGCCGTGTCGCCCTCTTCAACCCCCCGCCGGGTTATGCGGAGTCTTTAGGCGCGGTCGCGCCGCCCGAGGGCGAATCGGCCGAGGTCGTGCAGCTCTTCGCTCCCGACCGCGCCACCCTCGAGCACGACTTCGCCGCGGCGCGCGCGGCCTTGAAGCCAGGCGGCCTGTTCTGGGTCGGATTTCCAAGTCCGGACAGCGGGCGGGCCTCCGACCTCAGCCGCAACCACGGCTGGGGCGTGCTGCACACGGCGGGGCTGACCGCCACCGATGAGTTGAGCCTTGACTCCCATTGGGATGCGATCCGCTTCGAGGTTGGTGGGGACATCCCCGGCGCGGACATGCTTCCGGTCGGGCGCCAGGCGAGCCCCGTGTTCCGGGTGGTGCGGCTGGCCGCGCTGCCGATCTTCAAGTTGATGTTCCGCTTCGACGTCGAGGGCCGTGCCCGCATCCCGAAGGGCCCGTATGTCCTCATCGCCAACCACCTGGGTTGGATGGACGCGATCAGCCTGCTTCTGCTGTTCCCGCCCGAGCCGCGGATCCACTACCTCGCCGACCCGAGCTCGATGATGCGCAACCGGCCGCTGTGGGCGCTCGTGCGCGCGGCGGGAGGGATCGTGCCGGTCGATCGCGCGCAGCGATCCAACACCGCGCTGTTCCGGCATGTCGCGCGGTGCCTCGAGAAGGGCGGCGTGGTGGCCGTGTTTCCGGAGGGAGATTTCGGGCCGCGCGAGGGCGAGCTGCTTCCTTTCAAGAAGGGGTTCGCGCACTTCGCTGTCGATGCGGGCGTGCAGGTGCTGCCGGTCGCGCTCGCGGGCATGAAGGAAATCTGGCTGGGCAAACGGCTGTGCGTCCGCATCGGCGAGCCGATCTCGACCGCAGGCAAGTCCGTGGACGAGGTGCACCGGCTCGGCCAGGACGCGGTCACGGCCCTGCTGCCTCGGTACACCGAGCCGACGGGCAGGAAACCGCTGCGGAGATGGCTGACCGGGCTTTTCTAAACCGCGGCTGCACGTGGGGGCCTGCAGGTGGCGCGGTTCCTGGTCGAGGCGGTCGTCTCCAGGGCTAAAGCTTCAGCGGCGTCCAGGGGTCAGAGACCACGGTACTGCGGCGGCAACCACGGGTCCATTGTTGCCCCGTGCCGATTTTCCGCAGGGGCCCTTCGTTGATGTCCCGCAGGGCCCTTCGGACGGCCGCTCGGGCGAGGGGTCTAGTGACCTCTCGCCGGAGGGCCGAACGCAGGTTGAGACGGGCTCGGCGACGCCAATGCTTGAACCATGTTTATCAAACACACGGTTCACATCCCTCATCCGATAGGCAACTGTGTTGCTGCCGTAGCCCGCGGACCCCGCACCTGGCTTCCAGACTTCAGGGATGACCGAAGCTCGCGAGTTGGAGTCAAGGTCGGTGTACTCCCGCTGCGAAAACGTGTTGCCGTGGGTCTCGGGAGCCTGATCAAAGACGGCAGCTGGGCTGAACTTCCGATCTCCTGGAAAGTGACGGCGGCCGGATTGTTCTTCCCGATCTTCAACGGCAAGATGCAGCTGGCGCCAGTCGACCCGACGGTTACCAGGCTGACGGTCAGCGGCATGTATAAGCCGCCGCTTGGTCGAATTGGCTTGGAGCTCGACGACGCCTTCATGCACAAAGTCGCGGAGGGAACCCTGAAGGACCTGGTGGAGGCGATCTCGCGCATGCTCGAGAAGGCGAATGTCTTAGCCTGAGTCGTCGGTCGCCGCACGTCGAACAAAACCCTTTCGTCTCCGACGTTCAGCACGACGTAGGCGAATCCGCAGCGGTAGGCCTTGTCACCGCAGGCCGTTCGACCCTATTGCGGGACCGCATTCATCGGAAGGCTTGGGCCATGAAAACTGCCGTGTCTCATTTGAGTCCCGCTCCGGGCCAGTTTGAGGCGATGCCCGACGCCGAATGTGTCAGGCGCCTTCGCTCGCATCACATCGGCCGGATCGGGCTCGTCGATCGCGAAGTACGGCCAATCATTTTTCCTATCAACTACTTCTTTGACGAGGGCGTGGTGGCCTTCCGCACTGGTCCCGGAAGCAAGCTAGATCTGGCCCCAGGCGCACACGTCTGCTTCGAGATCGATGGATGGGATCCAGACACCGGCATCGGGTGGAGCGTGCTGGTGAAAGGAATCGCTCATGACATCACCCACTCGCGCGGCGCGCCGACCGGCCGCATGAGATTCTGGCCGGTCCTACCGCTCGCACCTGGATCACGCGAGCACTGGATCGGTGTGTGGGCTGATGAAATCACGGGTCGCTGGTTTCGGACGGCGGCCCATCGGCCCACCCCGTAGGTCGATGGGCGGGAAGTGATCGACCCCGAGTCGCTGGAGCAGATCGAGACCCAGGTCGTCCGTGCTGCCGGCCCTGCATTCGCCGTCGATCTTCACGGCCAAGTGGTCGCCTGGAACCGGCGAGCTGAAGATCTTTTCGGCACGCCCACTGCCGACGCGGTCGGCCGGCCTTGCGCGCTGGTGGTCCGCGGAACGGATGGCGCAGGCGGAGTGCTTTGCCGGACAGGATGTCCCTGGCTTCCCATTGCCGGATCCGCCGTCCGCGCTGATATTCCAATGCTCGTCCGCAGGGGTCCTAGGCCCTCAGCCCGGGTCCAGGTTGTCATGCGCCACAAGATGCTGCACGACCGTATCGGCCGTCCCGTGGCCGTCCTCCACATGGCACGTGTCGATGAAGTCAACTGATCCGGACGCCGAGCTGGAGGAGATGCCGGAGGCAGAGTGCCTGGAACTCCTTGATCAGCACAGTCTCGGCCGGGTAGCCGTCGTCATCGACGGGCAACCCCAGATCTTTCCCGTCAACCATGCGATGAGCGATCGGATCATTGCCTTTCGCACCGGGTCAGGCACAAAGCTGTCGCATGCGCCCGGCTCGAAGGTGTGCTTCGAAATCGACGAGTATGATTCCTCGACCGGCGTCGGCTGGAGTGTCATGGTGCAGGGCGTAGCGGTCGATGCGACGGAGTCATTCGACGACGTGTCGTGGGCCACTCGCGCCGCCGCACCCTGGCCGCTCGCGCCAGGCAAGAAGCCCTTTTGGATCGGGATCGAGCCAAGCAAGATCACCGGACGCCGATTCCGACGCAAGGCCTAGGCTGCCCGCCGTGGATCGCCTGGCGGTCCGCTTCCACGTGAGACGCCACAGAAGTGCCCGTGACATCAGAGAAGTGCCCCCGGAGGGAATCGAACCCCCGACCTTGACGTTAGGACCGTCCTGCTCTATCCCCTGAGCTACGGGGGCAACTGCAATCGAAGTCTAAGTTTGATTTCATGCGCCCTGCGCGCGCTCGGCGCCCCTGAGCTGCGGGGGCAAGCCCTGACGAAGTCTAAGTTTGAGTACGTGCGCACTGAGCGCGTTCAAGAGTCTACCCAGCGATCGCACACCGCCTCGCACGAACCTATGGCCATGACCCGAGCAACTGACACCGAACGCCGCGTCCCCGCCAGGGACGCAGCGCTGCGGCGCGCTGAGCGCGGGCGATGACCGCCAACGTGCTCGGCGTCGCGGACGGCCGCGCCCTCGGCTGCTCGACGCGGGTGATCGTCACGCGGCCACGGTCGCTCGCAACCGCCAGCGCCGCCGTCGACGAGGTCCTCGCCGCCATTGACCTGGCCGCGAGCCGGTTCCGCGACGACAGCGAGCTGAGCCGCTTGAACGCCTCGCCGGACCGGGTGGTCGGCGTCAGCCCGCTGCTGGCCCACGCCATCGAGGCCGCGCTTCGGGGCGCAGAGCTCACCGGTGGCGCCGTGGATCCCACGGTGGGCTCGGCCGTGCGACTCGCAGGGTACGACGCGGACTTCGACGCGGTGCCGCGCGAGGGCGCGGCGATCCGCCTCGTCGCGCGGCGCATCCCGGGATGGAAGGCCATCCAGTTCAGCGCCGCCCAGCGCACGGTCGTCGTGCCGGGGGGCGTCGAGCTCGACCTCGGGGCGACCGGCAAGGCGCTCGCCTCCGACCTCGCCGCCGCGGCCGCGCTCCAGGCCATGGGCGGCGGAGGCGTGCTCGTCAACCTGGGGGGCGACATCGCGGTGGCCGGCGAACACCCGTTGGACGGCTGGGCGATCCAGGCGAGCGAGGACGGCGCCACGCCGCTCTCCGACGCCGAGCAGACGGTGAGCATCACCTCCGGCGGCGTGGCAACCTCGGGAACCACAGTGCGCCGCTGGGTGCGCGGGGCGACCGTCCTCCACCACATCATCGATCCCGCCACCGGGCTGCCGGTCGACACTTGCTGGCGTACGGTCACCGTCGCCGCCGGCACCTGCGTCGACGCCAACATCGCGTCCACCGCGGCCGTGGTGATGGGCGAGCGCGCGCCCGCGTGGCTGCGCGCGCATGGCCTGGCGGCGCGGCTGGTGCACGTCGATGGCTCGGTCCACCGCCTCGCCGGGTGGCCGGAGACAGGAAAATCGAAGGCAGATCCCACGATTCTCTGAGCAATTTCCCAGGAACTCAGATCAGCATGGTCGGCGTGACCGGAAACGGAGCGCGCGTCCTCGTCGTGGACGACGAACCCAACATCACCGAGCTCGTCGCCATGGCGCTGCGCTACGAGGGCTTCACGGTCAAGACCGCGGCGACGGGCCGCGGCGCTCTCACCGCGGTCTCGCAGTTCGCGCCGGCCCTGGTGATCCTCGACGTCATGCTCCCCGACATCGACGGGATCGAGGTTCTCAAGCGCCTGAACAACGCCGGCACCAAGGTCCCGATCATCTTTCTAACCGCGAAGGACGCGACCGAGGACAAGGTCCACGGACTGACCATCGGCGGCGACGACTACGTAACCAAGCCGTTCAGCATCGAGGAGCTGATGGCGCGCGTGCGCGTGGTCTTGCGGCGGCATGGCAGCAACTCCGAGACGGGCAAGCTGTCGCTCGCGGATCTCGAGCTCGACGATGAGGCGCACGAGGTCCGGCGGCATGGCCACGTGGTCGAGCTCACCAACACCGAGTACCGGCTGCTCCGCTACCTGCTCATCAACGCCGGCCGCGTGCTGACGCGCAGCCAGATCCTCGACCACGTGTGGCATTACGACTTCGGCGGCGACGCCAGCGTGCTCGAGACATACATCAGCTACCTGCGGCGCAAAGTCGACCGCTACGACCCGGCCTTGATCCAGACCGTGCGCGGCGTGGGGTACGTCCTTCGAACGCCCAGAAAATGACGCTGTCGCTGCGCGGGCGGCTGCTGATCGGGGTTATCTCTCTCGTCGTCATCGGGTTGCTGGTCGCCAACGTCGCCATGTACCTGTCGCTGCAGAGCTTCTTGATGGGTCGCGTCGACGACCAGCTCACCAACGGCGTCGACGAGGCCGCCAACGCGCTGGGGGCGACCGGGCCGTTCCCGCAGAGGACCCCTTACTTTCCGGTCGGCACCGTTGTCGAGCTGATCGCCCCCGACGGGTCCATCGCCGACGGCAAGGTCGTCGCTCCGTTCGGGACGGAAGGCCCGACAGCTAGGCCCATCGTGCCCAAGACGCTCCCGAACCATGGAGCGGACAAGCCCGCGCCGCCATACACCGTCCAGGGGACGGAGGGAGTCCAGTTCCGGATGACCGACTGGCCCGAGGGTCGCTTCCACGGCCAGTTCATCGTCCTTGCGATCCCGCTGACCGACGTCCAGTCGACGCTGAGCCAGCTGCTCGCGCAGGAGGCCGTGATCAGCGCGGGCGTGATCGGGGGCACATTGGTCCTCGCCCTGCTCATCGTCCAGCTCGGGTTGCGACCGCTGCGCCGCATGGGCGCAGTGGCCGGCGAGATCGCCGCCGGCGACTACAGCCGGCGCGTCGAGCCGGCGACGCCCAGGACGGAGATCGGGCGCCTGGGACTTGCGCTCAACGCCATGCTCACCCAGATCGAGGCCGCCTTCGCGCAGCGCACCGCCTCGGAGCGGCGGCTGCGCCGCTTCATCGCCGATGCCTCGCACGAGCTGCGCACGCCGCTCACCTCGATCCGCGGCTACTCCGAGATGCTCCGTAGGGGCGCGTCCGAGTCGCCGAGCGACGCCGAGCTCGCGCGGCGCCGGATCGAAGAGGAGTCGGTGCGCATGTCCACGCTTGTCGACGACATGCTGCTCATCGCCCGCCTCGACCAGGGCCGGCCGATCGACTCCAGGCCGGTCGACCTCCAGGTCATCGCCCGCGACGCCGCCGCCGACGCGCGCGCCGTCGCTCCCCAGCGCGAGATCACGCTCGACGCGCCCGAACGGGTCCTGGTCGCCGGCGACGACACGCGGCTGCGCCAGGTCGTCGGCAACCTCGTCCGCAACGCGCTCGTCCACACGCCCTCGACCACGCCTGTGGAGATCGAGGTCACGACCCAGAACGGGACGGCGCAGCTCTCCGTCGCCGACCACGGGCCCGGCCTGCCCGCCGCGGACCGCGACCGCATCTTCGAGCCCTTCTACCGCGCCGACGCGAGCCGCAGCCGGGACAGCGGCGGGGCGGGTCTCGGGCTCTCGATCGTGAGCGCCGTGGTCGCGGCCCACGGAGGGAAGATCGAGGTCAGGGAGACGGAGGGCGGCGGGGCGACCTTCGACGTCCGGCTGCCGCTGGTCTCGCCGGCCGGTTAGGCCTCTAAGCGAATTCCAAGGCGGGTCCAAGCTCTCTCTAAGCGCACTACGTCACCGTCATGCGTGACGCCCGATTTGCCACCTCGGGCCATTCCCCTGAGAGTAGGGACCGCCCTCGTGGTCCCTACCTCGGGAAGGCTATGCGAGCTTCCACTTGACTGAAGCAAGCACGGGCTTGGCGGTGACCAGGTACTGGTTCAGGTTGTCCTGCGTCGTCAGCACGAAGGCGACGTAGTAGACGCTGCCGTTGGCGTTGGCGCCGGCGAACATCGAGGCCGCGGCGGCGACCGAGTGCGCGCCCTCGGTGATGGTGAAGCACAGGGTCCAGGAGATTCCGTTGACTCCGTTGAAAGACCCGGGCGTGGTCTTGGTATTGGGGCAGCTCCGGGTGTCGGGATACTTTGCCTTGAGCTCGTTGTTGATCTCGTTCATGGTGTCCTGGGCCGACGCCGCGGGACTCATGGCTCCGCTGGCGAGCGTGACCTCACCTTCTGGGCCCGGGTCGTAAAGGACGATGGTCTCGCCGTCCTTGTCGGCGACGGTCCAGCCCGTCGGCAGCGTCACGCTGACTCCGTCGTTGGACTCGGTGTGGGATCCCAGCTGCGTGCTCGTCGGCGAAGCGACGGGGCTCGGCGAGGTGAAAGGCGTGGGGCTGGGCAGCTCGGCGATGCCGCCGCCGGTCGCGCCCTGCCCGCCGCGGCTGCCGAGGACCGCCAGCGCTGTCCCGCATCCGGCCATCAACACGACCAGGGCGACGACGCCGGCGATGATCAGCATCCACGGCGTGCGGTGCACCGGCGTGGCGATACCGGCCGGTGAGTAGTAGGGGCTCATGTAGCCGCCAGGTCCGGCCGCCATCGGCGGCGCAAGGCCTGGGGGTGGGCCTGGAGGCGGCCCGGGGATCGGCGCCGGCGGCGGCGGGGCGGCGGTCAGGGGCGTGCCGCACGCCTGGCAGTAGTAGTTGCCGTCGGGGTTCTGGGCGCCGCAGCGCGCGCAGGTGAGCGCCACTAGACCGAGCTCGCCGGCTTGCGCGCCCGCTTGACCGACGTGGGCGCGGCGGTGAGGGCCATGCCGCAGTTGGGACAGAAGCCCGAGGCGACGATGTGCATATGGCAGTTCGCGCACACCGTCTCCGCGTAGCCCATGTGGGCCGCCTCTTCGAGTAGCGAGTGATGCAGCAGGTAGCGCACGTAGACCAGCACGCCGGCCACGATCGCGGCCTGCCAGACGAGCACGAAGAGCTGTGCCGCCGCGACGTCGCGCAGGAGCTGCGTCCCGAGCGAGAAGGCGATGTGGGCGCCGACGGCGATCCCGACCGCGCCGAGCTCGCGCCCGGCGAGTCGCCCGCGGCGATACCTCCAGACCGCGGCCGCGATCATGCCCGTCGCACTGCCCTGGAGCAACGGCTGAAAGACCGCGAGGGTGGCGAGCTGGTAGATCCAGTTGCCAGGCGTCATGTAGGCCGGGAGGCTGGTGAGCGCGGTCGAGAACGACACGAGTGACTCGGCGACGCTGAATCCGATGCCCGCCGCGATGCCGAACACGACTCCGTCGACCGTCTCCGGAAAGTCGGCGCGGTTGGGCAGGAACAGCGCCGGCAGCGGCTTGAGCACCTCCTGCACCACCGGGACCAGTACGCCGAGGAACAGCAGCGTGCCGGCGGCGAGGCCCGCGCCGCGCAGCGGGTTGCCAACGCCGGAGTACGGGTTGTAGACGGCGCGCTCGATCAAGGTGACCACAAGGCCGATGACCACCCCGCCCCCGATGGTGAACCCAAGCACCGTCGCGGGCGCGTCGCGGTAGACCTGCGCTTCGTAGAGATAGATGAGATAGAGGACGGGGACGAGGAAGATCGCGACCAGGATCGCGGCCGCGATCAGCCCCGCGCCGTAGAGGACGACGATGCCGGCGATGCCCACCGCGAACGCCCAGCGAAACTCGTGAACCTTCTGCCGGCCGAGGTGTGGGAAGAGGGTGGTGAAGACCGATGGCTGGACGACAGGCTCGGAGGGATGTGCCGCGTAGTTGTGCTCTCGCGACCTCGCGCCGCGCAGCTCACCCGTCGTCCCCTGGTGCGCCCCGCAGCGGGTGCAGAAGACGCCGTCGGGGACGTCGTTGGCGCAGTGGTCGCAGCGCACGGCCGCTAAGGATATCGGCCGTACCGGGCGTTAGGCCTGCTTGGCAGCCTCCCCTTCCGCGGGCACCCACCCACGCATGAAGTGGCAGGAATAGTGGCCAGAGTGCTTGTCGAAGTACCGCTGGTGATACTCCTCGGCGCGCCAGAAGTCGGTCGCCGGAACGATCTCGGTGACGATCTTGCGGTCGAAGTACTTCTGCGCCTCCTCCTTCGACTTCAGCGCCGCCTTCTCCTGCTCGGCGTTGTGAAAGAAGATCACGCTCCGGTACTGGTGGCCCATGTCGGGACCCTGGCGGTTGAGCGTCGTCGGGTCGTGCATGTTCCAGAACGCGTTGAGCAGCTCCTGGTACGACACCTTCGCCGGGTCATACGTCACCTCGACCGCCTCGGCGTGGCCGGTGCGGCCCGAGCACACCTGCTCGTAGGTCGCGTGGTCCACGTGCCCGCCCTCGTAACCCGAAACCGCCTCGATCACCCCGGGCACCTGGTTGAAAAGGTGCTCGACCCCCCAGAAGCAGCCGCCCGCAAAAGTCGCCTTCTCCATCTGACCCTCCAAGATTTGTCCGGCACATCATGATTCCCGAAACCGACGACTCGCTAACCCAGCGGCCGCCGCGCCGCTGGTGGCACCTGGCGACGGTGGACGTCACGCCCCTGCGCCGGCACCGCGACTTCCGTCTCCTGTTCATCGGCCGCTTCGTCTCCTTCTTCGGCTCGATGATCTCGTCGGTCGCGTTTCCGTACCAGGTCTACCAGCTGACCCACAGCGTGCTCCTTGTCGGGGCGCTTGGCGTGCTTGAGTTCGCGGCCATCCTCGCCTTCGCCTTCGTCGGCGGCGCCCTGGCCGACGCACGCGACCGCCGGGCCATGGTGCTTCTCAGCGAGGCGGCCTTGATGGCCTGCAGCCTGGCGCTGGCAGGCAACGCGGCCCTGGCCCACCCGCAGGTCTGGCTGCTGTTCGTGGTGGCCACCGCGTGGGGAGTGCTCGACGCCCTCCAGCGCCCCTCCCTCGACGCCATGCTCCCGCGGCTCGTGGAGAAGAATGAGCTCGCGGCCGCAGCCGCGCTGGGATCGATAAGGGGCACGCTGGGCCAGATCCTCGGGCCGGCGATCGGCGGCGTCCTCATCGCCGTCTTCGGCCTGCCGTTCACGTACCTGGCGGACGTCGGCACGTTCCTCGTCGGCCTGGCGTGTCTCGGCCTCATGCGCGCCGTCCCGCCCCCGATCGACGCCGAGCGGCCAAGCCTGCGCCGCGTCGTCGAGGGGGTTCGCTACGCCCGCAGCCGCCAGGAGCTGATCGGCACCTACCTCGTCGACATGACGGCGATGTTCTTCGGCATGCCGATGGCCCTGTTCCCCGCCATCGCCCAGGAGTTCGGCGGACCCCAGGTGCTCGGACTTCTCTACGCCGCTCCGGCCGTCGGCTCGTTCCTCTTCTCGGCGACGAGCGGCTGGACAAGCCAGGTCCATCGCCACGGCATGGGGGTGATCGTCGCCGCAACCGCGTGGGGCGTCGCCATCGTCGGCTTCGGGCTCTCGCCGAGCCTGGCGCCGGCGCTGTTCTTCCTCGGCCTGGCCGGGGCGGCCGACATGATGAGCGGCGTCTTCCGCTCGGTGATCTGGAACCAGACCATCCCGGACTCGCTGCGCGGCCGGCTGGCTTCGATCGAGATGCTCAGCTACACGTCGGGACCGGCGCTGGGCAACTTCGAGGCCGGCCTCGTCGCCTCGATCTTCAACGTCCGAGTTTCGGTCGTGTCGGGAGGTGTGCTCTGCGTGATCGGATGCGTGCTTTGCGCGGCCGCCTTGCCCCTTTTCCGCAAGTACGACGCAAGGCTGTACCATGCCGCGCCAGATCCACTCTCCGGGAGCGTCAAGCAAGAGAAGCCATGAGCACCGAGCAGGTCCTCGTCTTGGTGGCAGCGATCGCCGCGGTGTGGGCCGCGTTCTTCGCCACCCGCGCGGACCTGGCCGCACGCCGGGCCATGAAACGGTTCGAAGGGGCCACCAAACCGGTCCCCAACATCGTCTTCGGCCAGGCCGCGCCCGGACAGTCGGTCGAGCTCGAGGTGGAGAACCTTGGTGGCACGCTTGCCGCCGGCGGGATCATCGTCCACGTGTCGGACGAGCTCTACGCCGGCGAGCTCAGCTTGCCCGACAAGGCGCCGCCCCGACGGATCTCGCTGCCGTTCGTGGTCAAGGCCTGGAAGCGCCAGCTCGAGCCGCAGTGCTTGGTCCTGATCGCGCGCGACGCGACCGGCCGGTGCTGGGACTACGTCGACGGCGGCAAGCGGATCAAGAACCCGCGCCGGTGGCTGTCGCGACAGCTGCGCGACCTGCGGATGCAGGGCATGATCGATTTCCCGAAGGTGACGGGGAAAGAGACGCGCTAAACGTCTTTAGTGGACGTGATCCAGCTCGGCGTTCAGCTTCAGCTCGACGTTTCCCTTCAAGGCCTGCGACACGGGGCAGCCGGTCTTGGCCTCTTCGGCCAGCTTCTGGAAGTCGCCTTCGCTGATGCCGTGGATGTGGCCTTTGACGGTGAGCGTGACCGTGGTGATGCCCTTGCCGGGCACGAACTCCACCTCGGCGGTGGTGTTGAGGCGCTCGGGGTGGTGACCAGCCTTGCTAAGGCCGTTGGAGAAGGCCATCGAGTAGCAGGCGGCGTGCGCCGCGGCGATCAGCTCCTCCGGGCTGGTGCTGCCGTGCGTGCGCTCGATGCGCGCGGCCCAGGTCACCGGGAACTCGCTGAAGGTCCCGCTTGCGACCTTCACCCGACCGCGACCGCTCGTCAGGTCGCCTTCCCACGTCGCATCCGCCCGACTGATAGCAGCCATGCCAAACCTCCTGCGAGTTCCTAAAAGCAGGATAGGTTCAGCGGCCCGCGGGCCGCTGAACCCGTTTGCCACGCTAGGCTGAGGCCATCGCGGCCGGGGCCCGTGCTTCGACGAGCGCAACCGCCCACGCCTCCGCGCGCTCGAGCTCGCCGGCCTCCAGGGCCGGTACCTTGTCGGCGGCGACGAAAAAGCTAATGGGCTCGGCTGCCTGCTTCGCGCCCAGGTCGCGAAGCCTGCGCTTGATGCCGATAGCGGCCGACCCGGAAAGCCAGCGCGGCACTCCGAGCCCACAATCGCCGCTCCCAGCCCGCCCCGACAGGGCCGCCTGTGGTGGCTTCGACGGGCCGATAGCCCGTCGCGATCAAGCCTCGGCGGTCGCGGCGACCTTGAGAGGACTGACTTCCGCGTCGGCTCTGGTTTTGTGAACCGTGCCCTGCGCGTGCTGGGGCGGTCCGTAGACGGTGAAGAGCTTCAGTGCCTCGCCGTTGGCGCAGATCACGTTGTGCTGGACGCCCGCCGGGACGCATATCACCGTGCCCTTCTTGACCTTCTCCGGTCTGCCGTCGAGCACCGCGCGCCCCTCGCCGTCGACGACGTAGATCAGCTGGTCCACCTCATGGACCTCGGTGCCGATCTCCTCGCCAGGCTGGAGGCACATGACGACCAGCTGCACGTACTTGTTCGTGAACAGCACCTCCCGAAAGTTCGTGTTGTGCTTCGCGTACGTCTTCAGCTCGCTGACATAGGGATTGCTCATCTCGCCACCCTCGGTCGAGCAGGGCGGATCAGCTCGTCCAGCCCGAACCACACGAGCCAGGCCACTGGCGCGATCAACACCGCGATCACGACGTAAACGAAAACGGTCACGCTTTCCATCGCGATACCTCCTTTCGGTGAAGGTTGCGCCGCCTGGTCGCCGAGCCGGTAGTGCCGTCCGGCCCGCCTCTCAACCGCGAAACGCCTCTATTGCCACGCGCGCCAGAAGGGCGAGACTCGAAACATGAAGATCGCTGGGTTCGCTGAGGCGAGGAGGAAGAAGAAGTGATGTGGGGTTGGGGCTACGACAGCGGGGCCTGGTTCTGGATGCTGCCCATGATGTTCGTGTTCTGGGGTGTGGCGATCGCCGGCGTCGTGCTGCTAGTCCGCTTCCTGGCCACGCCACGCTTGGACGGCTTTGCGGGACTTGACGCACCGCGCCGGCGGCTCGACGCCGGGCAGATCACCCGCGACGAGTACGAGCACGCGAAGAGGATCCTGGGCTGGTAGCCTCCAAACGCGATGGAGGCGCACGAGGTTCCCGAGCTGGACCTGCAGCCACGAGACGAGCAGGGCCACGGCTACGTCGATTTCCTCGCGTCGGAGAAGCTGAGCGTCGGTCTGTCCATATGGCCGGCGGGGTCGGTGGACCGCCAGCAGCCGCACGGGGAGGACGAGGTCTACTACATCATCAGCGGGCGGGGCTTCATCCGCGTCGCGGACGAGGACCGCGCCGTCAAGGCCGGCAGCCTGGTCTTCGTCGCCGCCCACGTCGAGCATCGCTTCCACGACATCGAGGAGGACCTGCGCGTCCTGGTCTTCTGGGCGCCGCCCCACCGACCTGTGCATCATTCCTGACCGATGGCGCAGCAACGTGGTCCCGTGCTCGTGACCACGACCGAGCGTCCGGCCGGCTACGAGGTGAAGGAGGCGCTCGGTCAGGTGTTCGGAGTGGTGGTGCGCAGCCGGGGGCTTGGCGGCAACATCGTGGCCGCGCTGCGCTCTCTGGCCGGAGGCGAGATCGTGGAGTACACGCGGCTGGTCGAGGATACGCGGCGCCACGCGATCGACCGCATGATCGAGAACGCCCGCGCGATGGGAGCCAACGCGGTCGTGATGATGCGCTTCGACTCCTCGGAGATGGGCCAGACGATGACCGAGGTCGTCGCCTACGGCACGGCGGCAGTCGTCGAGAAGAGCGCGACGTGACCACACAGCTCGTGATCCTCGCCGCCGTCATCGTCTTCGCCGTCGTCGGCTACTTCGTCTGGGACCGCCGCTATCGCGGCGGTGGCGAAGGGGCGTTCAAGCCGACCGGCGAGGTCTTCAAAGACCCGACGACCGGCAAGTTGACGCGCGTCTACGAAGACCCGTCCACAGGTAAGCGCCAGTACCGGGAGGAGGCCTGAGGCTCCAGGGCCCCCTGGCCTACTCGCCAGCCAGACGCGCTGGGTTGCCGTCCTTGTCGAGGACCAGGGCCGGCAGGTACTCACCGGCCGGCGCGCGCGTCCACCACGCGCCGTCCCTGCGGAGTTCGGACCAGCTCGAGAAGCGATAGCGGTACAGGTTGGCGCGCACCGCCGCCGGAGGGTGATCGCGAAACGGGTCGTGGCGGAGCAGCCTCGAGGTCGCGCGGTCGCCTTGTAGCAGCTTGACGAGGAACGCGATGAACCACTGGTGACGAAAGGGCGATTCCATGGCCGCGAACCACATCAGCCAGTCGAGACGGAGGTGGTACGGCGCGTACTGGCGCGGGACGGCCCGAGGGTCGCCGGGCTTGCCCTTGAACTCGTACTCCTTCCAGCCCGCCTCCCCCTCCTCGAGCTCGGCGATGCCCTCGACCACGATCTCGTAGCGCTCCTTCGTCACCGAGCCGAACGCGCCGTAGGTGTTGACGAGGTGGAAGGGGTCGAAGCTGAAGTTCATCAGCTGCCGCGGCGAGATGAGGTTGAGGACCGGGCGGTAGCTCATCACTACGATGAGCACCGTCAGCGCCACGACGAGCCACTGCCACCAGACGGGCAATGCGACCAGGTGCGGCGGGGGCACGTGGAGGAACAGCGAGAGCGTCCTGTCGTCGAAGGCCGAGAACGCGAGCGCCATGGTGAGGACGTTGAGCCAGGAGAAGTTGCCGCTCAGGACCAGCCACCCCTGGGTGAGCACGATGATCGCGCCCGCGGCGGACGCGACGGGCTGCGGGGCGAAAAGAAAGAAGGGCACGACGAGCTGGGCGAAGAAGTTGCCCAGCACCTCGACGCGGTGCAGCGGCCTGGGGACGTGGTGGAAGAACCAGCTCAGCGGGTTCGGCATCGGCTGGGTCTCGTGGTGGTAGTAGAGACACGTCAGGTCGCGCCAGCAGCGGTCGCCCCGCAGCTTGATGAGCCCGGCGCCGAACTCCACCCTGAAGACGAGCCACCGAAACAGTAGGATCAGCGGCCACGCGGGGACGGTGTCGCCCGCTCCGAGAAAGATGGCCAGGAAGCCGGCCTCGAGCAGAAGAGTCTCCCAGCCGAACGCGTAGAAAATCTGGCCGACGTTGACGATCGACTGGTACAGCGCCCAGAGAGCGAACCAGACCGCGATCGCGACCCACACCGGGGCGACGTCGGTCACGCCCACGACCACCGCGACGCCGAGCGCGACGCCGGCCCAGGCGACGCCGAGGAGCAAGCGGTCGGAGTAGCGGAGGTGGAACAGGCTTGGCGCCTCGAGGAACTTGACCCGGCGCAGGAAGCGCGGCACCGGGAGAAGTCCATGCTCGCCAAGCAGCGGCCGGAACTGAAGGGCGGCGACCAGAAACGCGACCACGTAGATGGCGCCGAGCATCCGCTCGATGACGAGTCGCGTCAGCCAGTAGTCGGGCGCCTGCAGCCAGTCCACGTCAGCGAAGCCGAGAGCGCACGACCGCCCGCGCTGCGTTGACGCCGCACATGCCGTGGATCCCTCCGCCCGGCGGCGTGGACGCGGAGCAGATGAAGATCGAAGGATCGGGCGTCGCGTAGGGGTTGAGGCTGAGGACCGGGCGGGCCAGAAGCCCGCGCAGGTCCATGCGCCCGCCCATGACGTCGCCTCCCACGCAGTTCGGCTCTTCGGCTTCGAGGCGCGCGGGCGGCCACACGCTTCGCTTGCGCACGAGGTCTCTAAACCCTGGCGCGAAGCGCTCGATCTGCCTCTCGATCGCTTCGGTCATGTCCACGTCCGATCCGTTCGGCACGTGGCAGTACGCCCACGCGGTCTGCTTGCCGTCGGGAGAGCGCGCGCGGTCGAAGAGCGAGGGCTGGGTGAGGAGGACGAATGGCCGCGCAGGGTGCTGCCCGCGCGCGACCTGCAGCTCGGCCTCGGCGATCTCCTCCATCGTCCCCCCAAGGTGCACCGTCGCCGCCCGCGCGCACTCCGCCGAGCGCCACGGGATCGGACCGTCGAGCGTCCAGTCGAGCTTGAACGCACCCGGTCCGTGGCGGAAGGTCTCGAGGGCGTCCCGGTACCTGCGCGGCAGGCGATCTCCGGTGACCTCGAGCACGCCCTTCGGCGCGAGGTCGAGGAGGAGCGCCCTGTGCTGGGGCAGGTCAGAGAGCGAGGTGACGCGGCGTTCGCACTCAACTTCGCCACCAAGCTCGCGCAGGCGGCGCACCATGGTCTCGGCGACGCCTGCCGAGCCTCCACGCGCCACCGGCCACCCTCCCGCGTGCGCCGACGCGAGCATGAGCATCGCGACCGCGCCCGTGCCCGCCTCGTCGAGCGCCAGAAGGCTGTGCGCGGCCGCCCCGGCCACGAGCGCCCTCGCCTCCCGCCCCTGAAAGAACAGTCCGGCCAGCGCGAGCGCCGACAGCAGTCCCGGAGCTCCGAAGCGGGCCAGGAGGAAAGGATGCTCAGGCAGGCGCGGCGGGCGTAGGACCATCGCCAGCAGGTCGCGCGCCTTCTCCGCAAGCGGCGACATCAGCCGGCGGTAGGCCGGGCCGTCGCCGCGCAGCCGGGACGCTGTTTGCGCCACCGAGCGATCGGCGAGAACCACCGTGCCGTCGTCCAGCGGATGCGCCAACGGCGCCGGCGGCGTGACCAGGTCGAGCTTCAGTGACGAGAAGAAGTCGAGCAGCGGCGGGAAGGCCATGATCGTCGAGCAGACGTCGTGCCGGAACCCATGCTCGAGCAGCTCCTCAGTGCGCAGGCCGCCACCCGCCACGGCCCTCGCCTCGAGCACGGCAACCGAGCGGCCGGCCTCGGCCAGCGTGATCGCCGCCGCCAGCCCGTTCGGCCCCGAACCCACGACCACGGCGTCGTGCGCCACTTCTACTAGCGTGACGTTCCCGGCCTGATCGCGAAGGCCTAAGCCGGCATCGCTGCCAGCACCCGGCGGACTTCACGCGCGACCTCGACGTCCTCACGCGCCTTGATGACCAGCGTCGGCACCGTCGCGGCAGGGGCGCTGATGTCGCTGTCGGCGCCGAGGCTCGCGTTGAGGGTCGGGCCGACCTCGAGGCCGAGAAAGCGCAACCCTGCCACGGCGGCGGCTCGGACCGGCGGCGCGTTCTCCCCCACCCCGCCGGTGAAGACGAGCGCGTCCAGGCCGTTCATCGCCGCGGCCATGTAGGCGATCAGCCCGCGCAGCCGATGGATGTAGACGTCGAACGCGATCTCCGCGTCGTCGTCTCCGGCGGCGATGCGCCTGAGGATCTCGCGCATGTCGGCCGTGCCGGCCAGCGCCACCAGGCCTCCGTTGCGGTCGAGCGCCTCGGTCAGGTCGGCCTCGGTCAGGCCCGCGTGGCGCTGCAGGTAGAGGAGCGCGCCCGGGTCGACGGTCCCGGAGCGCGTCGCCATGACCAGGCCTTCCAGCGGCGTGAACCCCATGGTCGTGTCCACCGAGCGCCCGCCGCGCACCGCGGCCAGCGACGCGCCGGCGCCGAGGTGGCAGGTGACGACGCGGAGCTCGTGCGGGGAGCGGCCGAGCATCTGCGCGGCACGCCGCGCCGCGTAGGCGTGGGAGAAGCCGTGGAAGCCGTAGCGCCGGATCCCGTAGCGGAGGCGCCACTCGTCGGGGATGGCGTAGGTCGACGCGGCCGCGGGCATCCGGGAGTGGAAGGCGGTGTCCAGGCACGCGACGCCCGGGATGCGCGGAAGCAGCTCCCGCGCCGCGGCGATGCCGGCGAGGGAGGCGGGCAGGTGCAGGGGCGCAAGGTCGGTGATCGTGACGAGGTAGCGGATGACGTCCGGATCGATGCGCACCGACTGCGAGTAGCGCGGACCGCCGTGGACCACGCGGTGGCCGACTGCCTCGATGCCCTCGAGCTCGTGGACCGCGCTCGCGAGCCGCGCCTCGTCGAGCCGACCCTCGGCGACCTCGAACTCGCGGTCGGCGAGGACGCGGTCGTCGGCGTCGACGAGGCTCAGCTTCAGGGAGCTCGAGCCGGCGTTCAGTACCAGTACGCGCAAGAGAGCTAGTCGGGCCAGACCCAGTTCAAGATCTCGGGTGGGTCCTGGCCGTGATCGCGTGTGTACTGACGGTTGCGCAGGCGTTGGTCAACCATCTCCTGACGCACGTGCGCCGCCTTCGACCCGAGCGACGGGACGCGGTCGATCACGTCCATGACGATGTGGAAGCGGTCGAGGTCGTTGAGCATGACCATGTCGAAGGGTGTGGTCGTCGTGCCTTCCTCCTTGTAACCGCGGACGTGGATGTTGGGGTGGTTGGTCCGGCGGTAGAGGAGACGGTGGATCAGCCACGGGTAGCCGTGGTAGGCGAAGATCACCGGGCGGTCCTTGGTGAAGACCTCGTCGAACTCGGGGTCGCTCAGGCCGTGCGGATGCTCCGACGGCGGCTGCAGGCGCATCAGGTCGACGACGTTGACCACGCGCACCGCGAGCTGGGGCAGATGCTTGCGGACCAGGTCGGTGGCGGCGAGCGTCTCCAGCGTCGGCACGTCGCCGGCGCACGCGAGCACCACGTCGGGGTCGCGTCCCTCGTCGTTGCTCGCCCAGTCCCAGATGCCTAGCCCGCGCGTGCAGTGCGCGATGGCCTCGTCCATCGAGAGGTAGTTGAGCGCCGGCTGCTTGCCGGCGACGATGACGTTGACGTAGTTGCGGCTGCGCAGGCAGTGGTCCGCGACCGACAGCAGGCAGTTGGCGTCGGGCGCAAGGTAGACGCGGATGACCTCAGCCTTCTTGTTGGCGACGTGGTCGATGAAGCCCGGGTCCTGGTGAGAGAAGCCGTTGTGGTCCTGGCGCCAGACGTGCGACGAGAGCAGGTAGTTGAGCGACGCGATCGGCCGCCTCCACGGGATGCGCCGCGTTACGTTCAGCCACTTCGCATGCTGGTTGAACATCGAGTCGACGATGTGGATGAAAGCCTCGTAGCAGTTGAACAGCCCGTGCCGGCCCGTGAGCAGGTAGCCCTCCAGCCACCCCTCGCAGAGGTGCTCGCTGAGGACCTCCATGACGCGGCCGTCGGGTGAGAGGTGGTCGTCGCCGGGCACCGTCTCGGCGTCCCAGGTTCGGTCTGTGGTCTCGAAGACCGCGTTGAGCCGGTTGGACGCCGTCTCGTCCGGCCCCATGATCCGGAAGTTGTCGGGGTTCATCTTGACCACGTCGCGTAGATACATCCCGAGGACGCGCGTGGCCTCGCTCGACGTGGCGCCAGGCTTGGCGACGTCGACGGCGTAGTCGCGGAAGTCGGGCAGGCGCAGGTCTTTGAGCAGCTCGCCCCCATTGGCGTGCGGGTTGGCGCTCATCCTGTGGTCGCCCTTCGGCGGGAGCTTCGCGAGCTCCTTCACCAGGGCTCCGTCCGCGCTGAACAGCTCGTCGGGTCGGTAGCTCCGCAGCCAGTCCTCGAGCACCTGGAGCCGCTCCGGATGCTCCTTGAAGCCTTCGACCGGGACCTGGTGCGCCCGCCAGGTCCCCTCGACCTGCTTGCCGTCGACCTTCTTCGGCCCGGTCCAGCCCTTCGGCGTGCGGAGGACGATCATCGGCCACCGCGCGTGCCCGCCTTTCTCGATGCGTGAGATCTCGTCCAGCGCCCAGTCGAGAGCCGCGGCCATCTGCTGGTGCACCCTGGGCGGGTCGTCGCCGGACACGATCACAGGCTCGTGCCCGTAGCCGCGCATCAGCTCGAGCAGCTCGGCCTTGGGGATGCGCGCGAGCACGGTGGGGTTGGCGATCTTGTAGCCGTTGAGGTGCAGGATCGGGAGCACCGCCCCGTCCCGCGCCGGGTTGACGAACTTGTTCGAGTGCCAGCTCGCCGCAAGCGGCCCGGTCTCTGCCTCGCCGTCGCCGACGATGCAGAACACCACGAGCCTGGGGTTGTCGAAGGCCGCCCCGTAGGCGTGGACCAGGGCGTAGCCGAGCTCACCTCCCTCGTGGATGGAGCCGGGCGTCTCCGCCGCGTTGTGGCTGGGGATGCCGCCGGGGAACGAAAACTGGCGAAACAGCTTGCGCAGCCCGGTCTCGTCCATGGTCACGTCGGGGTAGCGCTCTGTGTATGTGCCCTCGAGGTACGCGTTCGCCACCCCGGCCGGACCGCCGTGGCCCGGGCCCATTATGTAGATCGCGTCCAGGTCGCGCTTCTTGATCACGCGGTTGGCGTGGGCGTAGATGAAGTTGATGCCCGGCGTCGTGCCCCAGTGCCCGAGCAGCCGCGGCTTGACGTCCTCGAGCTTCAGAGGCCGCTTCAGGAGAGGGTTGTCCAGCAGGTAGATCTGGCACGCGGAGATGTAGTTGGCGACGCGCCAGTAGGCGTCGATGAGGCGCAGCTCCTCCGCCTCCAGCGGTCGCGCCCCGGAGACGTCAGGCGCGGCGGCGGTGCGTGTCTGGCTCATCGTTGTGCCCACCTCACATTCTGGCGACTCGTTAGATTTGCGCTCAGAGTGGCGATCGCCGAACGCACCACTGACCTATCTGCCGCAGCGTCGCATGCCTGACCGGCGTCCCGTCGCGGTGATCGCCGCCCTCGAGCAGGAGGCGCACGCGTTGGTCGCCCGGATGCCGCGCTCGGAGACGGTCGGGCCGCGCCTTCACATCTGGGAGGGCGGCGGTCTGGTGGTCATCGTTGGCGGCGTGGGCAAGGTCGCCGCCGCGATGGCGGCGCAGTTCGCGTGCGACGTGTTCAAGCCGCGGTGCGTGGTCGCGATCGGGTTGGCCGGCGCGCTGGAGGACAACTCTCGCCCCGGCCAGGTGATCGTCGCCACGGGCGCCGCGCAGCACGATTTCGACGGCCGGCCGCTGACGCCGGCGAGGGGCATCATTCCCGGGCTGGAGATCGCGGTCATACACGCCGATTCGGCGGTGGCGGAGAAGCTGCTGATGGCCGCCCGGCTCGAATCGAAGCACGCCAGGTCCGGCATCGTCGTAACGGGCGACCAGATCATCACGTCCGCCGAGGTTCGCGACGCTCTGGCGCACGAGTTCGCCGACGCGCTCTGCGTCGATATGGAGACGGCGTCGATCGCACAGGTCGCGCACCAGAACGCGGTGCCGTGGTCGGCGCTGCGTGTGACCTCCGACTCGGCCGACGAGACCTTCGACCTACGCGGGGTCCTCGGCTTCGGCGTCAGCACAGCCGCCGATCTCTTCGAGAGGATCATTCAATCCGTGGCGGACGAGCTGTGATCCAGGCCTCGACCAGGTGGCTGACCGCGGACCAGGCGACGCGCCTGATCCTCGACCGCGAGCTCGACCCGCAGGACGTCGTGCGCGCTCACCTCGACGCCATCGACCGGTTCGACGGCCGGATCCACGCCTACATCCACGTCGACCGCGGCGCGACGACCAACAGAGGCATCACGCTGGCGGTGAAGGACAGCCAGCCCGTCAAGGGCATGCCCTACACCTATGCGACGCCGTCGTGGCGGGACCGCGTCGCCGAGGAGGACGCAGTCCCGGTCGCGCGGGCGCGGGCGGCGGGGCTGGCGGTTCTCGGCAAGACCAACCTCCCAGAGCTTGCGGCCGCGATCGGGACGACGAACACGCTGTTCCCTCCCACCCACAATCCCTGGCGACAGGGCGTCACGCCCGGCGGCTCGAGCGGCGGCAGCGGGGCTGCGGTCGCAGCCGGCATGTGCACAGTGGCGCTGGGCGGTGACACCGGCGGCTCGATCCGCATCCCGGCCTCGTGCTGCGGGGTCGTCGGCTTGCGGCCGACTCCGGACCGCATCCCGTCCGAGGAGGTCGACGTCACGGTGCTGCAGTCGCGCGGGCCGATGACGCGGACGGTCGCCGACGCTCGCCTGCTGTTCTCGATCATGAGCGCGACCGCTCAGCCGCCCCCAGCAAACTCAGCACCGCGCAAGGTCGGGGTCACCTACGCGGGCGCGGACGCGCCCTGCGCGGACGCATGCAGGCGAGCCGCCGACGCGTTGAGCGAGGCCGGACACGACGTCGAGGAGATCGCCTGGAACCCCGACCCGGTCACCGAGGGCTACGGCACGGTGCGGCGCGCCAGCATGGCAAGCTTTCCCGCCGACCTTTCCACGTTCGGTCCAGGCATCCAAAAGCTCGCCGCCGAGGGCCGTGGCCTGACGGCGATGGATTACTTCCACGCTTTCGAGAAGGCGACGGACGCCGCCAACCGCTCCGTCGCCGTGCCGCTGCAGACGAGGTACGACTTCCTGCTCACGCCCACGCTCGGCCTGCCGCCGATGAAGATCGAGGACGTGCCGTCGTTCCTCGGCGACGCATGGGCGCGGTATGTGCGCTTCGTCCTCCCGGTGAGCTTTGCCCGCACGCCCGCGATCTCCATCCCCGCCGGGCTGCACGACGGGCTGCCGGTCGGGGTGCAGCTTGTCGGCCGCTTCGCCGAGGAGTACGAGCTGCTCGACTTCGCCGAAGAGCTGGAGCAGATGCCCGGTTTCGGTTTTCAGCGCCCGCCGGAGGTTGACGGATGAAGGTCCAGCGCGTCGAGATGTTCGTCTGTCCCTCGGCCACCCCGTCCGATACCTCGGGCCTGCAGGCGCTCGCGGACGCGGGCAAGGTCACCCGCGACAACCTCGTCGCGCTCGTCGGCAAGACCGACGGGACGGGCTTTCACGACGACTGGGGCCGCGTCTGGGCGGACGCGGCGCTGCGCGAGTGGACCGCCGGGCTGCTCGGCGTCCCGAAAGACGAGGTCGCGAAGCACGTGATCTTCGTGCTTTCCGGCGGATGTCCAGGCGTGATCACACCGCACATCGCGGCCGTGACGCGCGACTGGGTGGAGGTTGGGCAGCCGGGCAGCGAGAAGCGGCTCGCGGTGGGACGCGCAGGATCGGATGCGATCCCTCCCGAAGAGGTCGGGCGGATGGGCATGATCCGCAAGGTCGCCGCCGCCACCGAGGAGGCGATGAAGGACGCGGGCATCACGGATCCCAAGGACGTGCACCTCGTGATGGTCAAGGTCCCCGGCCTGACGGTGGGCAGCATCAAGGACGCGGAGTCGCGCGGGCACACCGTCGTGTCGCACGACCTCACCTTCGGCCCCGAAGGCGCCGGCTCGTACGCCAACGACGCCGCGGCGCTGGGGGTCGGGCTGGCCCTCGGCGAGGTTCCGGAATCGAAGCTCGCTGACGACGTCGTGCGCCGCGACTGGAACCTGTATTCGGAGGTGGCGATGACTTCGTCCGGCGGCGAGAAGCGGCACGGTGAGGTGGTCGTATTCGGCAACTCGACGGCGTCTGTGAGCGCGCTGCGCATCGGACACGCCGTGACGCGCGACTTCATCGACGCGGCCGGTGTGCGCGACGCGCTGCGCGTCGCGGGCTTGAAGTTCAAGGACGGGCTGCCCGACGAGGCGGACCTCCAGCGGCTGGTGCATGTCTTCGCCAAGTCGGTGATCCCCGGGAGCGACCAGGTGCGGGGACAGCACATCACGCTGCTGGACGACCACAACGCCTACCAGATCGGCAAGGCGCTGGGCGGGATGCTCGTCGCGTCCGTGACCGGACGCACCACCAACTACGTGAGCGGTGGGGAGCGGAACTCGCACCAGGGCCCGCCGGGCGGCAACATCGTCGCCGCGGTCGTCAGAGCCGACTAG
>VBEK01000146.1:25335-44285 GCA_005889135.1 Chloroflexota bacterium
GCCTAGGCGGTCGTAAAGACCTCGACCTTCGGCGACTCGTCGAGGGTCCGCTCGAGGCTCGTGTACTCGGGTCGGGAGTGGAACCTCTCCATCGCCTCGGGCGACTCCCAGCGCTCGATCAAGACGACCTGCGTGGGCTCGCGGTCCGAGGTCGCCACCTGGGCGCCGAAGCAGCCCGACGCGTCCCGTGCGGCCTGGGCCGCCGACTTCAGCACGCCCGCGACCTCGTCGCGCCTGCCTGCGCCCGGCTCGTGACGCTGGACCCTGACAACTGCTGCGTGGTCGTTCATGAGTTAGAGAACGCTTCGAACAGCTTCAGCGGCGACTGGGGCATCTCGGTGATGGGCACGTGGAGAGCGTCTTCGATCGCCGAGGCCAGCACCGCGCCGACGGGGATCACCCCCGCCTCCCCCGCCCCCTTCACGCCCAGCGGGTTCAGCGGCGACGGCGTCTCGATGTGGTCGATCTCGATCGGCGGGATCTCGGTGGCGTAGGGCATCAGGAACTCCATGAACGACGCGTTGCGCAGCTGGCCGTCGGCGTCGTAGGCGAGGCGCTCGTAGAACGCCCCGCCGATTCCCTGCGCCACCCCGCCTTCGATCTGCCCCTGGAGGACGAGCGGGTTGATGACGCGCCCGCAGTCGTGGACGACCACGTACTTGAGGATCTCGAGCCGGAACGTCTTCGGGTCGACGCGGACGTAGGCGGCGTGGCAGCCGGCGGCCCACGTCGAGCCCGGAGGGCTGTAGTACCCGGTGGCCTCGAGCCCTGGCTGCTCGCCGTCCTGAAGCGGCGGCCCCGGGCGCGCCTTGCGCGCGAACTGAGTGGCGGCCTCGGTGCCGCCTCCGAAGGCGTAGCGCACCGGGTTGGAGAGCACGGCCACCGCGCCGAGCGGAATGCCTTTGTCGGGAGCACCCTTCACGCGCACTCGGCCGTCGACGAGCTCTAGGTCCTCGGGGGCCGCCTCGAGCTGATCCGCCGCGATGGCCTTCGCCTTGTCGGCGACCATCCGCGCCGCGACGTACATCGCGTTGCCCGCGGTAACCGCGCCTCGCGACGCGAACGTGCCCACTCCCCACGGAAACCGTCGCGTGTCGCCGCTAGAGACCTCGACGTCCTTGACGTCGACGCCCAGCTCATCGGCCACGACCTGCGCCCACACCGTGGCGTGGGCCTGGCCCTGGCTCGGTATGCCGGTGGCGGCAACGACCTTGCCGCTGACCAGGACCTGCACGTGCGCGCCCTCGTAGGGTCCGACCCCTGTGCCCTCGACGTAGATCGCAAGCCCCATGCCGATGCTGTCGCCTTCAGGTTTGGGGCCCAGCTTGGCCAGCGCCCGATCCAGCAGCTCGGGGTAGTTGCCGCTGTCGTAGACGACCGTGTTCCCGTCCTGCCACGCCACGCCCACCTCGTACGGAAACTCATCCGCCTGGATGAGGTTGCGGCGCCGGATCTCGACCCGGTCGAGCTTCAGCTCCTGGGCGATGGAGTCCAGCGTCCGCTCCATGACGAAACAGGCGTGCGGCCTTCCGGCGCCGCGGTAGGGCGAGGTCGGGGTCGCGTTGGTGTACATGTCCCGGAAGCGGACGCGGTAGTTCGGTAATCGATACGGACCCGGAATCTGGGCGGCGCTGATGATCGGCAGAATGATCCCGTACGGCGTGTACGCCCCACCGTCATGGATGAAGTCGTCGCTGAGGGCCAGGACGCGGCCCTCGTCGTCGAACGCGACCTCGACCTCGTGCACCTGGCCTCGCTCCTGGTTGACCGCGGTGAAGTGCTCCTGGCGGTCCTCGGTCCACTTGACCGGCCGGCCGAGCTGCATCGCGGCGTAGGGCACGAGCAGCTCGTCGGGGTAGAACAGCATGATCTTCGGCCCGAATCCTCCGCCGACGTCGGGGGCGATGACCTCGACGTTCGACTCAGGCAGCCCGAAGAGCACCGCCAGGCCGCCGCGGATCGACGTCGGCGACTGGGTCGAGTCGTAGACGGTCAGCTTTCTTTCTGACTGCGACCAGCGCGCCCACACCGCGCGCCCCTCCATCGGGCTCGCGGCGCCGCGCTCGTAGCGGAGGCGCAGCTGCTTGCGATGTGGCGCCTTCGCCATCGCGGCGTCGACGTCGCCGACCTCCTGCAGCATCTCGGCGGCCACGTTGCCGGGCACGTCGTCGTGCACCAGGTGCTCGGCTCGCTCGGCCGCTTCCGGCGTGATCACCACCGGCAGCGGCTCGTACTCGACCTGCACCAGCTCAGCCGCGTCCTCGGCCAGGTAGCGGTCCTCGGCGACGACGAAGACGACCGCCTCGCCCGCGTAGCGGACGCGCTCGGAGGCGAGGCACCGCTGGGTCCTGCCCTGCGTGAGGTTGGGGTGCGGAATCAAGAGCGGCAGGTCGACGCCTCCAAATGGAAGGTCGGCGGCGGTGTAGACCGCAACGACGCCGGGCATCACACGCGCCGCGCCGACGTCGATGGACGTGATGCGTGCGTGCGCATAGGGAGAGCGGACGAAGCAGCACTCGAGCGCGCCCTCGCCGATGTCGTCGGTGAAGCGACCTTTGCCACGCAGCAGCCGCTCGTCCTCGAGTCGCTGCACCGGCGCGCCGAACCAGCGCGTCGTCACCTGGATAGTTCCGCGGCCAGTCTCACCGCTCGCCTGATCGACGCGTAGCCCGTGCAGCGGCACAGGTTCCCGGCGATGCCTTCGTCGATCTCCTCCGCGGTCGGCTCTGGGTGCTGCGCGAGCAAGCCCACGACCGACATCACGAACCCCGGCGTGCAGAACCCGCACTGCAGGCCGTGCGCATCGTGGAACGCCTGCTGCACCGGATGCAGTGGCTTGCCGTCCCGCGCCAGGCCCTCGATGGTCGTCACGTCGTGGCCCTCGGCCTGGACCGCGAGCATCAGGCACGAGCGCACCGGCGCGCCGTCGAGCAGCACGGTGCAGCACCCGCACACGCCGTGCTCGCAGCCGACGTGGGTGCCGGTCAGCTTGAGGTCGTGGCGGAGGTGGTCGGCGAGCAGGCGGCGGGCGTCGTGCGGCACGGGATGGTCGACGCCGTTGACCCTCACGCCGCGAACGCCTTCTCTGACAGGGCCCGCACGAGGTGGATCCGGAAGTCCGGCGTGGCCTCCAGGTCGCCGCTGGGCTTAAGGCCGCGGCCGGGATCGCGCGGGTCGGCGAGAACAGGGGTGGGCGCGACGCCGAACAGGGCGAGCCTGTCCCCGGCGCGAACCACCCCGGCCAGGGCGAAGTCGCCGTGGCGGCGCGACTCCTCGAGGATCGCGGACGGCTTGCCGGAGGCCGGGAACCACGCCTCGACCAGCAGCTCGTCCTGTGCCAGCGCTGTCTCGAACACGCCGGCGAACAGCTCGGCCGCCGGGATGGTGCGCTCGCCGCGCGTGGAGCGCGCGACCACGTGGCCGCCGAGCGCGAGCAGCACGGCGGGCAGCTCCGACGCCGGGTCGGCGTGGGCGATGCTGCCGCAGACGGTGCCGCGGTTGCGGATCACCCGGTGCGCGACCAGGCGCAAGGCGTCGACCACCAGCGGGCAGACCCGCGCCACGAGCTCGGAATCCTCGACCGCCGCCTGGCGCGCCAGCGCCTGCACCGCGACGCCGCCGTCGCGCTCGTAGATCCGGTCCGCGCCGTCGACGCGGTTGATGTCGACCAGGTGGGCGGGCCGCGCCAGACGGAAGTTGAGCAGCGGGATCAGCGACTGGCCGCCGGCCAGCACCTTCGCGTCTTCCAGCGATCCGAGCAGCGCGCACACCTCGTCGACGGTGGCCGGCGCGTGGTACTCGAACGGAGGTGGTTTCAATCGATCATCGCGACGGCGCGGCACAGCGCGGCCTCGCCGCCCTGGAACCGCCACGGAAAGCAGCCGAACAGGATCTTTCGGTCGAGGACCTCGTCGAGCCGGCCGCCCAGGTTCTCGATGTGGATGACGTCGTGGGGGAACAGCAGCGTGTGCATGATCTGGTAGTCGGCCTTGGGGAAGATCTCGTCGAGGCTGCGGCCGAGCTTGCGCTCCGCTTCTTCGGCCTCGTCGGCGCGGATGCGCCGAATGACCGTGTTCATGGGATGGTCGGCGCTGCCCGCATCGATCGCGATCCAGCGCACGCCGCGTTCGAGCACCCACTCCGCGAACGCCCGCGTCGGCCCTGGGTGGCGGATGAAGTACGTGGTCTCGTCGACGCGCGAGCGGTCGGTCCAGTTCTCCGGGTAGTAGCGGTGGTAGCCGGTGCGGATGATCAGGATGTCGCCGTGCTCGATCTCTAGGCCGGTGTCCTTCTCCCAGCGCTCGAAGTGCTCGGGCCCGTACACGTCGTAGTCGCCGATGCCGTAGCGCTGCAGGTCGACCACGCACGCGGGACCGATGAGGAAGTCGAGCGGCAGGTCGCCGATGAATTTGCCTCCGGTCATGAAGTGGGCGGGGGCGTCGAGGTGAGTGCTGACGTGCAGGGTCATCGTGATCTCCTGCCCGCCCGCCTTCTCGAACGCGAGGCGCTTGATCCAGCGGATCGCCGGCCCCGGGTAGCCGGCGAACGCCGGCGTGTGGAGCGAGAAATCCTGCGTGAGGTCGAGGAATCTCATTTACCGAGCAAAGATCGTTGCACCTTGCCCATCGCGTTGCGCGGGAGCTTGTCGAGCATCACCACGCGCTTCGGACACTTGTAGGACGCGAGGCGCTCGTGGGCGAAGGCGATGATCTCCTTTTCGTTGGGCGGCTTCGAGCCCGACGGCACCACGAACGCGGTGACCTCCTCCCCCCACTTCTCGCTTGGCACACCGGCGACGGCGACCTCGTGGACCGCGGGGTGCTGCTCCAGCACGAGCTCGACCTCGCGCGGGTAGACGTTGAAGCCGCCGGTGATGATCAGCTCCTTGATCCGGCCCCGGATGGCGAGCGAGCCGTCCTCGCCGATCTCGCCCACGTCGCCGGTCTTGAACCAGCCGTCGGGCGTGAACGCCTCCTTCGTCGCCTCGGGGTTGCGCCAGTAGCCCTTGAAGACCTGGCCGCCCTTGAGCAGGACCTCGCCCTGCTCGCCGAGCTTGACCTCGACGCCGGGGAACGGGAACCCGACGCGGCCGGGCCGGCGCGGGCCGTCGTACCGGTTCGTGACCACGATGCCGCCCTCGGTGATGCCGTAGCGCTCGACCGGAGGCTGACCCAGCAGCTTCGCGCAGCGCTCGAACAGCGCGGGCGGCAGCGGCGCGGAGCCGCACACGAAGACCCTCACGTGGGATAGGTCGGTCGGGTTCTGCTCCAGCCACTCGCAGAGCCGCTGGTACATCGACGGCACGCCGAAGAACATCGTCCCGCCGCCTTGCGTGAGCTCGCGCACGACGTCCTCGGGCGTGAACGGGATAAGGACGGCGCTTCCACCCCCGAGCAGGGTGCCGTGGAGTCCCATGCCGAGGCCGTGCAGGTGGAACAGCGGCAGGGCGTGAACAAGGACGTCTTTGTCGGTCCAGCGCCAGACCTCGAGCGCGCCCCGGCCCTGGGCGAGGAAGTTGCCGTGGTCGAGGAGGGCGCCTTTCGGACGGCCGGTGGTGCCGGAGGTGTAGAGGATGGCGGCCGGACTTTCGGGCGAGAGCGCAGGCATGGGCGGAGGCTCTCCACGCGGCAGATGCTCAACCGGCACCGCCTTGAAGCCGAGCTTGCTCACGATCTCGCGCCGGGCTCCGTCGGCGATCACAAGCTTTGGCTCGGCGTCGCGGAGGATGTGCTCCGCCTCGGCCGAGTGGTAGTCCGGGTTCATCATCACCGCGCAGGCGCCGGCCCGGATCACACCGAGGTAGCCGACCACCCAGGCCGGAGAGTTCGCGGCGTAGATCGCGACGCGGTCGCCAGGGCTGACCCCCTCCGCGACGAGGAAGCCGGCCACCTTCGCGGCTTCGCTGCTCAGCTGGTCGCGGGTTAGCTCGCTTCCACCCGACCGCAACACCACCCGATGCCCGGGCTTCAGCAGCTCTTCGGCGAGGTTGCCGGCGCGGAGCGATTCGGCGGTGATCAGCGGACGCTCATCGGCGACGGACGGCTGGCGCGCCGGCGCTGCCAGAGCAGCACCGCGCCGAGGACGATCAGCGCGAGCAGGAAGGGAACGAGGATGGGCGCGAGCGTTGCGGCCAGGGAGAGGGCGGCCGAGGCGGTGTCCTCCAGGAACGAGAGGGGCGGCCCCAACAGGACCACGTTCGCCACCGGGCGGACGCCCGCCCGCACCAGGTGGACCGTCGACGACACGCCGGCGCCGGCGAGCACGCTGATGATCACCGCCAGGCCCGGGTGCACGTCGGTGACGGCCCCCGTCTGGGAGGCGAACAGGATCGCGCCCGACGCGGCGGCGAGTGGCAGCATGACCGCGTGCCCGACCGAGTCGAGCGCCGGCACCTTGTCGATCGCAAACTCGACGACGGCCAGGACGATGAGGCCGTAGAAAGCGACGTCGGAGGCGAGCGCGTCGTAGGGCGAGCCCAGGTGGATGAGGCCGAGCCGGGCCAGCAGGCTGACGATCAGCAGCGGCAGGGTCGCGTTTAGACCGCTCGCTCCCGCGAGCCCGAACGCGGCCGGTAGGGAGAGCAGCGCCGGGTTCAACTCAGCATTGTTCTACCACGCCGACAGCTCGCTAACCCCTGGTGACGACCTCCGGCGGCTCGCTCTCCGCGTCGCGCACGTGCCCGGGACGGAGCAGCTGGTACAGGACGATGGCGCTCAGGGCGCCGAGGCCGAGGTTGTTGAACGTCAGGGTCAGGCCGGCGAGATGGATCGGAATGGCCTGCGTGGCGGGGATGCCGGCCGCGATGACCAGGGGGATCGCTGCCACCGCGAGGTTGGCCCGCTTGGAGAAGTCCACCTTGGCGTCGACCCAGATCTTGCCGCCGATGACCGCGATCAAGCCGAAGAGGTACATCTCGATGCCGCCCTGCACGCTGACGGGGATGCTGCGAACGAGAGCGCCGAAGATCGGGATGAAGCCGAGAAGGATCGCGAAGACCGCGGCGACGACGAACACCATGATCGAGAAGACGCGGGTGATGCCCATGACGCCGATGTTCTCGGCGTAGGTCGTCTCACCGGTGCCGCCCAAGAGGCCGCTGATCGTGGTCCCCAGGCCGTCGCCGATGAACGTGCGGCCGAGCATGGGGCTCAGGTCGCGCTTCATGATGCCGCTGATCGCGTACACGTGGCCCGCGTTCTCGGCGACGAGGATCACCGGGATGAAGAAGAACAGGCTCAGCTCGGTGCCGAACTGGCTGAAATCGGGAAAGCTGAACGTAGGGAATCCAAGGATCGGGGCGCTGCCGATCGCGCCGAAGTCGATGTGGCATGCCGACTTGGCGCCGGCGCACGGCGGATAGACGGCGGACACGACGTAGCCGACCACGATCCCGATCAGGACCGGAAGCAGGCGGGGAAAGCCGCGCAGATAGACGGCGGCGCCGATCGCGGCGAGAAGCGTCACTGTCGCGGTGAACGGCTCGCCGGCGTAGTTACTCGTGGCCGCGCTGGCGAGGGCCAGGCCGATCACCGCCACCACCGTGCCCGTCACCACGGGCGGCAGCAGGTAGCGGATCGGGTTTACGCCCACGACGTGGACGATGGCCCCGATCGCCAGGTAGATGACGCCGGCGATCACGATGCCCGCGTAGGCGAGGCCGTGGTTCGGGTTCTGCGCGCCCTGCACAGCGAGCACCGAGCCGATGAAGGAAAAGCTCGAGCCCAGATAGCTGGGGACCTTGAAACCTGTGACGGCCAGGAAGATCAGCGTCGCGACGCCGCTGAAGAAGATGACGGTGTTGGGGTTGAAGCCGAGGATCAGCGGCACCAGCACGGTGGCCCCGAACATGGCCATCACGTGCTGGAGGCCCATCAGGATCGTCTGCGGCCAGCCGAGGCGGTCCTCGGGATAGACGACGTCTCGCTCGCGCGCTGCCGTTGCCACCGCCATGGCGCTCCCCCTCTCGAATGCGCCCGGCCCACCCGGGCCCGGAGCTAACTTAAGGCCGCCTTGTGGGCTTTGCAAGATGCACGTCTCGGCGACGGCTCAACGGCCGACGTGCTGATCGACGGCGACCGGATCGTTGGCGTTGGGCGGGGCGTGGCGGCCGGTGTGGCCGATGCTGTCGACTGCGCCGGCAGGCTCCTGCTGCCGGCGTTCATCGACGCCCACGTCCACCTGGACAAGGTCCTGATCCGGGACGAGCTGCGCGAGCACGACGGGACCCTTGCGGGGGCCATCGGGGCGATCCACGAGCGCAAGCGGCGGTACACGGTGGACGACGTGCGGGCGCGGGCCACGGCCGTGATCGACGAGTCGGTGCGCCTGGGCACGACGCGGCTCCGGTCCCACGTGGACGTAGACACCATCGGCGGCCTGACGCCGCTGGAGGGTGTGATGGCAGCGGCGCGAGACTGCGCCGGCATCGCCGAGGTGCGGACGATCGCGTTCCCGCAGGAAGGGTTGCTGCGCGATCCGGGCGCCTACGCGCTGATGGAGGCCGCCCTCGAGGCGGGGGCCGACGTCGTTGGCGGGATGCCCCACTGGGAGCTCGACGAAGCATCTCAGCGGGAGCACGTTCGTCTGTGCTTCGACCTGGCCGAGCGCTTCGACCGCGACCTCGACATGCACGTCGACGAGACCGACGATGGAGGGGTGCGGACGCTCGAGATGGTGGCCGACGAGGCTCTGGCGCGTGGTTGGATCGGCCGGGTGTGCGCCGGGCACGTGTGCTCGCTCGCGGCGGCGGACCACGAATACGCCGAGCGGGTGATCGGAAAGTGTTTGCGCGCGGGGATCTCGATCGCGTCCAACCCGGTGACCAACCTCGTGCTGCAGGGTCGGGGCGACCGGGGCCTGGTCCGCCGCGGGACGACTCGCATCGGGGAGCTCCGCGCCGCCGGGGTCAACGTGCTGTTCGGCCAGGACTGCGTGAAGGATGGGTTCTACCCCTTCGGTCGCGGCTCGATGCTGGAGGTGGCGTTGATCTCCGCCCACGCGGCGCACCTGACGACGCGGGAGGACCTGGACTTCGCGCTGCGCGCCGTCACCGAGGCGCCCGCGGTGGCGATGCGACTCGACGACTACGGATTGCGCGAGGGCGCGCGAGCGGACATGCAGCTGCTTCCGGCGCCGAGCTGGCCTGAAGCTCTGCGTCTGCAGCCGCCGCCGGTGAAGGTGTGGTTTGCCGGCCGCCTGGTCGCCGAGAGCTCGGTGCGGTCGGAGGTCTACCGGACTACGCGGCCCGGCGCCACTCGCCCCATCGACGCCTGATCATCACCGGCTGATCCGGGGGAAGGAACTGGACGCGATCGCCCACTCTCACGACCTGCCAGCCGCCTTCGTGCACCAGGCGGTGGTGGAAGTAGCAAAGCGGAACCATCTTGCTCAGGTCGGTCTGCCCATCCCTGCTCCAGAACTCCATGTGGTGGGCATAAGTCCAGCCCACCGGCCGGTCGCAACCGGGAGCGGCGCAGGTCTTGTGGCGGGCTTTCAGGGCTCGCCACTGCGCCGGCTGGGCAGTGCGCACCGCGCGACCAAGGTTGATGACCATCGAGTCCGCCTTCAGCACGCGGTGCATGACGCCGTCGCAGGCGAGGCGCTGAACCGTCTTGCTCGAGACCGGAATCCCGTTCTCGAAGTGCGACGCGCTCGCGCCCAGCTCTCGCTTCAAGCCCTCGATGGTGGTGTGGACTGCGACATGCGGCCGCGCGCCGTGGCGCCTGGGCAAGCTTCCCTTGTCCATCGCGTGGTGAACGATCTCGGTCAGCGCGTCCGCGCGCCGCTGCTTGGGCAACCTGGCGTCGCCCGCGCCGAGCGGCTTCGCCAGCGACTCGATGGCCGTTCTGAGGGCGGTGCCGCCGTTGCGATCCAGCACGCCCGTGATGTGAAACATGCCGCCTGACTCGCTGATCTTGAGGAACCGCTTATCCCAGTCCTCTTCGATCTGGTGGTCGAAGCTGTCTGGGTCCACGACGTAGCGCGTGTGCTGCTCGAGCCATCGCAGGTCCTCGACCGAGCCCTCGTTGGCCTTTTCCACCCAGAACTCTTGATTGATGTTCGGGCGCAGGTCTTCACGCAGCTTGTCGCGAAACCCGCATATCACAGCCGTCGCCTGGTAGCCAATCTCCCCTCGGCGCGCAGCCTCGGCGATGCGTGGCATGGCCTGCAGCTGCTCGCCGACACGCAGGCGCTCAGCAGCCGCCGGACCGGAGACCCGGCAGGCGGCGTTGACCCAGCCGGTAGGTGTCCTGCCTTCGAGGAGGTGTTCACCGCGCGTCGTGGCTCGGTGCGAAACCTCACATAGCTTCGCCTGGAGACGATCTATGAGAGCGGAAAGCTCGCGAAGGTCGATCCGATCGACATCCTCCGCCTCGAGCTCAAGCACCGCAGCACGGAGCTTTTCCATGCTTCAATTCTACGAACTTCAGTTCTATAAGTCCAGCAAGGCAATGTAAATTTACGTTGATTCTTGCAACCCAAGCCCTCCCCGTCACCCCCTTCACAGTCTTCTTACGTTGATCCTTGCAACCCAGACCCGCCCCCGTCACCCCCTTCACAGTCGTCTAATCACCAGGACCGGAACCTGACTCCCCACTCCAGCCACCGGGCGTCGCGACGCCACCCCTAACCCCACCGCCCGGAGCACCCGCTCGAGCTCCCTCATCTCCGGAAACCGCCTGAGCCGGAACGCCCGCCGCACGTACCTCATCAACCCCGTCGCCACGAAGTCCGCCAGCAGCCACCGCCCCTCAGGCCGCAGCAGCCGAGCGACCTCCGCGACCCCGCGCCGCTGGTCCGCCCAGTGGTGGAACGTCATCGTGCTGAACACCAGGTCGAACGACCCGTCCGCGAACGGCAGCCGCTCCGCCACCGCCTGCTGGACACGGAGACGCGAATCCGCAGGCAGAAGGGCCTGTGCCTGTCTCACCATCTCCCCCGCCGCGTCCACACCCTCGAGGCGAGCGTTCGGAAACACGTCGCCCGCCCCGCGCAGCAGGCGGCCCGTACCACAGCCCACGTCGAGGATCGCTGCGGCTTCGGGAACCTCCGAGGCCGCGACCTCGAGCATCACCCGATGCACCGGCTCGAAGATCAGCCGCTGCAGCGGGCTTCGCTCGTAGCGGCCGGCCCAGCGATCGAACCGGTCGACGCTCACTCCGCGCCGCGCGGGTCTTCGGCCGCGGTCATCGGCCGATCGAGCCGGAACCGAACCTGGCTGAGGTGGATCTTGTACGGCAGCCCCGGGGCCCGAAAACCCGCCGCCAGGTGCTGGTTGTCGCAGAACGGCTTGTGCTCCGACTGGCCGCAGCGACACAGCGTCGCGCGTGGCAGCGTCTCGACCACGCCGTCCCCGCGCGCCACCGTGATGACGCCCGTGACGAGCAGCGGGCCGTCGCGGATCGGCACGACCTTCGTCCCACCGTCGTGCAACTCCTGGGCGCGGCCGTCGAGGCGGCGGTACTGCAGCGCGCCGCTCGGGCATCGCTCCACCACCTGCGCCACCACCTCGGCCTCGCCCACGTCCGGCATCACCCACGGTTTGCGGTTGAGCTGGAACACGTTCGTGTCACCGCGCACGCACTCCCCGACGTGGACGCACAGGTCGAGGTCGAAGCTCACCTCGATGTCGCGGCCGCGGTACACCTTGCGCATCGGCTCAACACTAGACTCAGCGGTGCATGGCTGAAGGGGTGGCGGCCAAGCCAAGGGCCCGCGGTTCGAAGCGGGCGCCCGGCCGGGCGATGATCTCATCCGAGCGAATCGCCAAGCGAGTCGGACGGCTCGGGCACGAGATCTCCGAGGTCTACGCCGGCAGCGACACGCCGCTCGTCCTGGTCGCCATCCTGAAAGGCGCGACCGTCTTCGCCGCCGACCTGCTGCGCAGCCTTTCGATCCCGGCCGAGCTCGAGTTCGTGCGCGCGGCGAGCTACGGCGCGGGGACGAAGACCAGCGGGCGCGTGAAGATCGCGCACATGGTCGAAGGCTCGCTGGAGGGACGGCATGTACTGCTCGTCGAGGACATCGTCGACTCAGGCCGAACGATCGACACGATCCTCAGGCGTTTCCGGCGCATGAAGCCGGCGTCCCTGCGGGTGGCAGCGCTGCTCGACCGACCCGCCCGACGCGAGGTGGACGTGAAGATCGACTTCACCGGCTTCGTCATCCCCGACCGGTTCGTCATCGGCTACGGCCTCGACTATGCGGGCCTCTACCGCGAGCTCCCTGGCATCTACGCGCTCAGCTAGCCGCGCCTCCGCCCTCGCGCTCGTGTTCGCGGCGGCGTTCATCGTGCTGTTCCTCGCGCCGCCGTTCCTTCCCTACCGGTTCGACCCCTACCCCCTCATCCACTGGGCGGACGTGGTCGACCTCGCGACGCCGCTGGTCCTGATCCCCCTCTACTGGCTGATGCTGCGCAGCGCGGGCGGTCCTATCGGCGCGGGCTGGAACGTTGTGTTTCTCGTCTTCGCGGCCGCGTGGGTCGAGGGTCACGGCATCCACCTGGCGGCAAACGCCATCGGGCACCTGCTGAAGGACCAGCCGGGCCCGGCCCAGGACCTCACCGAGTTCTGGGACGAGCGATTCGGCCACTACCTCTGGCACAGCGCGGCGCTCGGGCTGACAGCGCTCGTGCTCGTCCGAGCCGCCCGGAGCGACCCGGCAGACTTGCCCGACGCGACCACTCGTGGCCGCGCCTGGATGGCCATCGCCGGCGCGGTGATCTATGGATTCGCGCTGTTCTTGATCGGCGACGAGGGGGGAACGGCTCCGCTGATGGTGGCCTTCGCCGCGGGGTTCCTCGTCGCCGCGTGGCCGTCGCGCGGTCGCGTGCTCGCGTCGCCGGTGCTGACGATGCTGGCGGGCGGCTACGCGGTCGCGCTGCTGCTCTTTGCGGTCTGGTTCGTCTACTGGGGCGGTCGCCTGCCCCAGTTCAGCGAGCTCGGCTGGATCAAGTAGTTAGCCCTTGTAGGGCGACGGACCTCCTGGCGGCAAGTAGGGCGTCGGGTCCACTGGCCGCTGGTTGACGCGGAGCTCGAAGTGGAGGTGCGGGCCTGTCGAGTTGCCGGTCGAGCCTTCGAGCCCGACCGGAGTCCCCTGGGTGACGACCTGGCCCACGCTCACCAGCGCAGTCGACAGGTGGCCGTACAGCGTGTCGAATCCGCCGGCATGCGCGATGACCACGTAGTTTCCGTAGCCGGTGGAGGTGGCGCCCACGAGCGCGACCACCCCGTCGTCGGCCGCGAAGACCGGCGATCCGAAGGGGGCGACCAAGTCGATCCCCGTGTGGAAGTGGGGGTAGCTGCCGTACGGTGGCTCGAACCAGTACGTCGAGGGGCCGAACGGCTGCGAGATCTGCGAGTTCGGCTCGGGCCAGATGAACCGGTACTTCGTCGAGTGGCCGGCGCTCGTCGGGATCTGGCCGACGCTGTTGGACTGGAGCCACAGCTGCAGCTGCGCCCACACCGACTGCATGGCGGCGGCGATGATCGCGTCCTGCTGCTGCTGCAGCATGTCGGCCACGGCCTGCGCGAGCTGCGTCGACTGCCGGTTGAGCCGTGACAGCTCGTAGCGCGTCTGGTCGATCTTCACCTGGAGATCGGCCGCCGACTTCTCCTGCTGAGCCTGCAGGGCGCGGAGCTGCGAGAGCTCGCCGTTCAGCTTGTCACGCTCCGTGAGCTGCTTGTCGCGCGCCGCCTGCTCCTTGCGCTCCTCGATCTGCAGCTGCTGGAGGTCGCCGTTGAGCGACGCTTTGAGATCCGACGCTCGCGAGCCGGCGACGTTGAGGTCGGCGATGCGCGTGAACAGGTCGCTCAGGCTCTGCGACTGGGCGAGCACGACCAGCACGGAGCCCGGAGACTGGTAGACCGCCCGCGCCAGCTGCCGCATCTGGGCGCGCTCGTTCTCGATCCGCTGCGCCAGGGCCGCCTCCCGGCGCTGGGCCTCGGCCACGTCCCGGTCCAGCTCGGCGATCCTCTCGTTGGCCTCGGCGATCTGCTGCTGCACTTGCGCCTGCTGCGCCGCGTTGGCCTCCAGCGACTGCTGGAGCTGCTGCTGCGCGGCCAGGGCGTCGGCGAGGTTGCTTCCGAGCTGGGCGCGGATCTGGTTGACGAGCGCGAGCTGCTGCTGAGGATCGCTGGGGGAGCCGTCGGCGAAGACCGCGCCTCGGTCGGCGGTCACGAGCATCAGGGCCACCGCGGCGGCGATCAGGACCGGCCTCACGACTCCATGTGCCTCCGCAGGCTCAGCAGCGACGACCCTGAGCCAAGGCCGGCGCCGGCCGCAAGCACGATGCCGGCCGCGACGGCCGCGACCGTCGCGCTGAGGCCGGGCGCGAACTGCATCAAGGCGCCCGATCCGGAGGTCACGGCGGCCATCGCCGCGCCGAAAGTGACGAGCGCCCCGACGGCGCCCGCCACCGCGCCCGTGATCGCGCCCTCGACCACGAACGGGCCCCGCACCATCCAGCGCGAGGCGCCGACGAGCTGCATGATCGAGATCTCGTCGCGGCGGGAGTGGATCGCGGCCTTGATGCTGTTCATCGTCACGGCCACGGCGACGAAGCCCAGCATGCCGATGAACGCGAATCCCGCGATGGCGACTCCAAGCAGCACGGCCTGGATGCGCTGGTAGGCGCCCCGGTCGTACGAGGTCGGATAGACCGGGTCGACGACGCTCTCGTGGCGCACCATGGCGTCGATCGCGGCCATGTCGTCGATGCTGCGCACCTGCACGTCCAGGCTCGCGGGGAAGGGGTTGCTCTCGGTGGCGTCGGCCAGCTGCGGCAGGCCGGGCACGGTCCGCGCGCGCGCGAGCGCGTCGTTCTTCGAGAGGTAGACGACGCCCTGGACGCGAGGGTCGCTCTCGATCCGGACCTTGAGCGCGGCGACGCCCGAGCCGTCGGCGTCGTCGCGGAGATAGACGTGGAGCAGCGAGGCCTGGCTGGCCTCGATCTCCTCCAGGTTGTGCAGCGTGAAGGCCGTCAGGCCGACCAGGCCGGACATGATCAGGAGCACGCTCATCGAGACCAGGGCTGGGGCTGTGCTGCCGGCGTTGCGGACCCAGTTCCGGGCGGCGCCACCGAAGAAGTAGCGGACGAGATTGGTGGCCACCGTCACGACCACGCGGCGGCGCGGAAACCGCGGCTTCACGAGGACGCCAGCCACGCCATCCTCCCTGTCTGGCCCGCCGGCTGGTCCCGGACGAGGCGGCCGTGGACCAGGGTCAGGACGCGGCGCTTGAGCCTGGTCACGATCTCGACGTTGTGCGTCGCCACGAGGACGGCGGTGCCCCAGGCGGCGATGTCCTCGAAGAGGTCCATGATCTCCCAGGCGGTCTCCTGGTCGAGGTTCCCGGTGGGCTCGTCGGCGATCAGCACCGGCGGCTGGGCGACGACGGCCCGCGCGATCGCCACCCTCTGCTGCTGGCCGCCGGACAGCTGATGCGGGAAGGCATCGCCACGATCGCCGAGCCCCACCGCCTCGAGGGCGTCCAGAGAGCGCTCGCGGGCCTCCTGGTCGGAGAGGCGAAGATCCACGACCCTGAGCCCGAAGGCGACGTTCTCGGCCGCCGTCAGGCGGGGCAGGAGCTTGAAGTCCTGGAAGACGACGCCCACCTTGCGGCGCAGCTCGGCGACGCGTGAGGGCTTGACCAGATGGGCCGGCAGTCCGGCCACCCACAGCTGGCCGGTCGTCGGCCGGATCTCGCGGTTGATCAGCTTGAGAAGGGTCGTCTTGCCGGCCCCGCTGGGGCCGACCAGGAAGGTCAGCTCGCCCGGGCAGAGGGCGAAGTCGATGCCATCGACGGCGAGGCGTGCGCCGTAGGACCGGCTGACGGCGGCTGCTTCCACGATCGGGCGCAATTCGACTATTGGGCGCATGGATCCCTTCCGAAGGCGCTAACGGCGAAATCAGAGGGTTCCTGCGAGCCCTCCGCCGGCGGGTAGGAGCTACACCACCGCGGGCTTCGGCGCCGGCTTCAGGAAGTCGACGAGCTCCTCCCGCTCGTCCCACACCACCGTCGTCCGCTCCGGCTCGGTGCGGGCGACGATCTTGCCCCCGCGCAGCACAAGCTTGCGCGGCGCGATCAGCCGGATCGCGTCCATCTCGCTCGGCGCGGCGAAGGCGCAGAGGTCGGCGCGGCAGCCCGGCAGCAGGCCGTACTTCTCCAGGCCGAGGGCGCTGGCCGGGTTCCAGGTGATCATGTCCATCAAGGTCCGCAGCTCGCCGTGGCCTGACATCTGGCCGTAGTGGGCGAGCACGAACGCCGACTGCAGCGGGTCGCCGTAGCCGAGCGGGTACCACGGGTCCATGACCGAATCGTGGCCGATGCACACGTTCACTCCCGCGGCCAGCAGCTCCTTGACCCTCGTGTGTCCGCGACGGATGGGATAGCTGTCGAACCGCCCCTGCAGCGTCGCGTTGTCGAGAGGGTTGGTGACCATGTGCATGTTCGCCCGCTTGAGGTTGTTGATCAGCCGGTACGCGTAGGCGTTGTTGTAGGAGTGCATGGCGGTCGTGTGCGAGGCCGTCACCCGGCCTCCCATGCCCAGGCGGATCGTCTCCGCCGCCATCGTCTCCACGAACCTCGAGTGGTCGTCGTCGGTCTCGTCGCAGTGGATGTCGACGCGCAGCCCCTTATTGGAAGCGAGCGCGAAGGCGAACTTCACCGAGTCCACGCCGTACTCGCGAGTGAGCTCGAAGTGCGGGATCGCGCCGACGACGTCGACGCCCAGGTCGACGGCCTTGCGCATCAGGTCCTGCCCGCCGTCGAACGAGAAGATCCCCTGCTGCGGGAAGGCCACGAGCTGGAGCGTCATCTGGTCCCCGATCTCCTGCCTCAGCTCGACCAGGGCGCGCACCGCCTTCAGATCCGGGTCGCAGACGTCGACGTGCGAGCGCACGAACTGGACGCCGTTGGCCAGCTGCCAGCGCAGGACGGTGCGGACGCGCTGCTTCACGTCCTCGACGGTCAGGCTCTGCACGCGCTCGGCCCAGATCGCGATGCCCTCGAACAGGGAGCCGGTCTGGTTGTGCCGCGGCTCGCCCACGGTCAGCACCGCATCCAGGTGGATATGCGGCTCGACCAGCGCGGGCGTGACGAGGGCTCCGCCGAGGTCCATCGTCTGCCGAGCCTCGGGCTCGAGCTCGGCTATCAGACCGTCCTTGATGCCGATTTCGCGGGTCTCGGTCTCGCCCGGCAGGCGCGCCCCGTGGAGGAGCAAATCGAGCATTCGACGGAATGCTAATCCAGCCTTAAACTTCGGGCGTACCTGCCGGCTTTGGTCCTTCAGAGGGGGAGGCGCCTATGCAATCGGTCCAGGAAGTAGAGCAGCACGTACCGGTTCGGGAGGGCGAGTACGGGGAGAGGGTCGCCACCGTCGAGCCGGGCGGGGTCGAGTACATCGCGCTCAAGGAGCGTCACGGCAAACCGATCGATCTGTTCTGGACGTGGCTGTCTCCGAACCTCGAGTTCGCGACGGTCTTCGTGGGCGTCCTCGGCGTAGCGGTCTTCGGCCTCAGCTTCTGGCAGACGGCGGTCGCGATCGTCGTCGGCAGCGCACTGGGGTCGCTGACCCATTGGGTGCTCTCATCGTGGGGGCCGAAGTTCGGCGTCCCGATGATGGTCGAGAGCCGAGGCGCCTTCGGCTTTCTCGGCAACATCCTGCCCGCGGGCTTGAACGCGTTCACCGGCACGATCGGCTGGTTCATCGTCAACAGCGTCATCGGCGCGTTCGCCCTGCAGGCGCTGGCCCTACTGGTGAAGGTCGAACTTCCCTTCGCCGTCACCTTCCTCATCATCGTGGTGGCGCAGGTCGCGATCGCGACCCTGGGTCACAACTTCATCCACGTCTTCGAGCGCTGGGCCCTGCCACTGCTCGGCGTCGTATTCGCCCTTGCCACCATCTTCATCTTCACCAAGGCGAATGTCGGGATGGGCGTGAACACCAAGGCGCCGGTTTTCGTGGGCGAGTTCGGCAGCTTCACGCTTCTGTTCACGGCGACGTTCGGCTACGCCGCCGGCTGGAATCCGTACGCCGCCGACTACACGCGCTACCTGCCACCCACCACCAACCGGACCATGGTCGGGTTCTGGGCGGCGATGGGAGTCTTCGTCTCGTGCGTCGTGATCGAGCTGGCGGGCGCCGCGCTCGCCACGGTCGCCGGCACGAAGTGGGGACCCACCGACATCCCCACGGTCCAACTCCAGGTGGCGATGCCCAACGTTCTTTACTACCTGACGCTGTTGTGCATCGCGGTCGGGGCGGTCGCCGCCAACGCGATCAACATCTACAGCGGGACAATGTCCCTCGTCGCGGTCGGCATCCGTGAGATGGGCATGACTCTGCGTCAACGCCGTGCCCTGCTCGCTGTCTCGGCGGGCGTGCTCGGCTACATCATCGGCCTGGTCGGCCAGGCCAACGTCGGACCGGGCAGCAAGTACGAGTTCTTCCTGCTCCTGATCAGCTACTGGATCGGGCCGTGGCTCGCTGTGGTGCTCGTCGACTACTGGCAGCGTCGCGGCGACTACGGAGACGAGTCGATGTTCTACGACTCGAAGCACCAGCGCTGGCAAGGAGTCACCGCGATGGCGATTGGGCTCGTCGTGTCCGTCTTCCTGTTCGCGAACAACATCATCTTCACGGGCAAGATCGTCGAGGCCAACCCCAGCATCGGAGACATCACCTTTGTCGTCGGCTTCCTCTTGACCGGAGCGCTCTACTACGCGTTCAACATGATGTCAAGACGGGCGGTGAGCCCCGTAGGCGCGGGGTCTCGGGCCTAGGTAGGATTGCGTAGCGCCGCTGCCTTCGCGGGCGGCGGCGCTACTTTTATGTCCGCATGGACGTAGAGATCAAGGTCGGCAACCTCCGCTTCGTCGCCCGGCTCGAGACCGAGGCGGCGCCGAAGTCGTGCCACGCATTTCAGAACATGCTGCCGCTGGAGGCGCAG
>VBEK01000024.1 GCA_005889135.1 Chloroflexota bacterium
GGCGGCTGCGGCTGCGCCATCCCCGGACCGGCGAGGAGATGACGTTCGAAGCGCCGCCGCCGGCCGACTTCCACGATTTCTGGGAAGCAGCCCATTGATGAGGCGCGGCCTCCTGGTCGTGATCTCCGGGCCGTCGGGCGTGGGCAAGGACACCGTGATCCACCGCCTGCTGGATCTTGACCCCAACCTGGTCTACTCGGTGTCGGGCACCACGCGCATGCCGAGGCCGGGGGAGAAACCCGACGCGAACTACACATTTCTGAGCCGAGACGAGTTCGAAAAGCTCGTGGCGCAAGGGGCGTTCCTGGAGCATGCGACCTACAACGGCAACCTGTACGGCACCTTCCGGGACCGGGTCGAGAAGACGCGGGACCAGGGCCGGGATATGGTGCTGAAGATCGACGTCCAGGGCGCCGAGCAGGTGCGCCGGCTCATGCCCGACGCGATCCTGATCTTCGTGGTCGCGCCCTCGGAGAACGAGTTGAGGGAGCGCCAGGAGAAGAGGGGGAGCGAGTCGGCCGAAGACCTTGCCTCGCGCCGCCGGATCGCCGAGCGCGAGATGACCCAGGCCTCCCACTACGACCACGTGGTCACCAACGACGACGTCGAGCGGGCGGCGGCCGAGATCCTGGACCTGATCCGCCGCGCGCGGGCGTCGCAAACTTAGGCCCGACGTGCCGCTAGACCCGACCCCGGTGCCCGACGAGCTGCGCGGCCTTCGCGTCGCCCTGCTGGTCTCGGGCGGCATCGCCGCCTACAAGGTCGTGGACCTGGCCTCCGCCCTCACCCAGGCCGGCTGCCAGGTGCGGGTGGCTATGACGTCGTCGGCGATGCGGTTCGTCGGCCCCGCGACGTTCATGGGCGTGACGGGACACGCCGCGCTGACCGGGCTGTGGACGGCCGATGGCTCTCCAGAGCCGCACGTCTCGCTGGGCGACTGGGCGCAGCTGATCCTTGTCGCTCCGGCGACGGCCAACGTCATCGGCCGGATCGCCTCCGGACGTTCGGATGACATCGTCACGGCCACGCTGCTCGCAGCGCGCTGTCCGGTAGTCGTCGCACCGGCCATGAACGACGCGATGTGGTCGAAGCCCGCGGTCCAGGAGAACCTCGGCACGCTCCGCCACCGCGGCGTCACCGTGGTCGAGCCCGAGTCGGGGCGCCTCGCCAGCGGCCACTCGGGTACTGGCAGGCTCGCAGGCGCGCAGGCGATCTTCGCGGCGATGGTGCACGCCGTCCGGACGCGTTACGACTACGCGGGGCGGCGCATCGTGGTCACCGCGGGCGGGACGCGTGAGCCGATCGACCCCGTGCGCTTCATCAGCAACTACTCCAGCGGCAAGATGGGCTTCGCGCTTGCGGCCGCGGCCGCCGACCGAGGCGCTCGCGTCACGCTGGTCACCGCCGCCTCGCACCCGATCCATCACGGGATCGAGGAGCAGCACGTCGACACAGCCGAGGAGATGCTGGCCGAGCTCCGCACCCAGCTGCGCGGCGCCGACGTCCTCCTCATGGCGGCGGCAGTCGGCGATTTCCGACCCGCCAGGACGGCGAAGCACAAGATCCGGCGCGAGGAGACGCCGAGCCTGACCCTGCAGCTGGAGCCGATCCCCGACCTGGTGGCCACGCTGGCAGGCGACGAAGCGCTCGCGGGCGTGTTTCGGGTCGGCTTCGCCGCGGAAGACTCCGACCTCGATGCCAAGGGGGTCGAGAAGTTGAAGCGCAAGGGACTGCACGCGATCGTCGCCAACGACATCTCACGCCGGGACATCGGGTTCGGCAGCGAGTACAACGCCGGCGTGCTGCTGTTCGCGGACGGGGCGCGGCACGAGCTCGAGAAGGCGACCAAGCGAGAGATGGCGGACCGGATCCTGGACCTTTTGTTGCCTAAGCTCCAGCGCTAGGTGACCCTCTACGCCGAGGTGGCCGTCGAGGCCGCCCGCGGGATCAACCGCGAGTCCTATACCTACTCCGTGCCCGACGGGCTCGATGTCGTGCCCGGGCACCGCGTGACCGTGCCGTTCGGCCGCCGCAACACCTACGGCTTCGTCCTCTCCCTGGGCACCGAGGATCCGGGTGTGGAGACAAAGCCCATCGCCTCGGCGGGCGCCGAACCGCTCCTGCTCCCGCACCAGGTCGAGCTCGCCCGCCTGGTGGCCGACCACTACTGGGTGCCGGTCGTCGAGTGCATCCGGGCGATGCTGCCGCCGCGTGTCAGGGGCACGGGCTCGACGGGGGCGCACGCATCGAGCCGGCAGCGCAGGCACACGCGCCTTCTCGAGCTCGCGACGGGTCCGCCGCCCGTCCGCCAGCCGATCACCTTGACCGCGGAGCAAGGCGCCGCGCTGGAGGTCATCGAGGCCAACCCGATAACGCTCCTCCACGGCGTGATCGCGAGCGGCAAGACGGAGGTCTACCTCGCGGCCGCGGAGCGCGCGCTCGCCCAGGGACTGCGCGTCCTGCTCCTGGTCCCGGAGATCTCGCTGACGCCACAGCTCGTGGAGCGGGTCCGCGCGCGGCTGGACGCGCCCGTCGCGGTGCTGCACACGCAGCTGACCGAGCTCGAGCGTGCGCAGCAGTGGTGGCGGACGCGCCGCGGTGAGGCGGAGGTCGTGCTGGGCAGTCGCTCCGCCGTTTTCGCGCCGGTCCCCCGTCTTGGGCTGATCTGCCTCGACGAGGAGGGCTCCGCCGCGTACAAGCAGGACCGCACGCCGCGGTACGAGGCCGGATGGGTGGCCCGCCGGCTCGCGTCGATCACTGGGGCGCGGCTCGTCATGGGCTCGGCCACCCCAGCGGTGGCGACCTACCACGAGGCGGCGACGAGCGCGGTGGCGATGGCGACGATGACGCACCGCGTGCGCGGCCGCGACGCCGCCGTCGAGCTCGTGGACATGCGCGACGAGAGCGCGGAGGGAAACCGCCAGCCCCTGTCCAGGCGACTGGTCGAGGCTGTGACCGGGGCGCTGGAGGACGAGGAGCAGACGATCCTCTATCTGAACCGCCGCGGGCTTGCTACCTACGTCATGTGTCGAGACTGCGGCCGGTCGGTGCAGTGCCTCGGATGCTCGGTGGCCCTGGTGCAGCACGCGGAGATCGAAGGTCTGGTCTGCCACTACTGCGGGTACTCGCGGGCGATGCCGTCGGTGTGCGACCACTGTGGCAGTCGCAACATCCGCGGCCTTGGCATGGGCACGCAGCGCCTGGAGGCCATGGTCAAGCGACTGTGGCCGCGGGCACGCGTGCTCCGCCTCGACAGCGACGTCGCGCGCGGACCCGACTCTTACTTCAAGGTCTGGGAGACGTTCAGCGAGCGGCGGGCGGACATCCTGGTCGGTACGCAGCTGGTGACGCGAGGCCTCGACCTGCCGGCCGTGACCTGCGTGGGCGTCGTCGACGCCGACCTGCCGCTGCACTTTCCCGACTACCGGTCGGCGGAGAACACGTTCGCGCTCGTGGCCCAGGTCGCGGGGCGCGCCGGCCGCGACGGTCGCCCATCGCGTGTGATCGTCCAGACCAGCAATCCCGAGCACTACGCTCTCCGCTGCGCGGCCGAGGGCGACTATGAAGGCTTCTACCGCGCTGAGCTGCCGGCGAGGAAGGCGTTCGTGTTCCCGCCGTACGCCGAGCTCGCCGTCCTTACTCGGACCGACCGCGACGACGGGCGCGCCGCCGCCTCGGCACGCGAAGCCGCGGAAACCATCGCGAGCGGTCTCCTCAGGGAAGGCATCGACGGCATCCGCGTCATGGGTCCGTCGCCGGCTTTCATACACCGCCTCCGCGGCGAGTACCGTTGGCAGGTGACACTGAAGGGCGACGGACTCGGACGTGCGCGCCACCTCGCGCCCAGGAGCAAAGACTGGAGCTATGACGTCGACCCCATCACGTGACGCCGCGACTCGAAAGAAGGACGTGCTCGCGGCGCTGGAGAGGCAGGGCCACTACTGGCTGGCGACCGCGGAGATAGGCGGCCGACCGCACATGATCGCCGTCTCCGGCTGGTGGGATGGCGGAGACATCGTCATCACCACCCTGGGCACGAGCAAGACCGCGCGCAACATGGCCATGAACCCGGCAGTGATGCTTGCCGGCGGAGATCCTTCGGACGCGATACTGATCCAGGCCCAGGTGATCGACAGCGCCGCGGTCGACGACTCAGCCGACCTGGCGCAGGGGTACAAGAAGGCCGTGGGCTGGGATCCGCGAGAGATGGACGGCTGGATGTTCTTCCGTCTCCGCCCGACGCGCATCCAGGCGTTCCGTGGCTACGACGAGATCGAGGACCGGGACGTCATGGTGAGGTCGCGCTGGGTCGTGTGACCGACCCGCCGGAAGGTTGGGTTTTCCGACCCCACGGGTAGAATCCAGATCGTGGTCCGGCAGATCCTGAGCTTCGAACACCCGGTGCTTCGCGAGAAAGCGAAGAAGGTGACGCGCATCGACGCGTCGATCCAGCGCCTGCTCGACGACCTTACCGAGACCATGCTCGACGCCCCCGGCGCCGGCCTGGCCGCGAACCAGATCGGGGTCGCGCTGCGCGTCTGCGTGGTCAAGGGCGACGACAAGCAGATCTGGGGACTAGTCAACCCCGAGGTCGTCAAGAAGGAAGGCGCGCAGCTCGGCTACGAGGGCTGCCTCAGCTATCCGGGCTGGGTCGGCGAGGTCGAGCGGGCGGAGACGGTCGTCGTCAAGGGCCGCAACCGCCACGGCAAGGAGATCCGGATCAAGTCCTCGGGCTTCACGGCTCGCGCGTTCCAGCACGAGCTCGACCACCTCGACGGCGTCCTCTTCACCGACAGGCTGACCAGCCTCGACACGCTGCGTCGCGTGGAGGACCTGGTCGGCGAGGAGAAGGAAGAGGCGGTCGCGGCCTCGGCGGGGTAACGGCGCTCTACAGGATCGTCTTCGCCGGTACATCTGATTTCGCCGTGCCCTCGCTGCATGCGCTGCAGAAGGCCGGCCACGATGTCGCACTCGTAATCACGCAGCCCGATCGGCCGGCGGGCCGCGGAATGAAGGTGACGCCACCGCCGGTCAAGGTTGCCGCGGAGGAGCTCGGGCTCCCGGTCTATCAGCCGGAGCGGATCCGCGACCTCGAGGCGGTCGACCGCCTGCGCGGGACGGCGCCGGACTTCCTGGTCGTGGTGGCGTACGGCCAGATCGTTCCTCGCTCCGTGCTCGACATACCGGGCCTTGGGGCGATCAACGTCCACGCCTCGCTGCTGCCTCGCTGGCGCGGCGCCGCGCCTGTGGCGCACGCGATCCTTGCCGGCGACACTGAGACGGGCGTGACGATCATGAAGATGGATGAGAAGCTCGACCACGGGCCGATCCTCGCGGTGCGAGCGACCCCCATCGGTGAGCGCGAGGACGCGGTCGAGCTGACGGCCAGACTCGCCGAGATGGGCGCCGAGTTGCTGGTCCCGACGCTGGAACACTTCGACGAGCTGCGGGTCGTGGGCCAGGACCACAAGCAGGCGACAATCGCGCCGAAGCTGAGCCGGGACGAGGGGGAGCTGGACTGGGACATGGGCGCAGCGGAGATCGACAGGCGAGTGCGCGGCCTCCAGCCGTGGCCGGGCGCCACGCTGCCGACAGCTCGCGGCAGGGTCAAGGTCTTGAAAGGGCACGTGGAGGGCGACCGCTACGTGCCCGACGTCGTCCAGCTCCCAGGCAGGAAGCCCGCGCCGGCAAGGCAGGTGCTCGGCGATGAATAAGGACCGAGACGCCAAGGAGCGCGACGTCGCGGTCAACCGTCGCGCCTACCACGACTTCTTCATCGACGAGAAGTACGAGGCGGGCGTGATGCTGACCGGCACGGAGGTGAAGTCGGTGCGCAATGGCCGCACGAACCTGCGTGACGGCTTCGTGCGCCTCGACGGAAGCGAGGCGTGGCTCGAGAACGTGCACATCTCGCCCTACGCGCAGGGCAACCTGATGAACCACGAGCCTCTCCGGCCACGCAAGCTGCTCCTGCATCGCAAGCAGATCGCGAGCTTGATCGGCAAGGTGAAGCAGCGCGGCTACACCCTGATCCCCCTGCGGGTGTACTTCTCGCGCAACCATGCCAAGGTGGAGATCGGGTTGGCGCGAGGCAAGAGGCAGTACGACAAGCGTGAGGCGATCGCAGAGCGCGAAGCGAAGCGCGAGATCGCCCGGGCGGTGAGGAGGGGCTGATGAAGATCCTGTTCGTGGCGGGTTTCGGACCGATCACGTCGAACGTCAAGGAGTCGCGCCGGCTCTACAGGGACGTGCTCGGCCTGCCCCTCGAAGAAGAAGCCGACGACTACCTCCACACCGAGAAGGTCGAGGGCGTCAAGGGCTTCGGCGTGTGGCCGCTGTACCAGGCGGCCGAGTCATGTTTCGGCAGGCGGGAGTGGCCGGCTGACGTCGTGACCCCCCAAGCCTGGCTCGAGTTCGACGTCGAGGACGTCGAGGAGGCGACGCGCGAGCTCGAGAGCGCCGGCTACAGGCTCCTCGTGCGCAACCGCAAGGAGCCTTGGGGCCAGGTCGTGACCAGGATGATCAGCCCGGAGGGGTTCCTCGTCGGCGTGACCGAGACGCCGTGGATGCGCGAGAAGAAGTAGCTACGCCGCGAGGTTGATGCCGATCGCGCGAAGCTTCTTGTTGAGCGAGTCGAAGGCGAACTGCACAATCTCGCTCTCCGTATGCCCGTACTCGGTGATGTAGCGCGGGTCAGGTGGGTCGAGCGTGCCGGTGATCAGTGGTAGGCACTCGACGAGCGTCTTCTGGATGAGCGGCGCGTAGCGGGCCGCGTCCTCGCGCACCGCCTCCTGCAGGACCTTGATGCCGAAGCTCACGCGTCGCGACTCGTCGCGCGCGACGGCTGTGAACCCCTGATAGAAGCCGCGTTCGGTCAATCCCTGCTCGCGCATCGACTCGAGCTCGAAGCGCTGGCCTGTCAAGGCGATGGTCGCCTCGATGACGATGTGGTAGAGGGTGACCCCCTCGACGAAGGCGTCAAAGTCCTTCGGGTTGCTGGCCAGGCGCTGCGCCGTCGCCGGCAGCCGGTCGTAGAACAGGGTGTTGTAGCCCTCGTTGGCCTCGGGCCGGATCTCCTTCAGCAGCTGGGTCATGTCGCGGGCGTCGGTGCCGCACACTTCGCGCCACCACCTCTCGAAGAAGACGGTGTGGCGTGCCTCGTCGACCATCTGGGTGGAGAGGAACACCTCGATCTCGGGCGTGGGCGCGGCCCAGACGAAGGGCGCGAGCGTGGCGGTGACCCGCTCCTCGCCGTTGAAAAAGAGGCGATGCGACCAGAGCGTCGCCTTCCGGTCCAGGTCACTGGCCTCGAGCCAGTCCTGGCGGTCGAGGGAGAAGTCGATGTCGCCGACCGACCACTGCTGCGACTCCCAGCGCCGGTAGAGGTCCATGTAGCTGGGCATCTTCTCGATCCCGCGGTCGATGAAGGACAGGACGTCGTCGATGCGGATATCGCCCAGCTCCTTCAGGCTGGCGCTTCTGCTCGCCACCGTCGCCTGCTCGGGACATGTGGGCAAGGCCGGCCCTTCCGCCTCGCCTGTCGGCACAGCCAAACCGGTGGCGCTGTCGAGCGGCGGCGTCGTCGAGTACCCGGTGCCGGGCCCGCCGGCCACGCCGGCCGACTGCCCTCCGGGCTGCCCACCCTACATCGGGAGCATGGCCCTGGGCGGCGACGGCAACGTGTGGTACGCCGACAACTTTCGCAAGGTCGTCGGCCGGGTCTCACCGAGCGGACAGATCAAGCAGTTCAGCGTCGATGTCGAGCTCGTGGGCGGGGCGCAGACAATCGCCGCCGGACCGGACGGGAACATGTACGTGAACGCCAGCAGCGGCGGCGGCGGCAAGCCGGATTTCATCCTGCGCGTCACCCCGGCGGGCGAGATTACCAGGCTCAGCGCCGGCTCGGTGCCAGCCAGCCAGGGCTTCGGCACCGGGCCGGAAAGCATCACCGCCGGACCCGATGGCAACCTGTGGTTCACCGAGTTCTGGGCGAACCGGGTCGGGCGGCTGACGCCATCAGGATCGCTCACCGAGTTCACCATCCCGCGCGCCGAGAGCGACCCGCGGGGCATCGTCACCGGGCCGGACGGAAACCTGTGGTTCGTCGAGTCGACACGTTTCCGGCCTGCGATCGCGCGCATCACGCCGCAGGGAGTGATCACCGAGTTCCCGATCACTTTTGAGACGACCGACAACACGCCGAACGACATCGTCAGCGGCCCCGACGGAAAGCTGTGGTTCACCGAGACGGAGGGGATGGGCAGGATCTCGATAAACGGCGAGGTATCGCAGGTTGCGCTGCCTCAGGGCTCCAAGCCGACGAAGCTTGTGGCCGCTCCGGACGGCAACATCTGGTACGCGGACGCGGGCAGGCACGCGATCGTGCGCCTGGGCGCGTCGGGCGCCACGAGGACCTACCCGCTCGCGCGGCGTGGCGTGATCCCGTACGGGATGGCGGTCGGCGCGGACGGCCGCATCTGGTTCGGCGAGTCGGAGTACGGCGTCGTCGCGAGCATCGGCCTCACCATCCCGGAGGCGCTGATGAGCACGCGCCCGCTGGTGTTCGCCGACGCCGCCCCGAAGTCCGTCAGCGTGCGCAACGTAGGCAACGCTCCACTGGTCATCTCGAGCGTCCGCATCGCGGGCCTCGACGCCAATCTCTTCTCGAAGGGAAGCGACACGTGCTCGGGCACGTCGTTGAAGCCGGATGCGAGCTGTGAGGTTCAGCTGCGGTACGGCGGCGGCGGTCCCGCCGGACTCCAGTCCGCGCTGCTCGAGATCGCCGACAACGGAACGGGCTCGCCACAACGGCTCTCGTTGCTTGCACACGTCCCGCAGTGCACCTTGCCCGTGATGAGAGCGGGGAGCGGGGGCGCTCCAGCCCAGGGCGCAAGGTTCGACGTGCGCAACGCGAGAACGCTGAATGACCCATACGGCGGGTTCGAGGTCGTTGGAGCGGCGTCCGGCGTGCGAAGGTCTGCGCCGGCGGCACCTCAGCTGGCGGGGGTGGCGGCCGGCTACTACGACGGAGCATTCGGATGGCTGCCGGTGAGGAGTGCCGCCGAGGTGTCGCCCGACGGCTCGCGCTACGCATACCTGCCGCTCGAGTTTCCACACAGCGAGGTGCACGTAGTCGACGTCACCACAGGCGTAGAGAAGGTATGGAAGATCAAACCTGACTTCTGGGGCATCGTCGGCTTCACTCGTCAGGGGATCTACCTGCACGTCAGCTACGAAGGCATCGGCGCGGGGCTGTGGCTCCTCGACCCGGACACAGGCGCCTTCAAGGAATTGTTCACGGACGGGATAGCCACCGTCATCGACGGCACCGCGGCGTGGCTCATGGCGCGCAACCCGGCCGACAAGCTGCCCGACGTGTCCGCGATGGGAGGGGCCACCAACGAGATCTCGAAACGCGACCTGATCACCGGGAAGATCACCGTGTGGCTGTACCGGCCGGGGACGAACATGGTGGTCGTCGCCGCCGCCGGCGGGATGCCGATCCTGTTCGTCTCCGACGGTCAGTCGACCACGTACTGGATCATGTCGGCGCCTAACCAGGCGCAGAAGATGGACTTCCCGTTCTCGACGGACCGTTACGGGTACCTGGGCGGCTTCGTCGGCGATGCGTACGGTGTGTGGGTCGGCAGCGATGAAGGCTTGTACCTGTGGACAGCGCGGACGGGCGGCGCGCTGATGACCGACGAGCGGGTCACCCCCGCCGGCACCTGCGCATGATCCTGTGGCCTGCTGGGTAGAATCTGAGAGCAACCAGGTTCAGCTTCGTGGGGGCGTCCGGTCTCGACGGGGCAGTTGAGCTTTGGGACTGCGAGCCGAGAGCCGCGTGCGTTACAGCGCAGCGTTTACAAACGCCAACAAGAACACCGCTTTCGCCCTCGCTGCGTAAGCAGTAAGGACCAAAGCCCCGGGCCTTTGAGCCCGGGCGTCGCCCTCGGTCAATCCGGCGGACCGGGGAGCGGCGTTACATAGACCGGATCGCTACCTTGGGGGCGTCACGGCCCTGAGGTAGGACAGTCACCGTGACTGGCGGAAGCGGATCCCGTCGGGAGGAGCCGCCAGGCGAGAACCAAAATCCCGGACACGCTCGTAGAAGTCCCGGAGGAAGCTGCTTCGGATGCGGGTTCAACTCCCGCCGCCTCCACCAAGCCGAACCTGGCTTTGTGTCTTAGCCGTCCGCGGGGTGGTCGCGCAGCCAGGCGAGGACTTCGTCGGCATGCCGATCCGGTGGAAAGACCGGATACCAGA
>VBEK01000107.1 GCA_005889135.1 Chloroflexota bacterium
GACGCGCGTCCTTCGGACCTGTCGGCCGGGAGATGGTCCTCTCTGGACGAGATGCTCGACGCTTTCCCCATGATCGCGGCGCGCATGGCGCGGCTCGACCCTGGCCTGCGCGCTGCGATCGCGTCGGGGGCGGTCGACGAGTTTCGGCGCGAGAATCGAGCCGAACGGCTCGATCCAATCGAGCACGCCCTGCGCCGCGAGCGACCCGACCTGGACCGCGCCGACTTGCGCAAGCTGCGCGACCTGATCGCGGTCCTGGCCTCGTCTTCTGGCGTGCGAGCGTTTGAGCTCCTGACCGGGTCTTCGCCTGCGCAGACAGCCGACACGGTGGCGTGGGCGATTCGGCGGCTGCTCAGAAATACCTGATCCGCCGGGGCTACCAAACCGATTGGCCGCGACAGCCGGCAGTCGCGGGCTTTGAAGCCCACTGAAAGCCGCGAGCGCCGGCACTCGCCGGGAATCGCCCTGATCAAAGGGTGCTGCCCGCGCTAGACGCCGCCCGGCGCGCCTGCTTGCCGCCGGCGTGAAGCGCTATCCTGTGCGACCTTGCCCCCGGCGGAGACCTCCGTAACGCCCCCGATGCCACGCTCGTTGCAAGCTCCCGTGAGGAACGGGGTAGTCCTTCTCGTCTCCCTGCTTGCGATCGGCGCCTGCACGGCCAACGGGCCCCTTGCGCCCTCCAGCAGCCCCGTCGCCAGGCACTCGCCGTCGCCCAGCCCGAGCCCTCTTCCGAGCCCCGAAGAGAGCCCCAGTCCGTCGCCAACGCCCACGATCGAGCCCACCCCCGTCGCCGTTCCCTCCTGGGCCGCCCTCCACGCCAGCTGCGCCGGCCAGCCGGCCGCCCAGGAGGCGCTGGTCACGCTCCAGGGCGCCACCAACCCCGTGCTCGCGGACGTCGCCGACCCGAAGGCGCCGCGCACCCTGTGCGGCCTGAGCGGAGGCTCCTTCCAGCCCCAGCTCGTGACCCAGACGATGATCTCCTGGTACGCGACCCAGGGCGCGCCCGACCGGCCGGGTCCCAGCGTCATCGCCATCCTCGACCTGTTCACCGGCACGTCCACCATCGCCGCCACCTGGTCGGGCGGTGGGTTCCTCGACGGCCTCCACGCCTGGAGCCCCGACCGCGGCTTTCTCGCCTACGTGGCCAGCGACGGCACCGGGGTCCGGCTGCACGTCCTCAGCGGCGGAGGAGACCGGGTCATAGCCACGATGGGCGCCGTCCCGGCGCGGGGCGTCAACCCCAACGAGGACGACGCCTACCTCGCCTTCTCGCCCGACGGCGCCTACATCGCCCTCGTCCAGACGTTTGCCAGCTCCGGCGATCAGCTGCAGGTGCGCAGAATCATCGACGGCACCGTCGCCTTCAGCCTGTCCCGGGGCACGATGGCCACCTGGGGCAGCACCGGGAGCCGGCTCTACTTCCGCCAGCCGACCTCGACCCTGGTGCAGGTGTGGGACTCGGCGGCCGGCGTATCTCAGGCCTTCGGTCAGCAGCTTTCCTGGATCCGGCCTCGGGCAGGCGTCGGCACGGACACCACGCTCGTCTTCACGGTGCGGGACTCGAGCGGCACCCCGCACACCTGGCTGTACAGCCACGACGGCCGCTCGGGCGGCGTGCTGCCGAACGCGCGCTCGTCAGGCGCCTGGCTCAACGCCACCACCTTCTTCTATGTGGAGGAGGCGGCTTGCGGCGCCAACTGCGGCATCGGCCCCTCGTGGCAGCCCGACGGAAAGACGTTCACGTTCGACGTCGCGGCGCAGGCGGAGACGGCCTCGAAGATCGCTCAGGTGTACGGCCTGTGGCCTCGAGCGGGGCAACAGTGATCGACGAGACACCCGGTGGTGGGATCATGACCCCGACCCACGTGGACCAGCTCACCGAGACCCCTCCCCTCGAGCCGGAGATCGTGACCCTGCCGCCCGCGCCCTCGGCGCCGCGGCGCTCGCGAGGGCCTTCGGCGTGGGCGCCGATGTTCGAGATGCGGGAGCGGCGCTGGTGGACGGTCGCGCTGGCCGCGACCCTGCTGATCTCCGCGGGGGGAGTCGGCCTCCTCTACCTCGACGACACCGGCAATCAGGCCACCATCCGCTCCCTGACGACAGAGAACGAGCAGCTGCGCGGTCACAGCCAGATCCTCCAGGACCAGCTCCGGACGACCGAGCAGAACCTGAACTCGACCATGGGCGAGCTCGAGCGGACCAAGGCCGAGCTCGAGCACCCGACCGTCACCATCTGGAACGTGCCGCAGGAGATCAAGGGCGCCAACGCCTGGCTCGAGGGCAACGTCCCGGACACCTTCACCTACCACCTGCACGTGACCTCCACCGGTCCCATGTCGGTCAGCATCCTGACCCTCCAGAACTACGCCGCGGCCAATGTCTGCATGGACCAGGGAGGCACCGCCAACTACTGCATGCACCACTCGGGCTCGGCGATCGGCTGGCTCAACAAGACGAGCGTCGACTACGACTTCCACCTCGCCGAAGGCTGCGCGGACTACGTCGCCGTGTTCACTTCGCCGACCACGATCACACTCCGCCCGAACGTGAGCGTCACCTACCAGCCGGCCAGCAGCGCCACCGGGACCTGCGTAGCCTGACGCGGGATCGAGAAAAATCGATATAGGGGACAAAGCCCTCGAAAGTTAGGCTATCCTATCTTTGATGATAGGCACGCCAACACAGGAGAAGCGGAGCGCCTTCACCCGCTCCCAGGAGGATTACCTCAAGGCGCTCTACCTGCTCGGCGGCGGCGAGCGTCCTGTACCGACTCGCGAGCTGGCCCAGCGCCTTGGCATCTCCTCGCCGAGCGTGAGTGAGATGGTGACGAGGCTGACCGCCCAGGGGCTGGTCGAGCATGACCGCTACCGCGGCCAGCAGCTCACGCGGGAGGGTCGCAAGATCGCCCTCGAGCTGGTCCGGCACCACCGCCTTCTGGAGATGTTCCTGGTCAGGGTCCTGGGCTACTCGTGGGACGAGGTCCACGAAGAGGCCGAGCGCCTCGAGCACGTCATCTCCGAGCGCATGGAGCAGCGCATCTTCGAGCTTCTCGGCAGGCCCGAGCTCGACCCGCACGGCCACGTCATCCCGACCCTCGGCGGCAAGGTCCGCGCCGTCAGCCACCGCAGCCTCAGCGAGGCGAAGGTAGGGGACAGGCTCGTCGTCCAGGGAGTCTCCGACGAGGACCCCGCCAAGCTCCGCGAGCTGCAGCGCCGCGGCCTCGTGCCCGGCACGCCGATCGCGGTGGTCGCCGGCAGCGAGTTCGAAGGCCCCCTCGAGGTGCGGATCAAGCGCCGCCGCTCGAGCGTGCCTCTCGGCCTGGCACGGGCTGTGTTCGTCACGGAGGCTCGCTGATGGCAGAGGCCCTGCGCGCCGTCGTCGCCGAGCCGTGGGTGGAGGTCGCGGAGAGAGCCCTGCCCGGCGAGCTTCGCGTGCTGCGGGCGGCCGAGAAGTCCCTCAACGGCGAGCGGCGCGGGCTGCGCGCCGTGCTCCCGTTCCTCGGCCCGGCCTTCATCGCGGCCGTCGCGTACGTCGACCCGGGGAACTTCGCCACCAACATGGCGGGCGGGTCGCGCTACGGCTACATGCTGCTGTGGGTCGTCCTCTCGGCCAACCTCATGGCGATGCTCATCCAGTCGATGAGCGCCAAGCTGGGCATAGCCACCGGCCAGAACCTGGCCGAGGTCTGCCGCGACCGGTTCCCCCGCCCGGTGGTCATCTTCCTGTGGATCCAGGCCGAGCTGATCGCCATGGCCACCGACCTGGCCGAGTTCGTCGGCGCGGCCATCGGCCTCAACCTCCTGTTCGGGATTCCGCTCTTCACCGCGGCTCTGATCACCGGCGTGGCGGCCTTTGCCATCCTCGCGCTCCAGGCTTTTGGCTTCCGCCGCCTCGAGGCGACGATCGCGGTCCTCGTCGGCGTGATCGTGGTCGCCTTCGGCCTCGAGGTGCTGCGCGCCGAGCCGAACTGGGGCTCGGTCGCCGGCGGTATGGTCGTGCCTCAGTTCGCCGGCACCGAGTCGGTCCTGCTGGCGGCCGGCATCCTCGGCGCCACCGTCATGCCCCACGTCATCTACCTCCACTCGGCCCTGACCCAGAAGCGGGTCGTTGGCTCGAGCCCGGCGGCCAGGCGCAAGATCTTCCACTTCGAGAAGGTGGACGTCGTGATCGCCATGGGGATCGCCGGCGTCATCAACCTGGCCATGCTCACGACGGCCGCCGCGGTCTTCCACTCCCGCGGTCTGCTGGACGCCGGCAGCGACCTGAACCAGGTCTTCTCCGGGCTCGATCGCTACCTCGGCGGCAACAGCGGCGCAGTCTTCGGCATCGCCCTCCTCGCGTCGGGCATCTCCTCGTCGTCGGTGGGCACGCTCGCCGGCCAGGTCGTGATGCAGGGCTTCATCCGCCGCCGGATCTCGGTCTTCCTCCGCAGGGCGATCACGATGGTGCCTGCGCTGATCGTGATCGGGGCCAACTTCGACCCGTCGCGCGCGCTAGTGCTCAGCCAGGTGTTCCTATCGTTCGGCATCCCGTTCGCGATGATCCCGCTGCTCATTTTCACGCGCGACAAGAAGCTGATGAACGGTCTTGCCAACAGCCGGTTGACGAACTACGCGGCCTACGGCGTGGCGGCGCTGATCATCGGCCTGAACGTCTTCTTGCTCTATCAGACATTGACTGGCGCCGCGTAGTTAGTCGCGACTATCGAGCCACCTCGCGGCCCCAGACTCGCGTTAGTCGCGACTATCCAGGCACCTCGTGCTCCAAGACCCACGTTAGTCGCGACTATCGAGCTTTCTCGTGCGCCAAGATGCGCGTTAGTCGCGACTATCCGCGGTCCCCGAGGTCTGAGATCGGCCGGTCGGGCGGCACGGCCATGTCACGATAGCTGCGGAGTGTCGATCTGAAGCTCGGCGTCAGCGTCGGCTACTGGGGCCTCGGCCTCACGGCGGCCGACCAGCTGGAGATCGCCCAGACCGCCGAGTCGCTGGGCTACGACTCGATCTGGACCGCAGAGGCATACGGCTCCGACGCGGCGACCGTCCTGGCCTGGCTCGCCGCCGGCACCAGCACGATCAAGCTTGGCGCGGGCATCTTCCAGATCCCCGCGCGCAGCGCGGCGATGACGGCGATGACCGCGGCGACGATCGACAACCTCTCCGGCGGCCGCATGCTCCTCGGCCTGGGCACCTCGGGCCCGCAGGTGTCGGAAGGCTTCCACGGCGTGCGGTTCGCCAAGCAGCTGCAGCGCACCCGCGAGTACGTCGCGGTCCTGCGCAAGGCGCTGGCGCGCGAGAAGGTCGAGTTCCACGGCGAGACGATCGACCTCCCGCTTCCGGACGGGCCTGGCAAAGCCCTGAAGCTGACCATCCGGCCGGTGCAGGAGCGAATCCCCATCTTCCTGGCGGTGCTCGGGCCGAAGAACGTCGCCCTGGCCGGAGAGATCGCCGACGGTTGGCTGCCGGTGTTCTTCTCCCCCGAGCACACCAAGGCCCTGCGTGGGCCGCTCGAGGAGGGCGCCGCGCGGGCGGGCCGGTCGCTGGACGGATTCCGCATCTGCCCGTCGGTCAACGTGATGATCAACGACGACCTCGAGAGCGCCCGCAACGCGATGCGTCCCATCGTCGCTCTCTACGTCGGTGGCATGGGCTCGAGGGAGCAGAACTTCTACAACCGCCTGGTGTCGTCGTACGGCTTCGAGCGCGCGGCCGAGGAGGTGCAGGAGCTGTACCTGGCCGGACGCAAGACCGAGGCGATGTTCGCCTTGCCCGACGAGCTGATCGACCTCGTCTGCATCGTCGGCCCCCGCGACCGGGTGAAGGCGAAGCTGCGCGACTTTCGCGACGCCGGCGTGGAAACGCTGATCGTCTGGCCGGTCATGCCCGACCAGGGGGAACGAAAGGCTCAGCTGCGGGCCATCGCGGAGCTCAATGACTGACCGAGTCGACGCCAACCAGCCGCCGCCGCTCGTCGATTACAACGTCTTCGAGGCCGACGCGCCCCTCGGCGAGGCCCTGGAGCGCGAAGGCGGCGCCTGGGCCCACGACCTGGTCCACGAGCTCGGTCGCCTGGCCGGGACCCAGAAGGCGATCGACTGGGGCTTCCAGGCCAACGCGCACCCGCCGCACCTCCGCACCCACGACCGCTTCGGCGAGCGCATCGACGAGGTCGAGTTCCACCCGGCGTGGCACGAGCTGATGAGGGTCGCGGTCGGTCACGGCCTGCACGCGCTGCCGTGGCGGGAGCCGCGTCCCGGCGCGCACGCCGCCAGGGCCGCTGCTTTCTACGTCTGGTCGCAGGTGGAGGGTGGCCACTGCTGCCCGGTGTCGATGACGTACGCGGCGCTGCCGACGCTGCGCAAGTCGCCCCGGCTCGCCGCGAAGTGGGAGCCTCTGATGACCTCGCTCGACTACGACCCCGGCCTGGTCCCCGTGACATCCAAGAAGGGCGTCCTGTTCGGGATGGCCATGACCGAGCGGCAAGGCGGCTCCGACGTCCGCGCCAACACCACCCGCGCCGAGCCGGCCGGCGTGGAGGGCGAGTTCAGTCTCACCGGCCAGAAGTGGTTCTGCTCGGCCCCGATGTGCGACGCCTTCCTGGTCCTCGCGCAGGCGCCGGATGGGCTGTCGTGCTTCCTCGTGCCGCGCGTCCTCCCAGACGGCACCCGCAACCGATTCCACATCCTGCGCCTCAAGGACAAGCTGGGCAACCGCTCCAACGCGTCCGCGGAGGTCGAGCTCGGCGGCGCGTGGGCGGTGATGGTGGGGGAAGAGGGGAGAGGGGTGCGGACGATTATCGATATGGTCAACCACACGCGCCTCGACTGCGTCATCGGCTCCGCGTCGCTGATGCGCCACGCGGTCGCGCAAGCGACGCACCACGCCGCGCATCGCAGGGCTTTCGGCAAGCTTCTGAGCGAGCAGCCGCTGATGGTCAACGTCCTCGCCGACCTCGCCGTCGAGTCGGAGGCGACGACGGTCTTGATGATGCGCCTCGCCGGCGCCTTCGACCGCGACGCCGAGCCCGCCGAGGCGCACTTTCGCCGCATCGGCGTGGCGGTGGCGAAGTTCTGGACCACAAAGCGCGCGATCGCGGTGGTGGCCGAGGCGCTCGAGTGCCTCGGCGGCAACGGCTATG
>VBEK01000147.1 GCA_005889135.1 Chloroflexota bacterium
CCCTACCGGCCGGAGAAGTAGTTCGTCCGACCCTGTCCAGCGACCCAATACGTGCGCTTTGCGCAAAACGACCCTATCCGGTGACCAAATAGGTGCTCTTTGCGCAAACCGCACCTATCGGTGCAAAAAGAACCCGCGAGTGCCGGCACTCGAGAGCTTCACAGCAGCCCCCGTCAGGCGACTTCGAACTTCGGCTTGGCCTGCGGCTCGAGCGCGTGCTTCAGCACGTCGTCCACCCGACTCGCGAGGTGGAACTTCATCGCCTCGCGCACGCTCTGCGGCACGTCGTCGATGTCCTTCTCGTTCCGCTTCGGGAGGATGACCTCCTTCAGCCCCATGCGGTGAGCCGCCAGCACCTTCTGCTTGACCCCGCCGATCGGCAGGACCAGGCCCTGCAGCGTGACCTCACCGGTCATGCCCACGGTGTTGCGCACCGGCCGCCCGGTCAGGAGCGACACGATCGCCGTCGTCATCGTCACGCCCGCCGACGGCCCGTCCTTCGGCACCGCTCCCTCGGGCACGTGAATGTGGAACGACTTGTTGATCGCCTCACGGTCGATGCCCAGCTCGCCGGCGTGCGAGCGCACGTAGGAGAGCGCGATCTGCGCCGACTCCTTCATCACGTCGCCCAGCTGGCCCGTGAGCGTGAGCCCCCCGCCGCCGTGGCCGTTTGCGGCCTCGGTGGCCGTGGCCTCGACGAACAGCACGTCCCCGCCGATGCCCGTAACCGCCAACCCAGTCGCCACGCCCGGCACCGCGGTCCGAGCGGCGACCTCGTTGTCGAACTTCGCCTTGCCGAGGAACTCGCGCACGCGCTCGGGCGTGATCGCCACGGGCGGCACCAGCGCGCTCGTCGCGATCTTCGTCGCGACCTTGCGCGTGATCTTGCCGAGCTCGCGCTCGAGGTTGCGCACGCCCGCCTCGCGGGTGTGGTCCGTGATCACCTTCATGATCGCGGCGTCGTCGACGGTGACCTCCTCCGGCGTGAGACCCGCCTGCCTGATCTGCCGCTTGAGCAGGTGATCGCGCGCGATGGCGACCTTCTCCTCCTCGGTGTAGCCGTCGAGGCGGATCAGCTCCATGCGGTCCAGCAGCGGCGCCGGGATCGTCTCCGAGACGTTCGCCGTCGGGATGAACAGCACCTCGGACAGGTCGAGGTCGACCTCCAGGTAGTGGTCGCGGAACGTGTGGTTTTGCGCCGGGTCGAGGACCTCGAGCAGCGCCGCCGAGGGGTCGCCCCGCCAGTCGCTGCCGACCTTGTCGATCTCGTCCAGCATGATCACCGGATTCTTCGTGCCGGCGTCCTTCAAGGCCCGGACGATGCGGCCGGGCATGGCGCCGACGTACGTGCGCCGGTGGCCGCGGATGTCCGCCTCGTCGCGGATCCCGCCCAGGGAGACGCGCGTGAACTTGCGACCCAGCGCGCGCGCGACCGACTCGCCCAGCGAGGTCTTGCCCACGCCGGGAGGCCCGACGAGGGTGATGATCGCACCGCTGCCGCGCCCGCCCAGGACCTCGAGCCCGCGCTCCTGGCGCAGCTTGCGCACAGCGAGGAACTCGATGATGCGGTCCTTGACGTCGCCCAGGCCGGTGTGGTCCTCGTCGAGGATCTGCCGCGCCTTGACCAGGTCGTAGTTGTCGTCGGAGCGCACGTTCCACGGGATGTCGAGCATCCAGTCGAGGTACGTGCGGATCCAGCCGTACTCGGGGTTCTGCTCGCTGGTCCGCTCCAGGCGGTCGAGCTCGCGGTTGACCTCGGTCAGCACCGCCTCGGGCATGCCTGCCTTGGCGATTCGCTCCCGGTAGGTGGAGACCACGTCGGTCTGGCCCTCGTTGAGCTGCTTCTTGATCGCCTCCATCTGCTGCCGGAGCAGGAACTCGCGCTGGGTCTTCTCCATCCCCTCGGTCACCTCGCTGCGGATCTTCTCCTTCAGCGACGCCTCGGCCAGGATGGCCTTGGTCCACTCGATGAGCGTGGCGAGGCGCTTCTCGAGGTCGGTCTCTTCCAGGATCTGGAGCTTCTGCTCGGTGGTCAGGTCGGGCGAGTAGCCGGCGAGGTCGGCCAGGTGGCCGGGGGTTCGGGCCGCGCGCAGGAACTGGACGACCTGGGGCACTCCGCGCGACTCGACCAGGTTCTCGAGCAGGGCGCGGTACTCGCGCGCCAGCTCCTGGGAGCGCTCCGTGGGCGGCTCGGGGTCGAGGATGGGGTCGGCCTTGACCCACAGGGCGCCGCCGACGTCGGCCTGGCCGCCGCCCAGGCGGGCGCGGTACTCGCCGCGGATCATGAAGGCCTCGGCGCCGGTCGGCAGCTCGGCCGACTCGCCCAGGCGGGCGGCGGTGCCGATCGTGCCGAACTTGCCGTCGATGCGGGGGACGAGCAGGATCAGCCGGCTGCCCTGGCGGGCCGCCTCGATCGCAGCCTTCTGGTCGTCGCCCTCGACCGCGAGCGTGACCGACATGTGCGGCAGGACGACGACGTCGTCCATGGGGAGGACGGGTAGGAGTTCGGAGCGGGGGGTACTAGCCATCTGTTCGAAAGAACGTTTACCCCTATCCGGGAATTCCCAATCAACCCCCGGTAGCTACCCCTTGAGCGCCCCCGCAAGCAAGCCGCGGATGAAGTACCGCCCCAGGACGACGTAGATCACAAGCGGCGGCAGGGCCGTCAGCAGGGCCCCTGCCATCTGCACCTCGTAGTGGGCCAACAGCGAGCCCGCCAGGCTGTTCAGGGCGACCGTGATCGGCCAGGAGTCGGGCAGGGTCAGGGTGACGGCGAAAAGGAACTCGTTCCAGATGCTCGTGAACTGCCAGATCAGGACGACCACGAAGCCGGGCATCGAGATGGGCAGGAGGATGCTGCGGTAGACGCCCAGCACGCTCGCGCCGTCGATCCGCGCCGCCTCGATGAGCTCGGTCGGGACGGCGGCGTAGTAGTTGCGGAAGATCAGGGTCGTGATAGGGATCCCATACACGACGTGGGTCAGGATCAGGCCCGGGATGCCGCCGTAAAGCCCCACCTTGTCGAGCACGAGCACGAGCGGCAGAAGGATGCTCTGGTAGGGGATGAACATCCCGAACAGCAGCAGGGTGAAGACGGCGTCCGCGCCGCGGAACCGCCACTTGGACAGCACATAGCCGTTCAGCGACCCGAGCAGGGCCGACAGCAGCGTCGCCGGCACCACCAGGAGGACGCTGTTGAAGAAGCTCGGGGCGAGGGAGCTGTAAGCGTCGAGGAAGGACTGTAGGGACGGCACCGTTGGGAGCTGCCATGGCGTCGTGTGCGAGACCTCGACGAACGACTTGAGCGCCGTGACCACGATCACATAGACCGGGAGCAGGTAGAAGACTGCGACGATGAGCAGCAGCGCGTACGTGACCACGCGCGAGATGCGGAATTCGCGCCGGCCCGCGGTGGCGTGCACCGCGCTCACCTCTCCACCTCCTGGCGCAGGCTCCAGATGAGGTACGGAATGATCAGCAGCGCGACCATGAAGAGCAGCACCATGGCGATCGCCGCGCCGCGCCCGTAGAGGTTCTGGCGGAAGACCGCGACCCACATGTAGAGGCTCGGCATGTCGGTCGCGAAGCCGGGTCCGCCGAAGGTCATGACGTAGACGAGGTCGAAGATCTTCAGCGAGATGTGGCCGAGGATGATGATCGCGGAAAGGGTGATCGGCCGCATCAGCGGCAGGATCACGTGGAGGAAGATCCGGCCCTCGCCCGCGCCGTCGACGCGGGCCGCCTCACGCAGCTCGTCGGGGATGGCGCGCAGGCCGGCGAGGAACATGGCCATGCAGAACCCACTCATCTGCCACGCGGCCGCGATGACCAAGCCGAAGAGCGCCGTGCGCGTGTCCGCCAGCCATGGCGACTTCAAGAACCCTAAGTGGACCTCGTCGAGCAGGAGGTTGATGCCGAAGTTCGGGTTGAGGATCCAGCGCCAGACGGTGCCCGTGACAACGAACGAGATGGCGAGCGGAAACAGGAAGATGTTCTGGAAGAGGATCGTGCCCCGGACGTGCTGGTCGAGCAAGACCGCGGCGCCGAACCCGAGCAGGATGCACGCCGCCAGGAAGAGGACGGTGAACTCGACGGTGTTGCTGATGTCTGCCTGGAAACGGGGAAGGCCGAACAGGTCGGTGTACTGGGTGAGCCCGGCGGACGTGTAGTCGGGGACGATTCCGTACCACTTCGTCGTCGAGACGAAGGCGGTGTAGCCGATGAACGCGTAGACGAAGATCGCGATCAAGACGATCGACGGCGCGATCAGCGCGAACGGCGTGAGGCGGTCCCAAGAAAACGTGCCGAGGGAGCGGCCCACAGGGGGTCGCTCCCTCGCAGCGGCGCCCGGAGAGGCTACCGCCAACTGACTCTTACTTCAGGAACTGATCCGCAAGCTTCGCGATGTTTGTCGCGCTGCCGTTGACGTCCCTCTTCTGCACGAACTGCCCCATCTCGTCGTTGAGGCCGCTCGCGAACGCCTCCGGCGCCGCCGAGCCGTGCGCGATAGACGGTGTGAGCGAGTCGGTCTTGAACTCGGCGATGAACTTCTGCGCGATCGAGTCGAAGATGCTCGGCGACACGTCTGTGCGCGCCGGGATCGAGCCCTTCTTCGGGTTGAACGCAGCCTGGCCTTCCTGGGAGCCGCAGACCTTGATCCAGTTGATCGCGTTGGCGCGGTCGGGCGCGCCCTTGGGGAGCCCGAACGTGTCGCAGACGATCATGTATGTCTTCTCGGTGCCCGGCGACGCGATGCCGGTGAAGTCGGTGTCGGGCTTCCAGTTGTTGGCCGTGAAGTAGCCTTTCGCCCAGTCGCCCATGATCGTGACGACCGAGGTGCCTGCCTGGACGCGGCCCGAGGCCTGGTCCCAGTCGATGGTGGCGTTGTCCGAATTGACGTAGTTGAGCATCGACTTGACGTAGTTGAGCGCGGTCTTGATGTTCGGGTCAGTCCACGAGCTCGCGCCAGTGAAAAGGCCGCGGTAGAAGTTCGCGCCGCCCACGGCGACCAGGTTGTTCTCGAAGAGCATCGTGACCTGCCAGTTGCCCTTGGAGCCGAGCGCCAGCGGCGCGGCCATTCCGGCGGCCTTCGCCTTGCCGAGGGCGGACAGGAAGTTGTCGAGGTTGTTGCCGGTGCCCGGCGTGATCGCCGACCCGGCCTTGGCCAGGTTCACCCACAGCGCGTTGCCGCGGTGGACGTTGACCGGCACGGACCAGACGTCGCTGCCTTTGCTGACGATCGTCTTCAGGTCCTTGGGCATGACGCTGTCCCAGCCCTCTGAGTTCCAGATGCTGGTGATCGGCTCCATCTTGTCGGCCTTGACCCAGGTGCTGATCAGCTCCTGGCCGGCGTGGACCTGGAAGCTGTCGGGCGGCTTGCCGCCCTGCATGCGGGTCGCGAGCACGGCCTTGGCGTTGCTGCCGGCGCCACCGGCCACGGCGGCATTGATGATCTTCACGCTCGAGTACTTGTTCTTGTAGATCTTGAACATCTCGGCCAGGCCGTCGGCTTCACCGCCGGCGGTCCACCAGCTGAAGATCTCGAGGTTGGTCTCGCCCCCGCCGGTCGTGCCGCTCGCGCACGCGGCGAGAAAGTCGGCAAACGCGCCTCCGAGAACGAGAGCCCCGGCGGCGGTTCCGGTTTTCTTGACGAACTCACGCCGCGTCCAGTTGTTGCTCATACACGCGCCTCCTGGTCCGCCGCTTCGAGCGTCGCACCACTCATTGCCTGCAACCTTCTTCCCAGGGTCGCGACCCCGGGGCGAGAGTGCGCCGGCTGCAGGTCTCTACTCCGATCGGCCTACAGACCACTGCATTCTGTTGGCTGCCCTACGCCCTGTCAAGATCGGGCCGATGGCGCCTGTCAGACCCTGGTCGCGCTCCCGGAACCGCTGCCGCGCCGCGAGACCGCGTCGATGACGATCGCCGCCAGCAGGACGAGTCCGGTGACGATGTACTGCCACTCGAACTGCAGGCCCATCAGGTACATGCCGTTGTAGATGGCGCCGATCACCAGGCCGCCGAGGACCCCGTGCAGCGGCCGGCCGCGCCCGCCCATCAGGCTCGTGCCGCCGATGACCGCCGCCGCCACCGCGTAGAGGACGTACTGCCCTCCCTGCACGTTGTTGGACATCCCGTTCAGGTACGAGCCGTAGAGCAGCATCCCGACCCCAGCGGTGAAGGAGCACAGCATGAAGCCGGTGGTGCGGATCAGCGTCAGGTTGATGCCGGCGCGGCGGGCGGCCTCGGGGTTGCCGCCGATGGCGTAGACATAGCGGCCGTACTTCGTGCGTTGGAGCAGGATGGTCCAGGCCGCGAGCACCGCCAGCACGATGGGGATGACCCAGGGCACGCCCTCTAGGGTGCCGAGGTTCGCGCGGTTGACGTTGCAGATGGCGACGACGACGATCGCGACCACGGCGACCACCCCGATCTTGATCAGGGAGATGCTTGCCGGCGGGGCGACGAGACCGCTTCCCCGGCGGCGAGAGTCGGACCACCAGATCAACGCTCCCAGGCCCGCGACGACGACGCCCGCTCCGATCCACGAGGTCGTGGGGTCGATCGTGCCCCACATCAGGTAGTAGATGACGTGCAGGTTGTCGGTCTGCCCGATCAGGTTCGGATAGCCGGAGAAGGGCCCGAACAGAAGGATCTTGAGGAACAGCCCGTTGGCGACGAGAAAGCCGCCCAGCGTGACGATGAACGACGGCAGCCGCAGCAGAGTGATCAACAGTCCCTGGATGGCTCCGAACGCGAGGCAGAACAGAAGGCCAGCGACGATCGCGAGCGGCCACGGCCAGTTCGTCGTCGCCGGCTGCACCAGCTGCACGGTGATCGCCGCACCGCACGCGCCGACGAATCCCACCGAGAGGTCGATCTCGCCCAGGACGAGGGCGAAGCCCTCGGCCATGGCCAGGACCATGATCACGGCGCTCTGCTGGAAGAGGTTGACCACGTTGCCGGCCGAGAGGTAGACGTTGTTCGGGCTTATCGCCTGGAACACGACGACGATGGCGACCATCGCCACGACGACCGGAAGCACGCCGCTCTCGCCCGCCCGGATCCGCCCTCCGTAGGCGCGGAAGTACTCGCCCAGCGACTGGGCGACTATCTCCGGCGGCAGCTCTGCGGCCGCGGCCTCGGGCGCGGCCGCGGTCAGGTCCGCGGTCGGGGAGATCTCAGCTCTCTCGGGCAGTCCGGCCACCGGTGCGGCTCGATCCTCCTGTGGTCATGAAGTCGACGACCGACTGCCGGTCGAAAGACGACGCTGGGGCCTGGACCACGAGGCGGCCCAGGTACATGACCGCGATCCTGTCCGCCACCTCGAAGACGTCGTTGAGGTTGTGGGAGATGACCATGACCGCGAGTCCCTTGTCACGCAGGCGCTTGATGAGGTCGAGCACCTGCCTTGTCTGCACGACGCCGAGCGCCGCCGTCGGCTCGTCCATGATCACGAGCTTGGAGTTCCACATCACGGCCTTGGCGACCGCGATCGACTGGCGCTGACCGCCCGACAGGGACGCCACCGGCTGGCGAATCGACTTGACGGTCGTGACCCGAAGGCTCGCCAGCGTCTCGGCGGCGGCACGCTCCATGGCGTCCTCGTCGAGCAGCCCGGTGCGCAGACGCTCACGGCCCAGAAACATGTTCTGGACGATGTCGAGGTTGTCGGCGAGCGCAAGGTCCTGGTAGACGGTCTCGATGCCGAGGCGGGAGGCGTCGCGCGCGTTGTGGATGTGGACGGGCTGGCCCTCCCAGAACACCTGGCCGTGGTCCGCCTGGTAGGCGCCGGCGATGCACTTGGTCAGGACCGACTTGCCGGCGCCGTTGTCGCCGCACAGCGCGGTGACCTGGCCGGAGGGAAGGTCGAGGTCGACGTGGTAGAGCGCCTGGACAGGGCCGAAGTGCTTGTCCAGCTCCCGTACCTTCAGCAACGGCTCGGCGGTCGCGCGCGGCTCGGCGACGGCAGCCGTCATGTCGCTTGCATTATCTCCACTCAGAAAGCAGGACGCCGCCGCGAGCTGCGGCGGCGTCGTTCATGTTCCGGGTTACGAGATGCCGGCCGCCGAGCAGACGGCCGCGGTGACCTTCTGGCACAGCGCCGCCTTGTCGACGAAGTTGTCCTTGATCACCGTGTCTTTCATGTTGGCCTTGGTGACCCAGATCGGAACCAGCAGAATCGCGGGCTGCTCGCTCCCGGACACGCCTGACGGGGGCTTGGTCGTGCCGTTGACCAGGGCCGTGGGCGGGGTCTTGCTCGCGCGCAGAACCGTCGCCAGCGCCACGGCGGCCTGGGCCTCGAGGTACACGGCCTTGTAGACCGAGCCGCACTGGTAGTCGGTCAGCACGTTGGCCATGCCGTCCGGGGTGGCGTCCTGTCCCGTGGTCGGGACGGACTTGGCCTTGACGCCTTTGCTCTTGAGGACGGTGACGACCGCGTTGCCGAGGCCGTCGTTGGCCTCGACGGTGGCGTTGATGTTCGGGTTGGCGGTGAAGGCCTGCTGGAAGATCGTCTGGCCGACGTCGTTCTTCCAGTCGGTGGCCACCTGCTCGCCGACGAGCTTCATGCCCTGGCTGTTGGTCGTGCCGGCGGGCACGCGCGCGTCCTTCTTGCCCCAGATGGCGTCGTTGTAGCCCTCGGCGAACGACACCGCGTTGGGGTCGGAGTTCTGGCCGCCGTGCAGCTCGAAGACCTGAGGACTCTTCACGCCCCAGTCGGTGACGCACTGGACGAAGCCTTTGCCGATGAGCTCGCCGACCTGCACGTTGTCGAAGCTGACGTAGTAGGTGTTGGTGCCGGTGAAGGTCGCGCGGTCGTAGCTGATGACCTTGACGCCCTTCGACTGCGCGTAGTTCTGGATCTGCGAGCCGACCGTGCTGTTCAGCGGGTCCATGATCAGGACCGTCGCGCCCTTGGTGATGGCGGCCTGCGCCAGCGCCAGCTCCTGGGCCTCCTGGCCCTGGGCGTTGCTGATCGAGAAGTCGGACGACTTGTATCCGGCCTGCTCGAACGCCTTCTGCAGGTATGGCTGGTCGAACTGGACGTAGCGCACGGACGAGGTGGTGTCCGGAAGGATCACCGCGACGCTGCCCTTGCCGGCCGCGGTCAGGTCCTTCAACTTCGCCATGTAGGAGAAGCTCGCGTCGAACGAGCTGATGCTGAGGTCCGACGGAACGTTCGCGGTCGTGGTCGTCCCACCGCCGCCGCCTCCACCGCAGGCGGTGAGGATCACCCCCACGGCAGCGAGAGCGGGAAACAGCCGGGATAGCTTCATGTAGACCTCCCTTTGTCCACACCTGGTCTCCTGCTGCCTTCTTCCCGGCGTGGCGGGGCGAGAGTGCGCCGGCAGACAGGGGTTACTCAGTGGTCCAGCCGCGGCCAAGCATTACGCGCATGTTCGGGTTTGTCAAGAACGCGTGCCGTTAGCCATCGGTTTTTGTTTGGACTCTTGACAAACCCGCCGGCCAGGCCATGATTGCGGCTCGATGCCGACGGAGAAGAACGGCGACGGCAGCCTCGCCTGGCTCAGGGACCGCAACCGCCGCCGCGTGATGGAGGTCCTGCGCATGCAGGGCCGGGTCAGCCAGGCCGACATCTCCCGGGCGACCGGACTCTCCCGGACGACCGTCTCGACGATGATCGCGGAGCTGAGAAAGGCCGGGCTCGTCCTCGACATCGACACGCGGCGCATCCATCCGCGCGGCGGGCGGCCCGGCGTTGAGCTGGTCCTGCGCGACCCGACCCAGGTTGTTGTCGGCATCGACTTCGGACACAGCCACATCGGCGTCGCCGTTGCCGACCTCGGCCACAACGTGCTCGCCGAGCGGCGGGAGGACCTCGACGTCAACCGCGAGGCGGTGGCGGCCCTGGACTCGGCGGCCCGGATGTTCGCCGAGGTGCTGGCGCGGGCCGGCCTCGAGCGCGGGAGCGTCCTCGGCGCCGGGATCGGCATCCCCGGCCCGGTCGACCTCGCGCACGGCACGGCCGGCTCGGCCACCATCCTGCCGGGTTGGGTCGGCCTCCGCATCGCCTCCGAGATGGAGCAGCGCCTGGGCGTGCCGGTGGAGATCGAGAACGACGCGAACCTCGGCGCGCTGGCGGAGCTGACCTGGGGCGCTGGACGGGACTGCTCGAACTTCGCCTACATCAAGGCCGCGACTGGAATCGGCGCGGGCATCGTCGTCGACGGGCGCCTGCTCCGCGGCGCGACGGGAACGGCGGGCGAGATTGGCCACACAACCCTCGACGAGGCGGGGCCGCTGTGCTACTGCGGCAACCGCGGGTGCCTGGAGACCGTGGCCTCGGGTCCGGCGATCGTCGACCTCGTCGGCCTGGTCGACGGTGAGAGGCCGTCGCTCGGAAGGGTCATCGAGCTGGCGGCTGCCGGCGACCTGCGCTGCAGGCGCGCGATCGCGGACGCGGGACGGCAGATCGGGGTCGCGGTCGCCGGACTGTGCAACATCGTCAACCCCGAACGCGTGATCGTGGGAGGGTTGCTCAGCCGGGCTGGAGAGGTGCTCCTGCGCCCGATGCGGGACTCCATCCGGCGCCACGCGGTGCAGGCGGCGGCGGCGACGCTCGACGTCCGGGCCGCGGTTTTCGTGGAGCGCGCCGAGCTGCTCGGGGCGCTCGCGCTGGCCCTGCTCAGCTCGCACGACCGCCTCAAGACTGCCTGAGCAGAATCGGCGGACGCGCGGGCCTATGATCGAGCGGTGACGTTACGGCGCGCGCTGGCGGTCCTGGGAATCGGGATCGCGGGCGCTCAGGCCGGGCACCTGGTTGCCTACGAGCTGCGGTTCGGTGTCGCCGCCCCCGCGCTGCAGAGCACCGGCGCCCACGCCTACTTCCCGGCTCTCGCCAAGACCGGCGTGGGGCTGGCGGCCCTGGCTCTCCTCGCGTCGCTGCTCGTCGTCGCCGCGGCGCGGATCGTCGCCGGGCGACGGGTCCAGCCAGGCACATCGCCGTCGTTCGTCCGTCTTCTGGCCGTGGTCTACACAATCCAGCTCGCGTGCTTCGCGGGCCAGGAGACGGCGGAGGCCCTCCTGGGCGGCACCCACGCAAGCTCGGCGCCGCTGCTGATCATGTGGGGCACGGCCGGGCAGCTGCCCGTGGCCCTTGCCGCCGCCTTGGCGCTGCGCTGGCTCGGCCTGCACCTCGAGCCGGCGATCGCGGTCCTGCGGCTCGGGTTGGCGCCCGCGGTCCGGTGCATCCCCGTCGCTGTCGCGTCGCCGACCTGGCCACTTTCGCGCGGCCTGGCGCCCGTCCGCGTCGTCGCGAGCTCACATCTGCGAGGTCCACCCTCCTTCTAGCGGTCCGCATCCCCGCGTCCGCATAAATAAGAAGGAGGAAACGCGTGAGCAGAACTCGCGCCCTCGTCGTCGTCGCCGTGCTCGTCGTCTTCGTCGCCGCCGGCGGCGCGCTCATCTACGCCAACACCAACAAGGGCGGTCAGAACGTGACCTTCACCGTCACGGTCACCGGGGCGAAGTCGATGACGCCCGCCACTCTCCGGGCGCACCAGAACGACACGATCACCATCACCGTCACGAGCGACCAGGAGGGCGAGCTCCACCTGCACCAGTACGACATCGCGTTCGAGGTCAAGGCGGGCCAGCCGACCACCCATACCTTCAAGGCCGACAAGACCTGCACGTGCGCGATCGAGTGGGAGGAGACCGGCGCCTCGCTCGGCACGTTGGTCGTCAGTCCGTGACCGACGTCCTTCTCCACGGCTTCGGGCAGCGCTTCGACCTGAGCGTGCCCCTTTACCTCTACCTCTTCGCCGCCGGCGGCGTCGTGTTCCTGTCCTTCGTCCTGGTCGTCCTGTTCGCGGGCGACACAACGGCCTCCACAGCGATCGCGTACCCGCGCCGAGAGGCGCGGTGGCTCCTGCCCCTCGCGCGCTCACCGTGGCCGCGCGTCGCAGGCGGGTTGATCGGCGTCGCGGGGCTGGCGGTGGTCGTCGTCGCCGGGTTCTTCGGCTCCCCGAACGGCTTTGCCAACCCCGCCGAGTACGTGGTCTGGATCTTCTTCTGGGCCGTGACCGTGATCCTCTCGGGTCTCCTCGGCAACCTGTGGCAGCTGGTCAACCCCTGGACGGCGATCTACGACGCCGTGGCGAGGTTCGTAACCGTGCGGCCGCGCCTCCGTCTACCAGCTGAGCTCGGGGTGTGGCCGGCGGCGCTCGCCTACTTCGCGTTCGCGTGCCTCGAGCTGACGAGCGGCATCTCCAACCGGCCGCCGGTTGTGGCCGAGGCGGCGGTCGCCTACACGGCGATCACCCTCGCCGGCATGTTCGTCTGCGGCCGCGACGCCTGGCTGGAGCGCTGCGAGGCGTTCAGCGTGCTGTTCGGCATCATCGCGAGGTTCGGGCCGGTCGAGGTCGAGCGTGACCATGCCGGCCGCTTGACCGCGATCTACCTCCGGCCGTGGGGAGTCGGCCTGCTGCAGCCGGCGCCAGGCGGCTGGGACCGGGTCGTCTTCATCATCCTCATGCTCAGCACGCTGGCGTTCGACGGCATCCTCTCCACGCCGGCCTGGCAGGACTTCAACCTGGCGCTCGAGCCGCTGTGGCTGCCGATGGGCGCGTTCGGCTTCGTCTTCGTGCGCACGCTCGGTCTCGTCCTTTTGACCGTGACCTTCTGGCTCGTGTTCGTCGCCTTCATGGAGGCGGTCGTCTTCCTCGGCCGACGGACGGTTGACATGAAGGCGACCGTGACCGCGTTCGCCCTCACCCTGGTGCCGATCGCGCTCGTCTACAACTTCGCTCACAACTACAGCTACGTCATGGTCACGTCGCAATACTTCATCCCCCTGCTGAACGACCCCCTCGGCAAGGGCTGGCACCTCCTCCCGGCCGTCGCCGGCTACAGGCCGAGCTTCGCCCTCGCGCAGGCGTCGACCGTCTGGTACGCGCAGATCGTGCTCATCGTCGTCGGCCACGTGATCGCGGTCTACCTCTCGCACCTGCGCGCCGGCGAGCGGTTCCGCACCGCTCAGCGCGCGCTGCTGAGCCAGTACCCCATGCTGTTGCTGATGGTCCTGTACACCATGACGAGCCTGTGGATCCTGGCCCAGCCGATCACCCAGGAGAAGACATGACCGCCAAGCGTGCCGCGCCCGCCCGCAAGCAGCCGATGCGCAAGCCGGTGGCGGGGACCCCCGCCTGGGTCGCGCCGTCCGCCGTGGTCGCGGGCGTCGCCCTTCTGGTGGCGACCTTCCTGATCATCCGCTGGTACCTGACGCCGGCGCCTCCACCGCCCCTGAGCTCCGACACGACGACCGTGGTCGTCACCCAGATCACCACGCTGCCTGTCTCGGAGCTCGACTCCGTCGGTCAGGGCACGGCCAACAACCTGCTCAAGCCCGTCAGCGGGACGCCGATGACCGGCGTCACCGGCAAGCCCGAGGTGCTGTACATCGGCGCCGAGTTCTGCCCCTACTGCGCCGCCCAGCGCTGGGCGCTCATCGTCGCCCTTTCCCGGTTCGGGAGCTTCACCGGCCTCAAGACCACGTCCTCGTCGTCGAGCGACATCTTTCCGAACACGCCCACCTTCACCTTCCACGGCGCGACCTACACGAGCCAGTACATCGACTTCCGCGCCGTGGAGACGAGCGACCGCGACCAGAAGCCGCTGGAGACGCCCACCGCGGCCGAGCAGCAGGTGTGGACGAAGTACGACCCAGCCGGAAGCATCCCCTTCGTTGACTTCGGCAACCGCTATGCGTTCAGCGGGGCCACCTTCTCGCCGGACCTGCTCGGGGGCGCGAGCTGGCAGGCGATCGCCGACGAGCTGCGCGATCCCAAGTCGGCGCAGGCGCTGGCGATCGTCGGCTCGGCGAACCTGATCACGGCCGCGATCTGCAAGATGACGTCCGACCAGCCGGCCACCGTGTGCTCGAGCTCGACCATCCAGGACCTGGAAAAGAAGCTGGGCTGATGGCGCTGCCGCGCGCGCAGGCGGCGGCGGTCCTGATCAGCGTGGCCGGGATCGGGATCTCGATCTACCTGACCGCCGTCCACTTCGCGGGGGTCGTGCCCGCGTGCCCCGCTTCCGGCGCCATCAACTGCGAGGCCGTGCTCGCGAGCCCTTACGCCGTGCTGGCGGGCTCGTCGGTCCCGACCTCGGCCCTGGGCATCGCCTGGTTCGCGGTCAGCGCCGCGGTGTGGACGCGGCCGCCGGGGTGGGTGCAGGTCGCCTGGTCGGCCGTGGGGCTCGTCGGCGTGCTGGGCCTGGTGTTCGTGGAGATCGTGCTCCTGGGCGTCATCTGCCTCTGGTGCACGGCCGCGCACGCGCTGGTGCTGGCGCTGATGGTGATCGCGGTGGCGGCGCGCACGTGAGCTGGCCGTTCGATCCCACCGTCTACGCCGGACTCGTCGTCCTCTACTTCGGCCACGCCCTGCTCGCGCGCGCCGTGCCGGACGCGCGGCGCCGGCACACCCTCTACTTCCTCTTCGGGCTCTTGACTATCTGGCTCGCGCTCGAGACGCCGATCGACACCATCGGCGACTACTACCTCGACAGCGTGCACATGCTGCAGCACGTGCTCCTCGCGTTCGTGGCGCCGCCGCTGCTGCTCCTCGGCCTGTCGCGCGACATGGCGGCGATCCTGGTCCGCATCCCGGGCGTGCGCGCGCTGACCGAACCGGTGCCCGCGCAGCTCATCGCGGCCGTGGTCATGGTCGCCTGGCACCTGCCCGTGCTGTACGAGGCGACGCTCCACGCCGAGTCGATCCACATCGTCGAGCACCTGATGTTCATCGCCAGCGGCGTCTTGCTCTACTGGCCGATCCTGGAGGCGACCGCGGCGCACGCGCGGTGGCGGATGTCGGCGGGGGCGAAGCTCGTCTACATGCTGCTGGCCACCCTGCCGCAGGACGGCGTCGCGCTGGCGCTGATCTTCTCCCGGGTGCCGTTCTACGACTTCTACGTGCAGGCCCCACGCCTGATCGAGGGCTACACGGCGCTGATCGACCAGACGATCGCGGGCGCGGCGCTGATGATCTTTGGCAAGGTGACGCTGGGCGTCGCGGCGGCGGTCGTGTTCTTTCGCTGGTTCGGCGTCGAGCACGCCGCCGACCGGGCCGGCGTCCTGACCCTGTGACAAATTCACCGCGACTGCCGGCGCCCGCGTGCTTCCAGGGCTCGGCAAAGCCGCGAGTGCCGGCATCGGCGGGCATAGAATCGGCCTGAGGGTGGCTTGAAGTTCTCCGAGTCGATACTCGATCTCGTCGGCAACACCCCCCTGGTGCGCCTGCACAAGGTGACAGGCGGCGTCAAACCCACCATCCTGGCCAAGCTCGAGGAGCTCAACCCCGGCGGCAGCGTCAAGGACCGCATCGGCCTGACGATGATCGAGGAGGCCGAACGCATCGGGCAGCTGCGGCCGGGCGGGACGATCATCGAGCCCACCTCGGGCAACACCGGCCACGGCCTGGCCATGGTGGCCGCGATCAAGGGCTACAAGATGATCTTCGTCATGCCCGACAAGATGTCGGCGGAGAAGATCAGCCTGCTGCGCGCTTATGGTGCGGAGGTGGTCGTCTGCCCGACCAACGTCGAGCGCGAGTCGCCGCAGTCCTACTACTCGGTCGCGGACCGGCTGGCGCGCGAGATCCCCGGCGCGTTCCAGCCCAACCAGTACTTCAACCCGCGCAACCCGGAGGCGCACTACCGGACCACGGGCCCCGAGATCTGGGAGCAGACCGAGGGCCGGGTCGACGTCTTCGTGGCCGGCATGGGCACGGGCGGCACTATCAGCGGCGTGGCCCAGTACCTCAAAGAGAAGAAGCCCGGCGTCCACGTCGTTGGCGCCGACCCCGAGGGTTCGCTCTACTCCGGCCCGATCGCGCCCTACAAGGTCGAGGGCGTGGGCGAGGACTTCATGCCCGGGACGATGAACATCGGCATCGTCGACCAGATCGTCCAGGTCACAGACAAGGAGTCGTTCATGGCCGCGCGCCGCCTGGCGCGCGAGGAAGGCATCCTCGTCGGAGGCTCGTCCGGGATGGCGCTCCACGCCGCGCTGATAGTGGCTGGGGACCGCGGCCCTGACGACGTGATCGTCGTCCTGTTTCCCGACACCGGCCGCAACTACCTGAGCAAGTTCTTCAACGACGAGTGGATGCGCCAGAACGGCTACCTGGCGCGCCTTGGCGCGGTCCGCATCCGCGAGGTGCTCACGTCGCACCCACGCGGCTTGCCCCAGCTCGTCACCGTCGAGGCGGGCAGGTCGGTGGGGGAGGCGATCGACCTGATGCAGCGCTACGGCATCTCCCAGCTGCCGGTGGTCGAGGACTCCAATGGCCAGGGCGTGGTCGGCGCCCTGCAGGAGCGGACGCTCCTCGACCGGGTCTACCGCGACCCCACGGTCGTGACCACGGCAGTCTCCGCCGCCATGGACGCGCCGCTGAGCCAGGTCGGCGTCGACTCGTCGCTCGACGACGCCTTCGAGCCCCTGCTCCGGGGCGAGCAGGCGGTGCTCGTGGTCGACGCGGGCAAGCCCGTGGCGGTGATCACGCGCGCCGACCTGCTCGAGTTCGTCGCCCACCGCGGCAGGGGCTGATCCTCTTGCCGGAAAACCACGAAGACTGGGGGTTTTCGACCCGCGCCTTGCACGTCGGCCAGGGACCTGACCCCGAGACCGGCGCCGTCGTCCAGCCCATCCACATGGCGACCACGTATGCGCAGCAGGGAGTGGGCAGGCACAAGGGCTTCGAGTACTCGCGCACCGGCAACCCGACGCGCAACGCCCTGGAGGAGTGCCTTGCCGCGCTCGAAGGCGCGAAGCACTGCCTCGCCTTCGCCTCCGGCCTGGGCGCCGAGACGACGCTCATGCTCCTGCTCAACCCGGGCGACCACGTCGTCTACATGGAGGACGTGTACGGCGGCACGTTCCGCCTCTTCGACAAGGTGCTGAAGCGATTTGGGATGGAGTTCAGCGCCATCGACGCTTCGGACCTCGACGTCGTGGAGAGGTCGATGACCTCGCGGACGCGGATGCTGTGGCTCGAGTCGCCGACCAACCCACTGCTGCGCGTGGTCGACATCGACGCGGTGAGCGAGATCGCGCACAGCCACGGCGCCATGGTCTGCGTCGACAACACGTTCGCCACGCCCTACCTCCAGCAGCCACTGCATCTTGGCGCCGACGTGGTCGTGCACAGCGCCACCAAGTACATCGGCGGCCACAGCGACGTGGTCGGCGGGGCAGTGATGACCAACCGCGACGACCTGGAGAAGCAGCTGCGCTTCCACCAGAACGCCGTGGGCGCGGTGCCGTCGCCGTTCGACTGCTGGCTCCTGCTTCGCGGCGTCAAGACGCTGGCGCTGCGGGTGGAGCGGCAGAGCGAGAACGCGATGGCGATCGCCAACTCCCTCGCGCGCCACAGCGCGGTGAAGCGCGTCTACTACCCAGGCTTCGAGACAAACGCTCAGCGCGCGGTGGCGGCGAAGCAGATGCGGATGTTCGGCGGCATGGTGAGCTTCGAGGTCGCGGACGAGGCGACGGCCCTCCGCACGCTCGAGCGGCTCAAGATCTTCGCCCTGGCCGAGTCGCTGGGCGCGGTCGAGTCCCTGGCCGAGCACCCGGCCCGCATGACGCACGCGTCGATCCCGGCCGCCGAGCGAGCGCGCGCGGGGGTGGGGGACGGACTGATCCGGCTTTCGGTCGGCGTCGAAGACGTGGGCGACCTGATCGCCGACCTGGAGCGGGCGCTCTCTTAGCGGCGGGCGAGCACCATCAGGGCAGCACCGGCGACGAGGACCAGGACGAGCAGCGCTCCGCCGAGGTAGCCGAACGTGTCCGGCTCCTTGCTCGCGACCAGCGCCACCGCCGAAGGTGATGGATTGGGCGAGGGGGTCGGGCTGGGCGGTGGCGATGGGCTCGGCGACGGGCTCGGTGACGGCGAGGGCTTAGGCGCGACCGTGTAGGTCATCTCCGCGATTCCCCTGCAGATCGTTCCGTTGATCTTCCAGTAGTACGAGACGCTGTGGCTGCCGGCGGCGAGCGTCGATATCGACAGGGTCTCGGTGCCGGCCTGCCCGCTCTGCGCCAGCGTGCCGTTCAATGCCTGGCCGTCGATGGTGAAGTAATGGATGGAAAGCGCCCCGGGACAGGAGGACGTGAACGTGGCCGTGAAGGTCACGTTCTGGCCGGCCACCGAGCTCGTGGGGGTGACGGAGATCGAAGTTCCGCTTGCCTGGGCGGTGGTGACCGAGCCAACGGCCACCAAGGCGAGGGCCAGGATCAACTTCCTCATCGCGAACGCCGATTATGTCCCAGCGGACCCGAAATCAGGCCGTTTGCGCTACCTCGATCCCGGTCTGCTGTCTGTTCGCCTCGGGCCTTTTGGTGGCGTGGCGCGGCTTGCCCTGGTCCTCTTCGCCCTTGCCGAGTCGCTGGGGGCCGTCGAGTCCCTGGCCGAGCATCCCGCTAGCCCTCCGGGGTGCCGATCGCAACGTACGTCGCGCCTGCGCGCCGAACAGTGTCTGCGTCCAGCGACCCGCGTCCGTCCAGCACGACCTTGAGGCCCTCGAACCTGGACCAATCAAGGTCGCGGAACTCGCTGTGCCACGCCTGGACGACGACAGCGTCCACGTGCTTGCCGGCCACCGCCCCGGCGTCGCGCGCGACCTCCGCCTTCAGGCCGCGGAGCTCGACAGGCTCGAACAGCGGGTCGACGACGGTGACCTGAGCCCCGCCGCGGTGCAGGAGCTCGACGATCGGGAACACGGTCGAGAACGCCAGCTCCTTCACGTCCTCCCTGTACGATGCGCCCAGGACGAGGACGTGCTTTCCCTCGAGGCCGCCGAGCAGCCGCTCCAGGCGGCCGATCCCCACCTCCGCCATGCGATCGTTGGTCTGCCGGCCCTCACGGACCAGGCTGAGCTCGCCGTTGGTAGCGTCGCCGAGCAGGAACCGCGGGTAGACGGGGATGCAGTGGCCCCCGACGCCCAGGCTCGGGCGATGCAAGTGCGAGAAGGGCTGTGAGTTCGCCGCCTTGAAAGCCTCGGCGACGTCGACGTCCCGGCTCGCAGCGTACAGGGCCAGCTGGTTCGCCAGCGCGATGTTGACGTCGCGGTACGTAGTCTCGGCCAGCTTGGCGAACTCCGCCGTCTCGGTGTTGGCCACCGCCCACACCTCGGCGTCGAGCGCCGACCGGTAGAAGTCGACCGCCGCCGCGGTGCTCGCCTCGTCGACACCGCCGACGATCTTCGGGTAGCGCCGCAGGTCTTCGAAGATGCGGCCTGCATAGACGCGCTCCGGGCTGAACGCCAGGTGGAAGCCGGTGCCTGCGGCCAGCCCGGACTCTTCCTCCAGCATGGGCGCGAGCCGATGGCGCGTGGTGCCGACGGGAAGCGTGGTCTCGTAAACGACGAGCGCGCCCCGCCTGAGGCTACGACCAACGGCGCGAGTGGCCGCGTCGACGTTGGAGTAGTCGATCGCGTCAGCTGCCGCGACGATCAGAGGCACGATCACGACGACGACGTCCGCCTCCCCGACGGCGGACCGGGTGTCGGCGCTTGCGCTCAGCCGCCCGGCGCGAACGGCCGACGCGACGGCCTCCTCGAGGCCCGGCTCCTCGCGGATGTGCGCCTGGCCCTGGTTGACGGCGTCGACCACGGCCTGGTCGACGTCGCAACCGATCACGCGCATGCCCTTGCCCGCGTACTGCGCCGCGAGCGGGAGCCCGATCTTGCCGAGGCCGACGACCGCGACCGTCGTCAAGGGCTCAGGGCAGCTCGACGGAGCGGACCGAGCCCTCAAGCCGCCTCGCCGCGAACATCAGGCCGAGCGCCAGCCACAGGTATGGTTCCTCCACCAGGCGGCCTTCGAACTCGGCGAGCACGACGATCGGGATGATCAGCACCGCGGGCATGACGATCCAGTTGCGCCACCGGCCGCGCCGCCTGATCGGCGCAACCACCTCCCATGTGAGGAAGACCAGGAACCCGGCGAACAGCAGGCCTCCCACCACGCCCTGCTCGGCCAGGATCGTTAGCGCCGAGGTGTGGTTGAGGTAGATGGGGTTCATCGTCGGGAGAAAGCCCTTGTAGGTCGTCTTGATTGCGTTCTGGTAACCCCCGAGGCCGACGCCGGTCACCGGGTGGTCCCCGAACATCGCCCACGCGGCCTCGATCAGGTACGACCGCACGGGGTCGACCCGACCCGCGCCGAGCGAGTCTTTGGACTCGAGGGGATTGCTGCCACCGTAGGGCTCGATGCCCAGCACGACGCCTACCGAGACGGCGGCGCGGACCCGGGTCGGAGGGTTGATGAGCATGACCGCCGTGAAGACGACCAATGCGCCTGCCGCGATCGAAGCGGCCCGCCGCCAGCTCGTGGCCAGGGGCACCGCGAGCAGGACGGCAATGACGAAGACCAGGTAACCCGACTTGGAGAAGGTGAGCGGGACAACCGCCGCGGCGCTGGCCACGGACGCGACCGCGAGCCACGACGGACGCTGCCGCGCCGCGTACATCAGGACCCCGGCGCACGCGACCAGGATGAGAAACCTCGCTGCGATGTTTGGATCGCCGAACGTGGCGTTGACCCGGAAGAAGCCGTCGGGGTCGGCGCGCCAGATCGACACGTGCGAGAAGTAAAGGAATGCACCAAGGACGCTGAACGCGAGGCCGGAGGCGAGCAGTGTGTTCCAACCGCGGCGGAGGTCGGCCTCGTCGCGGACGAGGTTGACGACCAGCAGCGCGACCACCGGGTAGGCGGTGACGTCGAGCAGCGAGTTGCCCGACCCCGGCGCGCGCGTGAAGAGCCAGCTGAGCACCGAGGCGGCCGCGTAGGCCGCGACCAGCACCACGCTTGCGCCCAACGGCACTGCCAGCGTGCGGCGGCGGGTCAGGACGAGGTAGGCGAACGCCAGCCCGACCACCAGCAGTACGTAGCGGACGAGCTGGAGCCTGATGATCTGCGCGGTGAACTCGAGCGGCAGGGTCGCGATGATGGCGGGGAGGCCGTAGCGGACGACCCTCTCCGCGAGGTTTGCCAACTGGGTCGAGGCTCCCGGCGTCGGGAGCGCGAGGGACGGCGCACGGCCGCCGGCGGCAGATTCACTTCGGTCTGCGGCCACGGCCTACATCGTATGGGAACGTCCCCGAAGCAACGTCGCGCCGGGGAGCGCCGAGTAGAACAGCGCGAGGAAGAGCCAGAGGTAGGGCTCCTCGAGGAACCTTCCCTCGAACTGGCTGTACAGCACGACCGGCACGATCATCGCCGCCGGTGCGGCGACCCACACGACGCGGCGCCATCGCCACGCTTCGCGCCCGAGCTGGACGAGGAACGCGAGCACGAGCACAAGGCCGGCAAGGCCTTCCTCCGCCGCGATGGTCACGAACGCGGTGTGCGATACGGTGTCCGGCCTCGGGATGTTCGTAGGGATGAAGCGGCTGTACGTCGTCTTGAGCTGGTGCTCGTAGCCCCCGAGCCCGACCCCGAAGACAGGGTGGTCGGCGAACATGCTGGCCCCGGCCGCGATCAGGTAGCGGCGCTGGTCCTCCAGCGCGAAGGTGTCCTGGTTGGTGCCGGGGTAGGGCGCCGAAATGTTGTGCGCGGTGCCCGTGACCGTGCTCACGACCGTGTCGGCCGCGGCCAGCGCGCGCTGCCTCGTCTCCGGGTTGATCGCGGTCGAGAGCGCGAAAACCGTGACGAGGCCGAGGCCGAAGACAAGCGCCCGGCGGCGGTCGACGGCGAGAGCCGCGCCGAGAAGCACCGAGACGACGAAGAGGACGAGCCCGGAGCGAGAAAGGGTCATCGGCTGCACCACCGCGCACGCGACACCCGCGCTCAGGGCCAGCCACGCCGGCATCCGGCGCGCGCTGTACAGCATCACGGCCGCGGCGGCGCAGATCGACAGGAAGCGGGCGGTGATGTTCGGGTCGGCGAACGTGATGTTGTCCCTGTTCGCGACCAACGGGTTGAAGGTCCAGATCGCCTGGTGCGTCAGGCCGAGCCAGATGCCCAACACCGCGACCGCGAGCCCGGAGACGAGGAGCGCGACCCACGCGCGACGATGCTCTTCCGCGGTGCGGATCGTGTTCATCAGGACGAGTCCGACCACCGGATACACGACCACGTCGCCGAGCTCCCGCAGCGATCCCTGGGCGCGCGTGACGAGCCAGCCGGCGACCGCCAGCGCGATGAAGGCCAGGAGCAGGAGCGCGCTCGCCCGCCGCGGCAGCGCCAAGGTGCGGCGCCCGGTGAGCAGGAGATAGACGTACGCAGCACCGAGGACGACGAGCACCCAGCGGACTACCGGCTGGCGCAGGTATACCGCGGTGAACTCCAGCGGCAGGGTGAGGACCACGGCCGGTGGACCGTAGGCCGTGACGAGCTGCGCGACCTGCGTCAGACGCGAGGCCTCACCGGCCGCGAGCGATTCGGCCCTGGCTAGACTCGGTACAGCCATGACGGTCCCTCCGCGGTCAAGGCACGCCGGGGGAAGGTCGCTTGGAGGCTGAGCCGCAGCAGCGAGCGAGCGGCCTGGTCACGTCGGCGTCCCTAACCCTGGCGACGCGAGTCGCCGCGTTCGGTTTCTCCATCGTCACGAATGTCATCCTTGCGCGCAGCCTCGGTCCCGACGGAAGAGGCGTGTACGCGGTCGCGGTGATGGTGTCGGCCATCCTCTCCCTGCTCGGCCAGCTGGGCATCGGCCCGGCCAACGTGTACCACCTGAGCAAGCAGCTGATCGGCCTCGATGAGCTGATCGGTCACTCCGCATCCCTCGCCCTCCTATTGGGAACGTTGGGGTTTGGGTTTGTCCTCGCCTACGTCGGCCTGACGGACGCGGACTCAGTCCTCGGGATCGGGTCCCGCTACGTGCTCATCGCGAGCGCCGCTCTGCCCTTCATGCTGTGGACCGCCTTCCTCCAGAGCCTGCTGCAGGGCGGGCAGCGCTTCGTCCACTTCAACGCGGTGCTGCTGGTGCAGTACGCGTCCCCGACCTTCCTGCTCGTCGCTTCGCTCGTGCTATTCGCAGACCGCACGCTGGGGGCCGTGTGTGCGTGGACGGCGAGCGCGGTCGTGACCGCCGTCTTCGCGGCGTTGGCGGTTGCATCGCCGAGGCAGATCTCGCTGCGCCTGCGCTCGACCACGCTTCGCGCGTTGCTCGGTTTCGGCATCGTCAGCTACCTCGGCAACGTCACATCGTTCGTGAATCTCCGCTTCGATGTCCTGATCGTCAACTACTTCGCCGGCACGCGCCAGGTGGGCCTGTACTCGGTCGGCACCGCGATGGCCGAGGTGGTTTGGTTCATCGCCAACGCGGCGGCCACGGTGCTCGCACCGCGAGTCTCCGCCGCCGACGCCGAGGAGGCGGACCGCGTCACGGAAAGAGTCGCTCGCGTCGTCGCGTCACTCGCGTTGGTCGCGGCACTGGGGCTGGCGGTCTCCGCGCCGCTGGTCGTCTATGTGTTCTTCGGCCCTGCGTTCGGCGAGAGCGCCTGGGCGGTGTGGCTGTTGCTGCCGGGCATCATCGCTTTCTCCGTGGGTCGCATCCTGTCGATGTACCTGCTGGGCCGCAACCGGCTGAGGGTCGACCTTTTCGCCTCGGCGGTCGGCCTGGTCGTGACGCTGGTCCTCGACTTCGCCCTGATCCCGCGTTTTGGTTTCCGCGGGGCGGCGGTCGCGTCCTCCATCGCCTACGCGGCGGCGATGCTCGTCGACCTCGTGTGGGTGGTCCGGCACTCGACCATCACGCCGCGCCGGCTGCTGGTCGCGGGCCCGGACGACGCGCGTCTTTTGTGGACCCGGCTCCGCCAGGCCCGCGGCGCCTTGCTCGCCGCGCGCTAGCTGCGGCTAGCGCCTCCCAGCGGCTCGACCTCGTGAGCGCTCACGCTCTTCCCCCCGCCGGGCCGTTCGAACAGGGACAAAGACGGTGCCTCGCGCTACTAGATTAGGGTTGAGGCCCACAGGAATGATCATGGCCGCGATGAGCCGCAGGATCTCGCGCCTGGTGCGCGGCTCCGTGCGCTACGCGCCGCTGTTCATCGCCGAGGTGGCGGTCTTCTGGCTCATCCTCTGGGCGGTCGACTCGAGCGGATACGGCTCGCCGACGGCGGGCCTGTTCGTCGAGTGGGCCCCGATCACATCGCTGATCATGGTCACGCTCGCGATGGGCGCCGGCGAGGC
>VBEK01000108.1 GCA_005889135.1 Chloroflexota bacterium
TCGTGCTCGAGGTCGTCGGCGATGCTGTGTGCGAGCGGCGCGAGGCCCCTCAGCGCTCCCGCCAGCGCCTGGGCCGCGACGGCGCGGCGCTCGTCGGCCTCGGCGGCGAGGCGCGCTATCCGGTCGAGAAGGGGGCGTGCCTTGTCGCGCGCAAGTCCACTCACGCTCGGGTCGACGTCGCCCTCATCGATCGCGATCAGCTCCGTCGCCTCCTTGGCGCCTCGTCCGCCGGCCTCGGCGAAGAGCCTCCGGGCGTCGGCGACGACCGCCGCCCGATCCTCTTCCTCTGCCGGCACGCGGTTCAACACCACCACGAGCGGGAGACCACGCTCGCGAACACGGCGCAGCACCTCCCACGGAACGAGGTCGGCGTAGCGGGTCGCGGTCGTGACGAAGACGCAGAGATCGCTGATCTCGACGAGCACGTCTGCGAGCTCGCGGTTGTCACGCTCCACGGAGTCGATGTCGGGAGCGTCGATGACCGCAACGCCATCGGCGCTTGCGGGCGCGGCCGCGAGCCTCAGACGGTCTTTCGCGATGGCGCCGAGGCGGCCGCTTGCGAGAATGCGCTGCGCATCGCTCTCGCTCGCGTACACCACCGCGTCCTTCGTCGTCGGCCGCAGCACACCCGCCTTGCTCACCTCCGCGCCGGCGATCGTGTTCAGCAGCGACGACTTGCCGGCGCCGGTCGGTCCGAGGATCAGCACCAGCAGCGGGGCGTCGATGTCGGCGACCCGCGGACGGACGAAGCCGTCCAGGTGGTCGCGCAGCTGGCGCGCGCGGGCCTCGGCCGCCGGGTTCGCCGTCCCAAGCGTGAGACGCCGGCCGGCGAGCGCTGCCAGGCGATCGCACTGGGTGAGGAGCGCGGCCGTGTCCACGGCCCGCACTCTACTTATGGCGGATGAAGTTGGGACGGTTTAGGCGCGGCGCGTCAGGAATCCGGCGCCCTGGCGGTCGGATATGACGCCATCACAGGCCCAGGTAAGCCTTGCGGATGTTGGGGTCGTCTTTGACATCGGCGGCTGCACCGGCAAGCACGATCCGTCCGTTCTCGAGGACGTAGGCGCGCTGCGCGACGTCAAGCGCGACGAGCACGTCCTGCTCTACCAGGAGCAGGGCGGTGCCGGCCGTGTTGATCTCCTTGACCACGTCGATCAGCCGGTCGACGATCTTGGGTGCAAGGCCGAGCGACAGCTCGTCGACCATCAGGAGCTTCGGCCTCGCCATCAGCCCGCGACCGATCGCGACCATCTGCTGCTCTCCCCCAGAAAGCGTGCGGGCCTCGCGGTTGAGCTTGTCCTTGAGGGCGGGGAAGTATTCGAGCACGTTGCGCAGCTCGGCATCGATGTTGCCGTCACGTCGCGCGTAGGCGCCGAGCCGGAGATTCTTCTCGACGGACATCGTGTCAAAGAGTCGGCGCCCTTGCGGCACATGCGCCAGGCCAGCCATGACGATGGCCTCAGGGCGCTGATTGGTGATGTCGCGGCCCGAGAACGCAATTCGTCCCGCGCTCGCGCGCACCAGACCGCTGAGGGTGCCGAGCAAGGTCGACTTCCCGGCTCCGTTGGCGCCCACGAGCGCCACGAGCTCGCCCTGTGCGATATCGACGTCGATGCCGAACAGCACCGGCCCGGCAGCGAACCCAGCGGTGAGACCTTTGACGTGCAGCAGCGGCTCAGCCGCCACGGAGCCGCCTTGCGTATCGCTCGCCAAGGTAAGCCTGGATCACACGCTCGTCGCGCAGGACGACGTCCGGCTGCCCGTCTGCCAGCGTCCGCCCGAGGTCGAGAACGATCACCCTCTCGCACACGCCGACGATGACGCGCATGACGTGTTCGATCAAGACCACCGTGACGCCCGTCTCGTGGACTGCACGCACCATCTCGAGCGCGTCGTCTATCTCGACATTGTTGAGGCCGGCCATCACCTCATCGAGGAGCAGCAGCTTCGGCCGTGTCGCCACAGCTCGGGCGACCTCCAGTCGCTTGCGGTCCGGGATCGTCAGCGCGCTGACCGGAAGGTCAGCCTTCATTCGCAAGCCCACGAGCTCGAGGACGCTGTCCGCGCGATCGAACGCCGCCCTGAGCGGAGGCCGTTCCGAGTCGCTGCCAAAGAGGGCGCCGACAGCAACGTTCTCGCGAACCGTCATCGAGCCGAAGGGCTTGACGATCTGGAAGGTCCTGCCGACGCCAAGCCGCGCCACCCTGTAGGGCGCCAGTCCGGCGATCGAGACGCCGTGCCAGCGGATGTCCCCGCCGTCGAGCCTGTAGACGCCGCTGATGCAGTTGAGGAGCGTGGTCTTACCCGCCCCGTTGGGACCGATGACGCCCAGGATCTCGCCCTTGGCGATCGAGAACGTGACCCCATCGACCGCCGCCACGCCGCCGAAGCGCTTCGTGACGTTCCGCAGGTCGAGCTGAGGAGTCACTTCGGAGCTCAGATTGAAGTTTCCCGAAGCGATCGACGCAGGTAGGCGATGGTCAGGCGGCTGCGGCCTCCGAAGAAGTCGATCACGCCGCGTGGCGCAAAGATGACGACCAGCGCCAGCAGCACGCCCAGGACCACCTGGGCCAGCACAGGCATCGCATCCTCAGGCACGAACGGGAGGTCGAGCGTGATTGGAAGGCTGCCGCTCAGGAACTGGATCAGCAGCTGCAGCACAACGGCTCCCGCAGCCGGCCCGAAAACTGTGCCGGTCCCGCCCAGCAGCGCCATCAGGATCATCTCGACGTTGTAGGCGATCGGAAACGAGTTCTCCTGGTCGATGAAGACGTTCCACTGCGCAAAGATGCCGCCGGCCAGTCCGGTCAGGGCCGCCGCGAGAGCGAACGCGGCCACCTTGTAGGCGGTTGTGTTGACTCCGATGACGGCGGCGGCCTCCTCGTTCTCGCGGATCGCGATCAGCCCGTAGCCGAACCGGCTGCGAATGACGGCCCACGTGACCGCGATAGAAACGCCGGCCGCGCCGAGCATCAGATAAAAGAAGTAGAGGTCACGATTCGGGACCGCGAAGATTGGCATGAAGAGTCCGCTGGCGCCGCCAAAGATCGGCTCGCCTCGATAGTCGAGGTTCTGGACGAGCTCGCCGACGGCGACGCCGACGCCCAGGCTCGCGACCGCGAAATAGTGACCGCGCAACCGCAGGAGCGGAAGTCCAACCAGGACGGCGAAGATCGCAGCGGCGACGGGCGCCAGCGGAAGCGCCAGCAGAAACGGCCACTTCGCCTTGGCGATGAGCATCCCCGTCGTGTAGGCGCCGATGCCAAAAAAGGCGACGTTTCCGAACGCCGCGTAGCCGGTGAGGCCGCCGATGATGTTCCAGGCCGTCGCCATGACCACGAACATCGCCGTGATGGTTGCGAGCCGAAACCACAGCTTGTCCGTCAGCAGCGGCAGGTTGAGCGCTTGCGCACCGTCGAGGGAGGTCAGCGGCGCGAGGACCGCGTAAGCGATCACGGCGCAACCGAGAACGATGAGGATGCGTTGCCAGCGCTGCGATGTGGTCATGGTGCTCACCGCAGCCGGCCCAACAAGCCTTGCGGGCGCGTCACCAGGACGAGCACCATGACGCCGAAGGCGATCGCGTTGGCGAACACCGATCCAGAGCCCGGAATCGACTGCGCGAACGCCTCGACGAGGCCGAAGACGAGGCCGCCCACCACGGTGGCGCTGACGCGGCCGAGGCCGCCAAGGATGACGACGACGAAAGCCTGGAGGGTATAGGGCTCACCGGCGGTCGGGGTGATCGCCTGGATCATCGCAATCAATCCGCCCGCCACCCCTGCGCAGGCCGCACCGAGGCCGTACGTGACCGCGTACGCGTGGCGCAGGTCGATGCCGACCAGCTGAGCAGCGTCGCGGTCGGAGCCGACCGCCTGGATGGCAAGACCGACCCTGGTGCGGTTGAGCAGAAGCGCAAGCGCGGCCGCCACGAGAAGGGCGATGCCGAGCGCCGCCAGCCGGATGTACGGGACCACGATTCCGCCGAGATCCAGGCCGGCCCCGGAGTACGCCGTGGTGACGGAACGAAAGTCGGACTTGAAGATCAGAAGGAGAACGTTGACCGCGATCAGGTTCAGGCCGAAGGTCAGGAGAAACGTGAAGAGCAGCGGCGCGCGGATGATCCGGTTGATGACGCCCCTCTGGACCACGTAGCCGAAGGCGAAAAGCGCGACGGCGTCGATTGGCAGGGTGAGGAACGGGTCGAGCCCGGAGGCGGTGAAGATCTGCCACGTCAGGTACGCACCGACGATCACCAGCGCCCCGTGCGCGAGGTTGACGATGTTCAGGACGCCCCAGACCAGGCTGAAGCCGACCCCGACCGCCGCATATATGCCACCGGCCAGGAGGCCGATGATCACCAGCTGGACGAGGTCGGCCAACCTCTAGCTGGTCAGCGCTGGTCCCAGCTCGGCGTCGGGTACATCGGCTGCTTGTCGGCCACGTCGGACGGAAAGACGGTGTGATGCTCGCCGCCCTGGATCTGTTCGACCACCATTGGCTTGAAGGTGTTGATGCCGCGGCTGTCGAACTTGATCCGGCCGTAGAACGTCGTGACGTCGAGCGCCGCGAGCGCGTCGCGCACCTTCTTGGCGTCGAGTGAGTTGGCCTTCTCGATCGCCCGCTGCAGCGCGAGGCACGCCGCGGTCGACTCGGCGACATGGTAGTCGGGGTCGCCTTCGCCCGGGTATTTGGCCTTGTAGGCGGCGACGTAATCGGACACCGAGAGATAGAACTGCGACTTGTACTTGACCTGCGGTGTCCACTGCGAGCCGTCGTAGACATAGTCGGCGTCCTTGCCCAGCGACTTGATGAAGTCGGGCGTGGAAGGTCCGACCGAGTAGGCGAAGATCTTGGCGTTCAGCTTCTGCTCCTTGGCGGCCTTGTGTATCGCGATCGCCTCCGCCAGGTGGCCCGAGTTGAGCACTATGTCGGGGTTGACGGCCTTGGCGGCCTGGACCTCCGCGGTCAGGGCGGTGGCTCCGTTCTTGTACTTCTTGTAGACCACCACCTGCATTCCCAGGCCGGTCGCGTAGTCGTTGACGCCCTGCGCGACCTCCAGGCTGAAGTTGTCGTCGGCGCTCAGCATGGCGATCTTCGTCGGCTTCGGGTTGAGCGTCGCGGCCATGTCGAGGACACCCTGGAGGTACTTGTTCGCGGGGCTCAGCACGCCGAACGTGTACTTGTAACCCTGGTTGAAGATCGACTGCGCGGCACCGTTCGCTTCGACCATCGGGATCTGATTTTGCTCGGCGATCGCGGCGTCGGTCGCCGTGGCCGCGCTTCCGTATGGACCAAGGAGGAAGTTCGCCTTGTCCTCGGTGATCAGCTTCTGCATCAGCACCGCGGACTGGTTGGCGTTGCTCGTGTCGTCGTAGTACTTGATGGTCACCGGGTGCTTCGTCCCGTTGACGTTGATGCCGCCCTGCTTGTTGATCCAGTCGAGCCACAGGTCGTAGCCCTGCTTGGTCAGCGCCGACTCTTTGGTCAGCGATCCGGTCAGGCCCAACGGCGCTCCGAGGACGATCGTCGAGCCCTGGGCTCCCTGGTTGGAGCCGGAGCCGCACGCGAGGGTGACCAGGCCCGCCACCGCCAGCAACGCCAGGATGTGCTTCTTCATGGAGCCTCCCCTCGTTTTAGCGTCTCTTTTCATCTTATCCCGTCACGATCCGTCGTCGAGTTCGCGGTAGAGGCGGCGGGCGATCACGGTCCGCAGGATGTCGTTTGTCCCCTCTCCGATTGCCATCAGGGGCGCGTCGCGGTAGAACCTTTCGATCTCGAACTCCGTCGAGTACCCGTAGCCGCCGTGAATCCGCATCGCCTCCAACGACGCCTTGATGCAGATCTCCGACGCGTAGAGCTTAGCCATCCCCGTCTCCAGGTCCGCCCTCCTTCCGGCGTCCAGGGCCGCGGCCGCCCACCAGGTGAGCAAGCGCGCCGCCTGGACCTCGGTCGCCATGTCCGCGAGCTTGAGCTGGATGGCCTGGAACTCGCCGATCGGCCGGCCGAAGGCGTGGCGCTGACGGGCGTAGGCGAGGGCGCGCTCGAGGCTCGCCTGCGCGACGCCGACCGCGCGGCCGGCGATGTTGACCCGGCCAAACTCGAGGGCGGACAGCGCCTGCTGGAGGCCACGCCCCTCCTCCCCGCCCAGCAGGTTCTTGGCCGGCACGTGGCAGTCGGCGAGGAACACCTCCGCCGACTCGGTGCCTTTGTAACCCAGCTTGCCCAGGTCTCGGCCGACGCTGAAGCCCGGCGTCCCCGCCTCGATCATCAATATCGACATTCCGCGGTGCCGAGGCTCGGCCTCGGGATCCGTCTTCACCAGCACCGGCAGCGGGTCTGCGTGCCGGGCATTGGTGATCCACGTCTTCGTTCCGTTCACGACGTAGCCGGCGCCGTCGCGCCTGGCCACCGTCGCGATTCCCTGCAGGTCGCTGCCGGCGCCCGGCTCGGTCAGCGCGATGCCGGACCGGCGCTGTCCGGTCGCCAGCGCAGGCAGCCACCGCCGACGCTGGTCAGTCGTGCCGTACCGGGCGAGCATCCAGGTGGCAAGCGAGTGCGAGCCAAGAATGCCCGCAATCCCCATCCAGGCCTTCGAGATCTCTTCGAAGACGATGGCGTAGGACACCGCGTCGACCGCGCTCCCGCCGTGCTCTTCGGGCACGAGGATGCCGAAGAGTCCCATCTTCTTCATCTCCTCGACGATCTCCGCCGGATAGCGCCCGCTGAGCTCCCACTCGCGCGCCACCGGAGCGATGCTCCGGCGCGCGAACTCGCGGATGAGATCGCGAAACTCGGCCTGCTGTGGGGAGAGCTCGAAGTCCATTGGGTCAGCTCCGCGGAGAACCGCCGGACCGCGCCGGTAGGTCAACGCAGTGGGCTGAACCTGACGAGGACATCGCCGATGCATTTATAGACTTTCGGTGATGTCCAGGTGGCCGCGGACCGGCGAAGACTCGGCCTACGCATGGCTGGTCGCCGGCACGCTGGCCTTAACGGTGACGGTCTCCTACGGCGTGCTCACCTACACGTTTGGCATCGTGCTGGTGCCGATGCAGCGCGAGCTCGGCTGGTCGCGGCTCGAGCTCACCGCCGCGTTCTCGCTTGCCCTCGCCGTCTGGGCTGTCGCCGGCGTTGGAGTCGGGATCGCCCTCGATCGCTACAATCCGCGCGTCCTGCTCGCGGGTGGGTCGGCGCTTGCCGCCGGGCTGGTGGTCGCGTGGTCACAGGTGCACGACCGCTTTCAGCTTTATCTCGTTTTCGCGGGAATCGGCGTTGCCATGGCCACCGTGCTCTACAACTCGGTCTTCACAGTGGTCACGAAATGGTTTCGCGTTCGCCGTCGCGAGGCGCTGACGGCGATCACGCTGGTGGGAGCGTTTTCGAGCTTCATCTTCTCGCCGCTCGCCGGCAGTCTGACCGCGACCTTTGGCTGGCGAGATGCGCTCCTGATTCTCGCTGTCGTGC
>VBEK01000109.1 GCA_005889135.1 Chloroflexota bacterium
GACAGCGCGCGCGGCGTTTCGGTTCTTTTCGGCGGCTCCACGCCGACGAACCTGAGCTCTGACACTTGGGAATGGGACGGCACCACCTGGACGAAGCGGAGCCTGTCGACGTCGCCGCCGCCGATGGTGTTCGCCGCGATGGTCTACGACTCCGCGCGGAACCGCATGGTCCTGTTCGGCGCTTTCAACCAGTTCGGGCTGTGGCTCAGCGAAACATGGGAGTACGACGGCACGACGTGGAGCCAGGCGCACCCGGCGGGCTCGCCTTCACCGCGGCAGGGCGTGGGGATGGCGTTCGATTCGACCCGCCACAGGGTCGTGATGTTCGGAGGCAGCGATCCGAACGCGGGTCGGATGGCCGACACGTGGGAGTGGGACGGCGCGAGCTGGACGCGGATGACGCCCAGTCCTTCCCCGTACGCCAGGTTCTGGCACTCGATGGCATACGACCCCGTTCGCGACCGGACCGTCCTCTTCGGCGGCGACCACATCCAGGCCTACAGCCTCGGTGAGGAGAACGACACATGGGAGTGGGACGGCGCCCAGTGGATCCGCGACTGGACCGACGCCGCGCCCAGCGTGCGGGCCGGCCAGTCGATGGTCTACGACTCCTTGCTGGGCCGGATGGTCCTGTTCGGCGGCTTCAACGCCGGCGTGACGCCGAACACCTACGCCAGAGACACGTGGGAGCTTGGCACAGGCGTCCTGACGCCAGCCGGGAGCCCTCAGCTCACCCTTAGCTCGACGACCGGCGAGTTCGGCTCGGTTGACGTCGGGGCGCCGAGCCAGCCGGCCGTGAACGGCGTCACGAGCTCCGGAACCGGCCCGCTCGTCATGACCGCTTCGGTCACCGGCGACTTCGCGATCTCCTTCACGGACTGCCCGGCGGCTCCCGACCCCTTGGCGGCGGGCAGCACCTGCCTATCCGTGGTCACGTTCTCTCCGACCGCCGCCGGCGATCGCTACGGCGCGCTGACCTTCACCGGGAATTTCCCGGCGTCCCCGCTCTCCATTCCCCTGCACGGCGTCGGGATCGCCCGGGACTTCACGATCTCCGCCAGCCCGAGCACCCTCAGCACGACGCAGGGGTATCCGCTCCCGCCGGTGACTGTGACCACGTCCGCCATCGGTGACGCGGGGACGATCACGCTTTCGTACCTCAGCAACGAACCCGGGATCTCGGCGTCGTTCAGCCCGAGCTCGATCACGTCCGGTGCGGCCTCGACCATGACGATCGCGGTGGCGTCGACGGTGCAGCCAGGCGACTATGGAGTTTCCGTGGTTGGCAACGAAGGCACCATCACGCACAGGGCCGAAGTCACCATCCAGATCTTCCCGATCCCGGACTTCACGATCACAGCCAACCCGGCGGCGATCACCCTCGCACATGGCACCTCGGCAGACGTCGTGCTCGCCACGACGGCGATCAATGGCGCGGCGAGTATCAGCCTCTCGGCCGCGGTGAGTCCCGCTGGGCCGACGGTCATCCTCGGTAATGCTTCTGTGCCGGCTGGTGGGATCGGGTTCGTGACGATCGGCGCGCCGTTCGGCGTCACCCCGGGCGCCTACACGGTTACGGTCACAGGCGTCGAAGGGTCGATGGTCCACTCCACGACGGTCGCGGTCACCGTGACGTCGAAGGGCCTCGTGAACGGCGGGTTCGAGTCCGGCGATCTGGCCGGCTGGTCACAGACCGGCGTCGACGCCGTGATCAACTTCCCGCATGCGGGGACCTACTCCGGCCAGGTCGGCAATCCGGGCTCCCCGAATCCCTTCTCGGGTGACAGCACCCTCGCGCAGACCTTCGACGTACCCGCCTCGGGCGGCAAGCTGGTCTTCTGGTACCGCAACTTCTGCGGCGACAAGGTCAAGACCGACTGGTTCACCGCCACGTTGCATGACGAGGTGACGGGCGCCACCACGACGGTGCTTTCTCCGCTCTGCACGAAAAACGGCAGCTGGACGAAAGTCACGGTGAACCTGTCGTCGCACGCGGGCAACTATGTGACCCTGACGTTCCTCGACCACCAGGGCTCGACAACCTCGAACACTTTCACGCTGGTCGACGACGTCGCGCTCGCGTAGATCTCAGGAGAAGTCCGAAAGGTCGATCGTCGCGCGGTAGACGCGGCGCGCCGGTCCCGACTGGACCAGGTCGCCGTTCGCCTCGCGGCGCACGGCCAGGCTGCCGCCCGGCATTGCGACCGTCACGGTCTCGCCGACCTGCCCGCGCCTCATGCACGCAGCGGCGACCGCGCTGGCGCTGGTGCCTGAGGCCAGCGTGTAGCCGGCGCCGCGCTCCCAGATCTCCGCGCGCACGCGCGCGCGATCGACCACCTGGCAGAGCTGCACGTTGGTGCGTTCCGGGAAGGCCGGGTGGCGCTCGAGGTGGGGGCCGAGTTCCAGGCAGCGCTCCCTCGTCACCGGCTGGTCGAAGACGACGCAGTGAGGGTTGCCCACTGACACCAGCACCGCCACCACCGTCCCCGCCGGCGTCTCGAGGCCGACTTGGTCGGGCTCGCCTTCGAAGTTGGCGGGCAGGTCCGCGGCGCGGAAGGACGGCCGGCCGATGTCCAGCTCGGTGACGACCTCGGGGCCCTCGCGGGAGAGCACGCGGACGGCGTTGGACCGGTCGACTGTGTGGAGGTCGAAGCGCTCGCCGGCCCCGTGCTCCAGGACGGCGTGGGCCGCCGTGATCCGAAGACCGTTGCCGCTCTTCTGGGCCTCGGAGGCGTCGGGGTTGAAGATGCGTACGCGCATGGAGGCCGGGTCGAAGGCCAGGAGGCCGTCAGACCCCAGGCCGAAGTTGCGATCGCACAGGCGGGGAAGCAGCGCGACGATCTGGTCGAGCGGTCCGGGCAGGTCCATGACCAGGTAGTCGTTGCCGAGCGCCTGGTACTTGGTCAGGGCTAATTGCGACACCGTCGCAAATTCTGCGGAATTCTCCACTCCGACCCGGCGTTTCCTAAAATTGACGGTCTAATGCAGGATCTCATCTGGCCTGCCCAGCGTCTGACGCACATCCCGGCCTGCTTCTGTAGCTAGCCCCGGTCGTCTGCTCGCGCCCTGACCGGGCGCGCCCATTCGATCGCTCGTCGTCACCGATTCGTTGGTCATTTCGCATTCTCCGGAGGAGTTGGAATTGAGCTCACAAACACAGATCAAGCCGTTGGTATCCACCGAGTGGATCGCCGAACATGCCGGTGACCAGGGCCTTCGCCTGGTCGAGGTCGACGTCGATCCGTCCGTCTACGAGAAGGGCCACATCGAAGGCGCGGTCGGCTGGAACTGGAGGCGTGACCTGCAGGACCAGGTCGCGCGCGACATCGCGCCCAAGGACGCGCTCGAACAGCTGCTGAGCCGCAGCGGCATCTCGCCCGACTCGACGATCGTCCTGTACGGGGACAACAACAACTGGTTCGCCGCCTACGCGTACTGGGCGCTCAAGTACTACGGCCACGACAAGGTGCAGCTCGTCGACGGCGGCCGCGTCAAGTGGGAGAAGGAGGGTCGGCCGTACACCACGGAGGCCCCGGCCGTCAGCCAGTCGCACTACCACTTCAAGGGCGACACCAACGAGAAGATTCGCGCCTACCGCGACCAGGTGCAGGACAAGATCGGCAAAGCAGCCCTCGTCGACGTCCGCTCGCCGAAGGAGTACTCGGGCGAGCTGCTCGCGCCGGAGAACCTACCCCAGGAGGGCGCGCAGCGCGGCGGCCACATCCCGACCGCGGCGAGCATCCCCTGGGCGACCGCGGTCAACGCCGAGGACGGCACCTTCAAGAGCAACGACGAGCTCAAGGAGATCTACGGCGGCAAGGGCGTCGTCTCCAACAAAGAGGTGATCGCGTACTGCCGCATCGGCGAGCGCTCGGCGCACACGTGGTTCGTGCTGCACGAGCTTCTCGGCTACCCCGACGTGAAGAACTACGACGGCTCGTGGACCGAGTGGGGCAGCTCGATTCGGGTGCCCATCGAGAAGTGAGCACGCCGCAGTCGATCGTCGATCACTCCGCGCTCAAGGTCAACCAGACCGGGATCGTCGCGACCGTGCTGGTCGCTTTCCTCGGGAGCGTGGCGTGGAGGCCGCTGCTGGTGCTGATCCCGCTGCTCGCGGTCGTGCTGCTGCTGGGCACGTTCGTGCCCAGGCTGGCGCTGTTCAAGCAGCTCTACTTCCAGGTCCTGAAGCCGCGGGGCATCGTCAAGCCGCGGCCGGTGCAGGACCGCCCCGAACCCCACAACTTTGCTCAGGGCTTGGGCGGGGTGTTTCTCGCGGTGGCGTCGGTCTTTTTGATCCCGCTGCCGGTCGTCGGGCTAGCGCTGGCTCTGCTGGTCGCCGTCCTGGCGTTCGTCAACCTGGCGTTCGGTTACTGCCTCGGTTGTCAGATCTTCTTTCAGCTCGAGCGCAGGGGGTTCATCCGAGCGTGAGTGCGCAACTCTGGGCTCTGGCGGTGGTGGGTGCTGTGGTGCTCGCCGCCGCCGGCCTGGAGACTTTGCGCTCAAGGCGGGCGCGGCGCCTCAGCTCCGGTGCCACGGCCGCGCCGTCCGGCCAGCCATACGTCATCTACTTCACCGGCGACAGCTGCACCGTGTGCAAGACGCACCAGGAGCCGGCGCTGTCGAAGCTCGACGGAGTGCGCGTGGACAAGGTGGACGCGGTCGCGGACCGTGCGCTGGCCGACCGATTCCACGTCTACACCCTGCCGACCACGGTCGTGATGGCGGCGGATGGGCGAACCGTGCACGTCAACTACGGCTACGCGCCCGCGCCGAAGCTCGAGCGCCAGCTGGCAGAGGCGCGGGGCGCGGCGCTGAGGTCGGCCGCCACCGCGTAACCTGTCGGCGGTGGTCGGTCGGTCGGCAGCCGCTCTGGTCCTGGCCCTTCTGCTGGCCGCATGCGCGCAGTCGACGCCCAGGCAGGAGATTGTCCTCGGCGCGATCTATCCGTTGAGCGGGCCGCAAGCCAGCGGGGGCAAGTCCGAGCTCGCCGGCGTCCAGGCCGCTCTGCGCGCGTCCGACGCCGGGGTGCGGCTCGAGGTGATCGACGCCACCACTCCGCAGGCCGCGGCCGCGGCCGTGGACACGCTCGTGAGGCACTACCACGTGCCGGCGATCCTCGGCACGTACGGCAGCACTCTTTCGGCGGCGGCGTCGGCGCGGGCGGAGGAGCTGAAGACCGTGTACTGGGAGACGGGCGCGGTCGCCGACCCCATCACCGCCCAGAGGCACTACGTCTTCCGCACCGTGGCCACGGGCAGCTCCCTGGGACGGATGGCGGTGACCTTCACGCGCGACGTGCTGGTCCCGAAGTACGCGCTCACAAGGCCGCGCGCGGTTGTGGTGCGGGTCGACGACGTGTACGGGCGCTCGGTCGGCGGCGGGGAGGTGGAGCTCGCGAAGTCCGCCGGCATCGACGTGGTCGACGTGATCGAGTACAACCCGAACGCCTACGACCCGAACGTGATCGCGGCCCGCCTGGCGCAGGACAGCGCCGATTTCTTGTGGGACGTTAGCTACCTCGACGACGGCGTCGACATCTGGCGGGCGCTGCTGAGCAACCAGGTCTCGTTCAAGGGCGCGATCGGCACGAGCTCCGCGTTCTGCATGCCCGAGTTCAGCGCTCGATTGGGGGTCGGGTCGGTCGGGGTGTACGCCGCCGACAAGCCCGACTCGGACATCAGCCTCGCCGCGCTTTCGCCCTCGGGGCAGGCGCTGCTCGCGAAGGCGAAGGCCGCGTACACGGGCGCGTCGATGGACATCCCCGCTGTGGCGGGATTTGTCGGCGGGTGGACGCTGTTCCACCACGTGCTGCCGAACGTCCAGGGTCAAGTGGACGCAGAGTCGATTCGCGCCGCGGCCTTGAAGGTCGACGTGCCGGTGGGGGACAGCATCAACGGCGGCGGCGTGAAGTTCGCGGGGCCGGGGGCGCTGGACGAGGGTCAGAACGTACGCGCCGCGGCCGTGGTCGGGCAGTGGCAGGCCGTCGGGGTGATGAAGGTGGTGTACCCGCCGGCGTACGCCGGCACCCCCCAATGAATGGGGGTCCTTAGCCGGATAGTCGCGACTAACGAGGGTTTGGGGGCACGAGATGCCCCGATAGTCGCGACTATCGGGGGAGTTAGCCCTCGAGCTCCTTCTGCACCAGCGTGATGTCCATCCAGCGGTCGAACTTGTGCGCCGCGTTGCGGATGGTGCCCACGACCCCGAAACCCTGCTTGGTGAAAAGGGCCAGCCCGGCGCGATTGTCCGTGGCCACGGTGGCGACGATCGTGCGGTAGCCCAGGCCTCGCGCGTCCGCGGTCAGCTCTTTGAGCAGCGCCGCGCCGATGCCTCGACCATGGTGCACCGGGTCGACGTAGACCAGGCATTCGACCACGTCGAAGCCTCGCTGCTTCCAGGGCAGGAGCCGGGCCCAGCCGATCACGCCCGTGTCGTCGGTGGCGACCAGCAGCTTGGAGCGCTTGCCGTGCATCTCCCACCAGTGCTGCGCCTCCTCGGCGTCGAGGGGCTCCGAGTCGATGGTGGCGAACGTCTGGTTCACCGCCCAGTTGTAGATGCCCATGATCGGCCGCAGGTCGTCCTGGGTCGCGCCCCGCACCGAATAGCCGGGTTTCGTCTTCGTCCTGGCCACCGCGACCATTATCCTGTCCCGCGAGTGTCACGACCCCGGCGGCCCGCTGCAGATTCGCGGCATTCGACGGCCGGAGCCAAGGAAAGGGTGGCGCGGCAAGGAGCGCAAACCTTATGGGGTCCCCGCGCCGTGGGTAGCGGGGGCGGCGCCGCCGCGCCGGGCCCCTTGACGCCGGCTTCAGCGCCACCGGCGCCCGGCCGTCGAGGACGCGAAGATGCGCGGGACGTCGGGGGCGGGACACTCTAGTGTCGCCAAAGCCCGAGATCAAGACCGCCCTGCCCGGGCCGAAGGCCGCGGAGCTCATCGGCCGCGACGCCAAGGCGATGTCCCCGAGCTTCACGCGCTCCTATCCGTTCGTGATGGACCACGGGCAGGG
>VBEK01000110.1 GCA_005889135.1 Chloroflexota bacterium
CCGCCGGCGACCCAATCATCGGTCCGGAGAGGCTTCGATTGACGGGAACGCCACGTTGCCAACTCGTTGCACCGGACATTGGCGTGCATCCACATGACCACGCTTTGACCGGCGATGTTGTCACCACTGGATTGGAAGGAAACGCGGTGAACAAACGCTCCGACCGTGCGATCAAGCACCTGCTTGCTTTTCAAATAGCGGAATCCCTCAGGGACGAGCGCATGCGCGATCTCTGAACAGGCGGCGACGTACACGTCTCGAGGCTTCTCGGCGGTGGGGTCGGTGCCGGCGAATCGGGTCTTCGCGGCGGCGGCCTTTCGCTCAGCCACCGATCTCACCACGTCTTCGAACGTCCTGAAGACCTCACGGCCCACGGCTGGAAGTGTGTCGCAGCTCGCGTGTTGCCGACGCGGTCAAACCGCGGTAAATCGCCTATCATGGCGCCGTTCGCGGCCGGCCAGAACGGGCGTGGGGGATCGGCATGAAGCGTCGAGTCGCTCCGGGGTTGGTGGCGGCTCTGGCAGCGCTAGTTGTTGGATTCCTGCCTGCCGCCCAGGCCGCCGCCCCCGGCAAGTTCCATCCCGTCACCATCGGGCGAAGCGGCGCCGTTCTCGTGCGCTCTCTTCCCGAACGCTCGCCGGCAGGGCTCGCCGTCTCGCGCAGGCCCGTGCTTCGGCTTACGGATAAAACCACGCCGGGACCGCCCTCTCAGGTCGCCACAGCGCTGACCACTTCCAGCACCACTACCGGCTCCAGCGAAGAGGTCTTGAGCGCCTTCGCCGGCGCCGGCCTGGACCTTCAGCTCTCGCTAGGCTCCGACCAATTCGTGACGCCGCCTGACCCGCAGATCGCGGCGGGCCCGAACCAGGTCGTCGAGATGGTCAACTCGAGCGGCTCGGTTTGGGACAAGCAGGGCGGCATGCTCAAGCTGTTCGACCTCAACCTTTTTTTCAAGGTCCCGAGCGGATACAGCTTCTCGGACCCGCGTGTGCTCTTCGATCAGGTGAGCCAGCGGTGGTTCGCGTCGGGTGTCGCGTTTATTCCGCCCTCGTACGCCAGCGTAGTGGTGATCGCCGTCTCCGCGAGCACGGACGCGACCGGCACGTGGTTCCAATACGCCGCGGATAACTCTTCGACGCTTACTCACGACCAGCCCAAGATCGGCGTGAGCTCGGACAAGGTGGTTCTGTCGTGGAACGACTTCTACCAGGCCGCCTTTTTCCAAGGCCAGTCGACCTGGGTATTTCAGAAATCACAGATGCTGGCCGGCTCCTCCCCCGTCAACGGCGCGGCGATGGGACCTGATTCGTCCCGGTCGAGCCCCGTGCCGGCCGTTCAGATCACATCCAACTCGGATGAATACGTCGTGTTCAACGGCACCGACTGCGGCACTCTGGGCGGAAACTGCATTGGCGCCATCGGCGTCGTGCGCATCTCGGGCACGCCACTACAGGGCAACGTCTTCTGGAACGAGTCCGATCCAGGCCTGGCCGCTACTTCGGCACCGCCGGCCGCAGATCAGCAGGGCATGCCCGGCTCGATCGCGACCAACGACGATCGGTTCCTGACCGCGGTCTGGGAGAACGGCGTTCTGTGGACAGGCGGCAATGATGCGTGCCTTCCGCCCGCCGACACTTCGGCCCGACCGTGCTCGCGACTGATTCAGGTGATGACTGCAGGGCCCAACGTGACCCAGAACTTCGACATCGCCTCAACCGGCGGGGGGCTCTACTACCCGGCACTGGGCCTCGACGGTGCGGGCGACATGTATGTCGTCTACAACATCTCTTCTTCGACTCAGTACATCGGCGTTCGCATCACTGGCCAGCTCGCCTCTGCCCCCGTGCAGACGGTGGCGCCTGGCCAGACCATCCGCCCCGGCGACGCGACCTACAACATGAACCCGTGTTTCGGCACCAACCAGACGAGCCGCTGGGGCGACTACAGCGGGGCCGCCATCGATCCTCAGAATCCGACTGACGTTTGGGTCGCGGCGGAATTCGCAGCCGCCGGGTCCAGCGCCAACGGCGACACCGGGTGCGACTGGGCGACGTACGCGGCCCGGCTCACCTTCTCGGCTCCGACGGTCAGCGGAATCAGCCCGAGCTTGGGTTCGTCCGGCACTGTGGTGAGCGTCTCCGGCACGGACTTCACGCCCGGGGCCGCGGTGAGCTTCGGCTCAACTCCCGCCACCTCGGTGTCGGTGCTCTCGGCCAACCAGCTCAGTGCCGTCGCGCCGAGCGGCAGCGCGACTGTGGACATCACGGTGACGACAGCCGATGGGACCAGCGCGACCAGCACGGCGGACCAGTTCACATACGGGTCCGCCTGCAATACCTGCGCCACGCTCAGCTCGATCTCGCCGACCTCAGGGCCCGCCGCGGGTGGCACGACGGTGACCTTCTCGGGCAGCGGCTTTGATGTCGCACCTGGCACCACGACCTTCAGCTTCGGCGGCGCGGCCGCAACCGGCGTCAGCTGCACGAGCGGCACAACTTGCACTGGGACGTCGCCCGCCGGCAGTGGCACGGTCACGGTGACGGCGACCGTGGACGGAGTCGCCGCCTCTGGCTCGTCTACGTTCGCCTACCTGATGCCGGCGTCACTGACGTCAATATCGCCTACGTCGGGTCCCGCCGCGGGTGGCACGACGGTCATGTTCACCGGGTCTGGCTTCGACCCTGCCCCGGGCATGACCACCTTCTCTTTCGGCGGCGTGGCCGCGACAGGCGTGTCCTGCGCCTCTTCCAACGCATGCACAGGTAACTCGCCTGCCGGCGTCGGTTTGGTGACGGTCACGGTCAGCGTCGACGGAGCGCAGGCGAGTGGGTCCGCGACCTTCAGCTACATCCCATCACTCAGCTCGATCTCGCCAAGCACCGGCACGGCCGCTGGCGGCACGACAGTGACAATCACGGGCAGGGGTTTCGACACCGCCGTCAACAAGACCGCGTTCTTCTTCGGCGGCACAGCCGCGACCAGTGTCGTCTGCTCGAGCACCACGACCTGCACGGCCGTGACTCCGGCGGGCACCGGAAGCGTGTCGGTGGTAGCAATAGTCGACGGGCAGCAGAGCTCGAACAGCCTCAGCTTCCGCTACCGCAAGAAGTAGCAACGCAACCGCCACGATGCGCCGCGGCGCATCTATGCCGGCGGCCGTACTGCTGCCGCCCGAGTCACGTGTAGTACGAGTAGCGATACATCGGTCCGTGCGCCGCGCCGCGCCGTGACAAGGGTCTAGGCGTGTTCGATCAGCGGTTCGAGACCCCGGACTCCATGCGACCAGACACGTCGCGGGCAAAGGCCGAGCCCTGTTTGAGACCGGCCTCGAACACCAAGCTCTGGCGGCCGTCACGTAGGAGTTCGTCAGGCACGTGCATCAGGAACTCCGCCATCGCTGTTCGTCGTCCCGCCGGGCGCCAACGTCACTGATGTTCAGGCAAGTTTGATGTGTGGTCCTCGGACCGTCACCTGGTTCGCGTTACGGAAACTACGGCCCACACTGTTCAACGACCAGAACCCCTCTCCCGAAGGACTCGCTCAACAATCTTGGGGAGCGCACGCCACCCGTAGACGTTATGGACTGCCCCTACGTGAAAGTCACGGTAATTCGAATCAAGAGCCGACCTTCCGACCGTTTCGGCTGTATTGCCGATTACTCTCGATCCGACTTCGGTAAACGCCTCGATTCGGGTCAGGCCCTGCTCTAGGACCCGGCGGCCGACGAGATCGGATTGACTCGGAGGCATCGCGTCTCGCCAGTCAACCACCCCCGCCACGAGCGTCTTTAAGGAGCCTGGACCGGATTGCTGGAGCTCCGTTACCTGAAGGCATCCGAACGTGCCGTCAGACAAGGGCACCGTCCAGTAGTCGCCGATCCTGAGGTCGCGTGAAGATCGAGGGCTTAGAGGATACGTCCGCTCCATGTCGCTCACCGTACCCTTGACCGAATGCATCGTCAATCAACGCGCCACGATGGCACGCCTGCCACGTCAAGTAACGGTTTCAACCGCGTTAACCGACGGCGCGGTTGGGCTCAGCCAGCCAGTGAGTTCAGCCTCGGTGAGAGGTCCGCGATCTTGACCCGCTCCTGTTCCGTGGAGTCGCGCTTCCGGATGGTGACCGCCTGGTCGTTCAGGGTGTCGAAGTCGACCGTGATGCAGAACGGAGTGCCGATCTCGTCCTGGCGCCGGTAGCGCCGCCCGATGTTGCCGCCGGTCTGGTCGTACTCGACCCGGAACTGACCACGTAGGGCTTTGATGACGTCTTTGGCGACCCGGATCAGCTCTTCTTTCTTCGATAGGGGAACCACCGCCACCTGCACCGGCGCCACGCTCGGGTGCAGCCGCAGCAACGTCCGCGGCTCGTTGTTCACCACGTCCTCGTCGTACGCGTCTAGCAGCAGGGTGATGAAGATTCGCTCCACGCTCACCGCCGGCTCGATCACCCACGGCAGGTAGCGCTCGTTCGTCTCCGGATCCAGGTATGTCAGGTCCTGCTTGGACTTCTCCTGGTGCACCGCCAGGTCGTAGTCCGTCCGGTCGGCGATTCCTTCCAGCTCCCCCCACCCGAATGGGAACTCGTACTCGATGTCCGTCGTCTGCTTCGAGTAGTGCGACAGCGATTCCTTGGGGTGGTCGTAGAAGCGCAACCGGTTCTTGTTCAGGCCCAGCACGTCTGTGTACCAACGCAGGCGCTCGCTGCGCCAGTAGGAAAACCACTCGTCGTCGGCCTGCGGGCGGACGAAGTACTCCATCTCCATCAGCTCGAACTCACGCACGCGGAAGACGAAGTTCCCGGGCGTGATCTCGTTGCGAAACGCCTTGCCTTGCTGCGCGATCCCGAACGGCACCCGCACCCGCGTCGAGTTGATGACGTTCTTGAAGTCGACGAACATCCCCTGCGCCGTCTCCGGCCGCAGGTAGACCTCTGACGCTCGGTCCTCCAGCGGCCCGACGTACGTCTTGAACATCAGGTTGAACATGCGCGCGTCGTCGAGCGCGCCGCCGCACTCGGGGCACTTCTCCCCCATCACGTGGTCGGCGCGCCAGCGCTTCTTGCACTTGCCCAAGCACTGGCGCAGAGGGTCGACGAAGTTGGTCAGGTGGCCTGACGCCTCCCACACCGCGGCGGGCATGATCAGCGTCGACTCCAGGCCGACGACGTCGTCGCGCAGCTCGACCATGTGCCGCCACCACAGGTCCCGGATGGCGCGCTTCAGCGCCACGCCGTACGGCCCGAACTCGTAGAAGCCCGAGAGGCCGCCGTATATCTCGGCCGAAGGAAAAATGAAGCCGCGGCGCTTCGTCAGTGCCACAACCTTGTCCATCAGCTCGTTCCGGTCGACAGTCATCGGAGGCAAACCTAGCAGGGGCGCAGAATCGTCGAGTGGGCCAGCGGGACGCCCTGCTCTTCACGATGGACGAGGCCTACACCCGCCTCCGCGATAGGCTCGAGGGCCTGACCGCCAAGGAGTTCTTCTGGCAGCCGGTCAAGGACGCGTGGACGATCTACGAGGATCGCCCCGGCCACTGGACGTACCACTACGAGATCCCCGACCCAGATCCCGCGCCCGTGACGACCATCGCCTGGCAGGTCACGCACCTCGCGACGACGCGGTTCATGTACCACGAGTGGGCGTACGGCGCAGCCAAGCTCACGTTCCCCGAGCTGGTCATTCCGAGCAGCGTTGCGGGTGCGATCGAGTTCCTGCACGCGGGCTATGAGGCGCTGCGGGCTGACCTGAAAACCGAGGAGGACCTCGACCGGCAGCGGAAGACCAATTGGGGCGAGATGTGGCCTGCCTGGCGCATCTTCACCTGCATGACCGACCACGATGCCCTCCATACGGGGATGATCGGCGGCCTCCGCGACCTCTACTACTGGACGCATCAGGGCTGAAGGCCCTTCCGGCTACGCCCGCGGGGAAACGCCGCGAGTGCGGGCAGCCGCGGGCCTCAGGCGCGCGGGAAGGCCGCGAGTGCCGGCAGTGGCGGCCCTCACCCCGACCCTCTCCCGCTGCGCGGGAGAGGGAGACCGCTGACGCGGGAGAGCGAGATATCACGGCCCTCACCCCGGCCCTCTCCCGCTGCGCGGGAGAGGGAGACCGCTGACGCGGGAGAGCGAGTTATCACGGCCCTCACCCCGACCCTCTCCCGCTAGCGCGGGAGAGGGAGACCGGTGCGCGGGAGAGGGAGACCGCTGTGCGGGAAGGGGAGACCGCTAAATGCGGGAGAGCGAGTTCAGGAACGCCAGCGATTTCAGCCGGCGGTCCATGTGGTACTCGAGCTGCATCTGCAGCACGGCCTCGATCGAGTTCATCAACGGCGCGTCGAGCTTCAGCCGCCGGTATGTCTCCAGGTCACCCGAGGCCATCAGCCGCAGGACCTTGATCACCGCCAGGGGCACCGGCTCCATCGCCGGCAGGGCGCACACCTCGCACAGGAACCCTCCCGCCTCGGCCGAGAACGGCGCCGGCCGTGCCGCCAGCGGCTTTTCGCACGACGCGCACGACACCAGCTGGGGCGCGTACCCGAGCAGGTCCAGGGCCGTCATCAAGAACCACGCCGACGCCCGGCGCGGGTCCGACTCGCGCGAGAGCTCGCCCAGGGCCATCACCGCCAGCTCGTAGACCCCGTCGAGCGGGTGCCGGTCCTCGCATACTCGCTCCGCCAGCTCGGCGATCAAGGCCGCGTGCGCCATCCGCACCACGTCGCCCTCGATCCGGTAGCCCGGGATGCGCGACACCTGCGCCACCACGTCGAGCTCCCCCCGACCCTTAGCCAGCAGCACGTCGACGTGCCCGAACAGCTCCAGCGACGGACCCAGCTTGGACGAAGGCTTGCGCACACCCTTGGCGATCGCGCCCACCTTGCCGTGCGTCTGCGTCAGCAGCGTGAAGATGCGGTCGGCCTCGCCGTAGTCGAGCTTGCGAAGCACGACGGCGCGGTCACGATATGTGGCCAGTTCGCTCCTCCATGGTCTCGTGTGTCGAGCCTTCCAGCGACGGGTCCGGCCACGAATCTTCGCTTGTGAGGCGCACGGTCTCGATGCGCCGCCCCTTTACCTTCTCCACGATCCACTTCGCGCGCCCGGAGCGAAACGAGTCGCCCTCTTGCGCGATCTTGCCGAGCATCGCATGCA
>VBEK01000148.1 GCA_005889135.1 Chloroflexota bacterium
CGGCTAGTGCGTCTTCGCGCCTGACGCGCTGACCAGGATCACGCCGCCGACGATCAGCACCATGCCCGCGACGGCCAGCGGCGGCACCGGGTCGTTGAAGATCAGCTTGCCGAGCACCGCCACGAGCGCGATGCCGATCGCCGACCAGATCGCGTACACAATTCCCACCGGCAGCGACTTCAGCACGATCGCGAGCAAGATGAAGCTCGCCACGTAGCCGGCCACCGTAATCACCGAAGGCACCAGTTGACTGAAGCCGTCCGAGCCGCGCAGCGCCAGCGTGCCCACGACCTCGGTCGCGATCGCGGCCACGAGCAGCACCCAGGCCAGCATCCCGAGCTGCCTAGAGGTCGAGGGCCTGGGCGACCAGCTCGCGGTGGTAGGTCGCGTCGCCAAGCGTCACCTCCGAAGACTTCGCACGCTTGAAGTAGAGGTGCATGTCGTGCTCCCAGGTAAAGCCGATGCCGCCGTGCACCTGGATGCCGTCGCCCGCGACCTTGCGGTAAGCGTCAGACACGTAAGCCTTCGCCATCGAGGACGCCAGGGAGCGGTCGGGCGCGTCCGCGTCGACCGTCCACGCCGCGTAGTAGGTGGCCGAGCGGCCGCTCTCCGACAGGACCAGCATGTCCGCGAGCTTGTGCGACACCGCCTGGTAGATGCCGATCGGCTTGCCGAACTGGTGGCGCGCCTTGGCGTACTCGGTCGAGGTCTCGAGCACCTTCTGCACCCCGCCGACCATCTCCGCGCAAAGGGCGGCGGTCGCCCACTCGAGCGCGCGCTTGAGGCGCGGCCACGCCTTGTCGGGCTCGCCCATCACCGCGTCGGCGTCGAGCCGCACACCCTCGAAGCGGACCTCGCTCCAGCGACGGGTCATGTCCAGGGTCTCCAGCGGCGTGACCGTCATTCCTTGCGGTCTTCCGTGAACAAGGAAGAGCGTGATGCCGTCCTCGCCTTCGCCGCGCGTGCGCGCCGCGACGACCATGTGGTCGGCGGCGCCGGCGTCGGGGACGAAGAGCTTGACGCCGTCGAGCTGCCAGCCGCCGCCGGTCTGCTTCGCGTCGAGTCGCACGCCCTCGGCGTCCCAGCGGCCCGCGGGCTCGGTGAGCGCGAGCGTTGCGCGCGCGGAGCCGGAGGCGATCGCGCCGAGCACCTCTTTCTTCTGCGATGCGGTGCCGGCCTCGATGAGCGCGGGCACGGCCAGCCCCATGGTGGAGAAGAACGGGCCTGGCAGCAGCGCTCGTCCCGCCTCTTCGAGGACGACGATCAGGTCGAGGAACGTGCCGACGCCGCCGTACTCCTCGGGGATGCCCAGCGCGGTCCAGCCGAGGTCGGCGATCTTCTTCCACAGCGCCGGGTCGTGGCCGTCGGGGGTCTCCATCAAGCGCCGCACGACCTTGGAGCCACACTCCTTGGCAAGGAACTCGCGCGCCGAGCGGCGCAGCATCTCCTGCTCCTCGGAGAACGCGAAATCCACGAGACGGCAGTTTAGAGCCGCGCCGACGAACACCTCGGCGGATCTTCGGCGCCCATGCAGCTCATCTTCGGGCTCAGCTCCTCCGCTGCTCGCTCGCGCATCAACGGATGCGCTCGCTCCGCTGCTCGTCGCTTCACCCGAATCTGAGCCGCCTGGATCGCCGAATATCTCGCCGAGGTTTCTCGTCGCGGCTCTAGGTCGTAGGCGGATTCGACTCGTGGGGCGGCAGCTCGGGAAGCTCCTCCTCGACGTGCGGAGGCAGCTCTTCGAGGGCAGGCTCGTCGGGCTCGGCGCCGTTGCTCGTCGGGGCCTCGGAGGCTGTCGCCGCAGCCGGCTTGACCTCCGGAGCCGGTTTGGCCTCCGTGAGCGGGGGGATCTTTCTCTCCATCGGCGGCGTCTGGGGAGGAAGCAGCGGCCTCCGGAACACGACCATCAGGCCGAAGAAGCCGACGAAGATCGCCACCAGCGCAAAGCCGGAGGCGAAGCCGATGCCCGTGTTCTCGCCGGCCGTGAGCGGTTGGCCCACGCCTGGCGCGCACGGCGCCGGCGGGGCGGGGCATGATCCCAGGACCGCGATCTCGAGCGGCACCGCGAGCATGGAGAGCAGGCCGTACACAAGGGCCAGCCCGCCGACGAAGTAGATGACCGCCGTGATCGCCCGCCCCTGGCGGTAGAAAAACCCGCAGGCGGCCAGCGCCGCCGCGCCGACGGTAAATGGGATGACTGCCATCGCCACCCGGCTCGACGTGCCACCGAAGACCAACGGCCACAACCCGCCGATGAAGGCGATGCCTGCGGCCAGCCAGAAAGACCACACGACCCGATCCGAACGGGAGACCTGATCCACGAGCGGACATTCTGTCCTTCGTGCACGCCCAAAACAAGACGCTAAGAGGCGGAGGCGCTAGGAGTCGGTGGGCCTCCCGGCGGTCACGTGGACCGTCTGCCGCAGGGGCAGCTCCTTGATGAACAGGGTGGCGATGAACGCCACCGCGATGATCGGCACCCCGGCGAGGAAGACGGGATGGAGGGCGTCGGCCAGGCCGTGGCGGATGCCCAGCTCGATCGCAGGCGGGAGCCTGGCGAGCTGCGAGGGGTCGAACACCGCAGTTGCCGTGGCGCCTCCACCCGACGCTTCGAGCTTGGCGAGCGCGGCCGGCGGCAGGTACTTCGCCATCGAGCTCGCCATCCCCTGGGACAGAAGCGTGCCCAGGATGGCGAGCCCGACCGCGGCGCCGATCGAGCGCGACAGCTGCGTGGCCGACGTGGCGACCGCCATGTCTTGCCGGGTTACCGAGTTCTGCACGATCAGCACATAGGTCTGCATGGAGGTGCCGAGCCCGAGGCCGATGAGGATCATCGCCACGATCACCTCCTGGTTCGTGGTGTTGATGTCGAACGTCGACAGCAGGAAGTAGCCCACGCCCATGACGGCCAGGCCGGCCAGGAGCTGCAGCTTGTAGCGGCCGGTGCGTGAGATCAGCTGTCCGCCGGCAACGCTGGTGACGATCATCGCCACGAGCATGGGGACGAGGATCGCGCCCGAGTTGGTCACGCTGTTGCCGACGACGCCCTGGACGAAGACGGGCAGGAAGAAGATGGCGCCGAACATCGACATGGCCACGGCGACGCTCGCGATGTTTGAGAAGGTGAAGATGCTGCTCGTCCAGAGCTTGAGCGGCAGCACAGGTTCCGCGGCGTGGAGCTCTATCCAGACAAAGGCGGCGAGCAGCAGCCCGGCAACCGAATAGAGACCGAGGATCTGCCACGAGGTCCACGGATACTGGACGCCGCCCCAGACAGTCGCGAGCAGCGTCGCGGCGATGGCGAGCGAGAGGGTCACGCTGCCCCAGACGTCGATGGCGTGGGGCCGCCTCTCGTTGGGCACGTGCATGAAGAACCAGATCACGACCAGGGTCAACGCCGCGATCGGGAGGTTGACGAAGAAGAGCCACCGCCAGGTGAAGTGGTCGGTGATGAAGCCTCCCGCCGCGGGGCCGATGATCGAGGCGAGGCCGAACGAGGCACCCATCATGCCCTGGTACTTGCCCCGCTCTCGCGGGGAGATGATGTCGCCGATGATCGCCTGCGAGAGCGGCATGATGAAGCCCATGCCGGCGCCCTGGACGAACCGGGCGAAAACGAGGAACCAGAAGTTAGGCGCCAGCCCCGACAGCGCCGAGCCGACGGCGAACACGAGGATGCCCGTCATGTACAGCGGCTTGCGGCCGTAGACGTCGGACAGCTTGCCCGCGACCGGCGTCACGATCGTCGAGGCGAGCATCGCCGAGATCGGGACCCAGCTGTAGTCGGCTAGCCCGCCGAGCTCGGACACGATCGTCGGCAGCGCTGGGGCGACGAGTGTCATGTTCAGCGAGGCGACGAGCGAGCCGAGCATCAGACCGGCGAAGACGGTCATGACGCTCCGGTCGATGCCCTTCGCCTCTGCTGCGCCGGCGGCCTTGGAGGCGACGGCAGTCACTGGTTCTAGGTTAGCGAGATCGCGGCAGACCTAGTACCCGTTCGGCCAGGATGTTGCGCAGGACCTCCGACGTTCCCGCCTCGATCGTGTTCGCGCGCGCACGCAAGAACTGGTACTTCCAGCCGTCGCCGTCGCCTACCTGCGCCCCCGCCCCGGCGATGTCCATCGCGGTCTCGGTCATGCGCTGGTTCAGCTCCGACCACATGAGCTTGAGGATCGAGCCCTCCGGGCCGGGGATGCCGCTCCGCTTGACCGCCGTCACCGCGCGATAGCCGTTGAGCTGCAGCGCCCGCGCCTCGATCGTGTGCTGCGCGATCTTCTGGCGCACGAGCGGATCGTCGCCGCGACCCAGCTTCCGCGCGCGCTCGGCGAGCTCGGCGGCCGTGATCTGGGCGCGCGTCGCGAGGGCGAGGCCAAGCGTGCCGCGCTCGTGCAGCAGCGTCGTCATCGCCACCGCCCAGCCCTGGCCGGCCTCGCCGAGGATCTGCGCCTTCGGGACCTTGACGTCCTTGAAGAAGATCTCGTTGAACTCCGCATCACCGGTGATCTGGACGAGCGGCCGGACCTCGATTCCAGGACTCTCCATGTCGACGAGCAGGTAGGTCAGCCCGTCGCGCGGGTTCGCCTCCTTGCGCTCACGGGCGACGAGCATGCACCACCTGGCGACGTGCGCCAGCGTCGTCCAGACCTTCTGGCCGTTGACCAGGTAGTGGTCGCCCTTGTCCTCGGCGCGCGTCTGCAGGCCTGAAAGGTCGCTGCCCGCGTTCGGCTCGCTGAACCCCTGGCACCAGATCTCCTCGGCGGAAAGGAGCGGCGCCAGGTAGCGCTTCTTCTGCTCGTCGGTGCCGTGAGCGATCACGACCGGGCCGCCCATGCCCAGGCCGATGACGTTGATCGGCTCGGGTGCGTGGGCGAGGATCATCTCGTCGTTGAAGATCAGCTGGTCCATTAAGCTGCCGCCACGGCCGCCGTACTCCTTGGGCCAGGTGATGCCGACGTAGCCCGCTCCGTGGAGCTTCTTCTGCCAGGCCCGGCGGCGCTCGATGAACGCTTTCATGTCGCCGGCGCCATCGGCCTCGGTGTCCCGCGGGGCGTTGGCCTTCAGCCAGGCGCGGACCTCGTCCCGAAACGCCCTCTCTGAATCGCTCAGCTCGAAGTCCATGCGCTGACTAGGTTAGGCGACGGCGGGGAGAACTTCCCTGCCGAGCAGCTCCAATGCGTCGGAGTCGTCGAGCAGGAAGTGCTGGAGCATGAAAAGCTCGATGCCCAGGCGGCTCAGGTCGCGGATCCGGGCCGCGATCTCGGCCGGCTTGCCCACCAGCCATGCGTCCTTTCTGTTCTCGAGCACCTCCTCCGGGCTCATCGACCCCAGCGACGGGATCACCTCGCGCACCTGCCTCGCCCGCTCGAGCAGGTCGGAGCGGTCGCGCCCGATCAGGTAGCTCGTCATCACCGAGCGCCTGACCGTCGCCGGGTCGCGGCCGACCTGCTTGCAGCAGCGGTCGAGGGCGTCCCGCCGGTCGCGGAACATCTCGACGTCCAGGCGTGAGAAGTTCCACTCCGCGCCCTCGCGCGCAACCAGCGGAAGCGTGCGCTTCGAGCCCTTGCCGCCGATCAAGAGCGGGATCGGGTCGCGCGCTGGCTTCGGGTTCGTCTTCGTCCAGATCTCGCGCATCGTCGTGATGCCGGCCTCGAGCCGGTCGAAGCGTTCCTTCTCGGTGTAGAAGGGGATGCCGAAGACCGCGTGCTCGTTCTCGTTCCAGCCCGCGCCCACGCCGAGGATGAGCCGGCCGCCCGACAGGTCGTCGACCGAGGCCGCGATCTTGGCCAGGAGGCCGGGGAGGCGAAAAGTCATCGGGCTGACCATGGGGCCGAGCTCGATCGTCTTCGTCCACTCGGCGGCGAGGGCGAGCGACTCCCAGCACTCGATGCAGTCACGCTCGCCGGCGTCCGGGCCCATCAGGGAGATGAGGTGGTCGCTGCGGCGCAGGGAGGCGAACCCGAGGCGCTCGGTGTCGGCGCAGATCCGGCGCCAGCGCTCCCAGTTGAGGCCCTCCTGGCCCTCGATCATGATCCCGAGCTTGGTCACCGCCCCGAGATCGTAGGCGGTCTCAGGCTTCGGATTGGGTCAGCTCGTACATCGGGCGCCGAAAACTGCGGATAGTCGCGACTATCCACACATTCCGCGCAACGAAAACGCGCGATAGTCGCGACTATCCGTGCATCTCGTGCCCCAAAACCCTCGTTAGTCGCGACTAACGTGGCTTCTCCGGGACCAAAGGGGCGGATAGTCGCGACTAACCAGCATCCGGCGCCGCCGAGGGCTCTGGATAGTCGCGACTATCCAGTAGATCGCTGCCTGCTCGTCCTCAATCCCAGGCAGGTCTGAAGTTGAGAATCCGTTCCTTGGGGATGCCCGCCCGGCGGGCCATCCACATCCCCATCGGCACGTAGGCAAACTCCGCAGGCGCATGCGCGTCCGCGTCGACGACGAAGTTGCAGCCCAGCTCGCAGGCGCGCCGGGCCATCTCTGGCGACAGATCCAGCCGCGCCGGGTCGCAGTCGATCTCGAGCGCCACGCCGCGCCCGGCTGCCACTTTGAAGACGGCGTCGAAGTCATACGTCGCGCCTTCGCGCGACCCCGGCCGCCTTCCGGTCGGATGGCCGATCACGTCCACATGTGGATGGCTGACCGCGCGCAGCATCCGCTCCGTCATCGCCGCCGGGTCCTGGCGGAGCTTGACGTGCGGCGACGCGATGACGATGTCGAGGATCTCCAGCACAGCGTCGGGGAGGTCGAGCGCGCCGTCCTCGAGGATGTCGACCTCGATCCCCTGCAGCAAGGTCAGGCCGTCGACCTGCCTCTGCACCTCGGCCATCTCGCGCGACTGCGCGACGAGCCGCTCGGCGTCGAGGCCGTGGACGACGGTGATGCGAGGGGAGTGGTCGGTGATCCCGAGGTAGCTGTAGCCGAGGGCCTGGGCACCCTGGGCCATCTCCAGCATGGTCGCCCTGCCGTCGCTCCACGTGGTGTGCGAGTGGATGTCGCCCTGGTACTCGGCGAAGTCGAGGTCCGACTCGTCCTCCATCGCCGGCTGCTTCATCTGCTCGCGCAGCCGGTTCAGGTAGCGGCTCTCCCCGTGCTCCATCAGGTCGGTCAGCACCCGCGCGATGCCCTCGCCCACGCCCTCGAGGGAGGTCAGAGCGCCGGCGCGATGGAGCCAATCGAGGTCGGGGCGAGCCAGGGCGATCGTCCAGGCCGCCTGGGAGAAGGCCTTGGCCCGGAATCGCTCCTTTTCCTGCTGCCGGAGGAGATAGCCAATCTCGGAGAGGGCCTGTGCGGCAGCGATCGCATCCACCACGTAAATTGTCTGATCAACCGTGGCCACGCCCAAACCGAAGCCCACCGACCCGATCGCCGAACTGGTGGAATCGCTCCTCGCCGAGCTCGGAGAGGACCCCGACCGCCAGGGGCTCCAGGCGACGCCGCAGCGTGTCTCGAGGACGCTCCGGGAGCTGACCGACGGCTACGGCATCAAGCCGGAGGAGGTCGTAGCGGAGGCGGTCTTCGACCAGGACTATGACGAGATGGTGGTGGTCAAGGACATCCCCTTCTACAGCCTGTGCGAGCACCACATGCTGCCGTTCTTCGGCCAGGTGCACGTCGGCTACCTTCCCAGGGGCAAGGTAGTTGGCCTGAGCAAGATCCCGCGCCTGGTCGAGGTGTTCTCGCATCGGTTGCAGATCCAGGAGCAGCTGACGCGGGAGATCGCCGAGGCGCTGAACACCACCCTGACCCCGAAGGGCGTCGGCGTCGTGGTCGAGGCGCGCCACCTGTGCATGGAGATGCGCGGTGTGGAGACGCCGGGCGGGCACATGTTGACCTCCTGCATGCTCGGCACCTTCCGCCGCGACCCGCGGACGCGCGCGGAGTTCCTGGACCTGGTGCGCCGCACGAACTAGACCCAAGTCCGGGCGGCCGTCTATAGACTGCGCCCGGCGAATCCAGTGCCTCGGAAATGGGCGGCGTTGGCGGTCGGAGTCGTGATGGTCACCGCGGCCTGCGCCGAGGCGCCGACCGCTGGAGACCAGAAGCCGGTGAGCCAGGCCAGCCCTGCGCATCTCCCTTCGCCTACGCCGTCTCCTTCTCCAAGCCCGCTTCCGCCATTGACGATCACGGCCGCGCCATTCCACGCCGGCGAGATCGGCCTCGCCTACACCGTGGTGAGCCCAACAGCGACCGGGGGCGCGGCGCCGTACGCCTGGGACATCAGCGAGGGAGCCCTGCCCACGGGACTCGTCATGGGCGCCGACGGCCAGGTCACCGGCACGCCGACGAACCTCGGCACGTATCTCTTCACGGTCCGGGTCGCGGACTCGGTTGGCGGTATCGCCACGCTCACCAGCTCGGTCTCGATCAGCAAGCGCCTGGTGGTGACGGGAACGCCGTGCACACCCAGGTCGCCTTGCTCCGTCGAGGCCGGGTGCGCGACGGTGTGCGGCACCTTCGCCTTCCACGCCGACGGCATCGGTCCGTACAGCTACGCGGTGACGTCGGGTTCCCTGCCGACGGGCATGGGGCTGAACGGTTTCTCGCTCACCAACGCGTTCCCCGCGCCACCGAGCTCGGCCGCCCGGGACTGGGTTTTCACGGTCCGCGTCACCGACGCGATCGGGGCGACCGCCCAGACGACAGCCCAGTTCCACGTGTTCCCGCACATCGCGTTCAGCGGCCAGATCACGTCCACATGCGCTCCGCCGCCGATCAGTGGGACCGGATGCTCGCTGTCGCCGGCGCTCACCTACACCCTCGGCACGCCGGGCCTGACCAACGTCTCCGCCGTCGTCTATTCGCTGCCGGCCGGGCAGAGCTGGCCGGGCGGCGCGGCATTCATGGCCCAGAACGGCTCCGTGACCGGCATCGTCTGCGGCGGCGGACACGGCGCCGTCAGGGGGGTGGTCACCCTCGCTCTCAAAGACACGAGCACGTGCGCCGCCAGCCAGTACTGCGCGTCCGGCACGGCGACCGTGAGCGTGACCCTGAGCTGCTGACCAATCTCGCTCGGCGCTTGCACGTTCGCTAAGGGCGGATGCCTGGCCGATACATAACGCAGCCTTTATGGATGCGCTATATTGGATAAAGCAACCTTTATGTTTCTCCAGAACCCGCGCAACGAGCTGCCCGACCACTTTCTGGCCTTCGCCAACCCCACCCGCCTGCGCATCCTCGAGCGCCTGGCCAAGGCCGGCGAGGTGAGCGTCAACGACCTCGCCGAGTACCTGCGCATGAGCCAGCCGCGCATCTCCTGGCACCTGCGCATGCTTCGCCTGGGCGGGGTGATCCGGACGCGGCGCGGGGGCCGGTCGGTGTACTGCTCGCTGGACGTCGACAACATCAGGCGCTACCGCCAGCGCCTCGACGAGATGCTCGGCCTCTCGCAACCCCACGTGGCGAAACCAAAAGTTCGTGAGGAGGTGGGCGCATGAGCGCCAATCGCAGGAACGGTCACCAGAGCGGCCGCGACCACAAGGTCCGCGTCGCCATCGTCGGGGTGGGCAACTGCGCCTCCTCGCTCGTCCAGGGCGTGCACTACTACCGCGACGCCTCGCCCAAGGAGTCGGTCCCGGGCTTGATGCACGTCAACCTCGGCGGCTACCACATCCGGGACATCGAGTTCGTGGCCGCGTTCGACATCGACAAGAACAAGGTCGGCCTCGACCTCGCGGACGCGATCTTCACCAAGCCGAACAACACGGTGAAGTTCTCGGACGTGCCCAGGACGGGCGTGAAGGTGCAGCGAGGCATGACCCATGACGGCATCGGCAAGTACCTGTCCGACGTCGTCCAGAAGGCGCCCGGCGAAACCGCGGACGTCGTCGGCATCCTCAAGAAGAGCAAGGCCGACGTGCTCGTCAGCTACCTGCCGGTCGGCTCGGAAGAGGCGACCAAGTGGTACGTCGAGCAGGCGCTGGCCGCCGGGGTCGGCTTTGTCAACTGCATCCCCGTCTTCATCGCGCGTGAGCCGTACTGGCAGAAGCGCTTCGAGGACAAGGGTCTGCCGATCATCGGCGACGACATCAAGTCCCAGGTCGGCGCGACCATCGTCCACCGAGTGCTGACCCGCCTGTTCCGTGATCGCGGCGTCAAGCTCGAGCGCACCTACCAGCTCAACTTCGGCGGCAACACCGACTTCCTGAACATGCTGGAGCGGGAGCGGCTGATGTCGAAGAAGATCTCGAAGACGCGCTCGGTCACGTCCCAGCTCGACTACGACATCGGCAAGGACAACGTGCACATCGGGCCGTCGGACTACGTGCCCTGGCTCAACGACAGGAAGTGGGCCTACATCCGCCTCGAGGGCCGGTCGTTCGGCGACGTGCCGCTCAACGTCGAGCTCAAGCTCGAGGTCGTAGACTCCCCCAACTCGGCGGGCATCGTCATCGACGCGGTGCGCTGCGCCAAACTGGCGCTCGACCGCGGCATCGGCGGATCCCTCGAGGGGCCGAGCTCGTACTTCATGAAGTCGCCCCCGGTCCAGTACAGCGACAACGACGCGCGCCGGTTGGTGGAGGAGTTCATCGAAGGTGATAAGGCGGGGGTCAATGGGCGGGAGGGCCGCGACGGCCGCGAGCGCCGAGCCACGACGACCCGGGCCAAAACGACCGCAGCTGCTCGCCGCTAGCTACCGGGCCGGCGCCCGCATCCTGCGCGCCACTCCGGCGGGGTTGCGGCACGCCGCCGCGACGCCCGGCGGCGCCGCGTGGTTCTGGCTCAGCCGCGCCCAGCGGCGGGCCGCGATGGACAACTATGCGGCGGCGCTGGGACGCGAGCCCGCCGACCCGGAGGTCGAGCGTGTGGCGCGCCGCGCCTTCCAGAACTACGGTCGCATGCTGATGGACTTCATCCTGCTCGGCAGCCTGTCGCCTTCGGAGCTGACATCGCGTGTGACTATCGACGGCCTCGAGCACCTCGACGCGGCGCTGGGGCTTGGTCGCGGGGCGATCATGGCCGTGCCCCACATGGGCTCATGGGACATGGCGGGCTCGTACGCCGGCGCGCTGGGTTACCGGATCTCCGCGGTGGCGGAGCGTTTCCCGGGCAGCCTCGATAGCGCGGTCGTCCGGACGCGGCAGCGGTTCGGACTCGAGGTCATCACCCTCGGTCGGGCGGCAGTTCGCGCGATCACCGACGCGCTGCAGGCGAACCGCATCGTGGCGCTTCTCTGCGACCTGGAGCAGGGTCCGGGCGTGGGCGTGCGCTTCTTCGGCCGCGCCGCCACCGTGCCGGGCGGGCCCGCGGCCTTCGCCCTCAAGACCGGGGCCGCTCTGATGCCGGCGTGCCAGTACTCGATGGCGCCCGGCCGGTATCACATCCACCTGGACCCCGCCCTCTCCTTCCACGAGGGCGAGACGAAGGAGGGTGTGATGCAGCGTGTGGTCGACCGTTTCGAAGATTTCATCAAGGAGCGACCAGACCAGTGGTACGCGTTTCGGCCCATGTTCGGCCGCTGAGGGATGGGCGAGTGGACCTGGCGAGCGTTCAAGGTCGTGCAGTCGATCGTCGAGCGCCTTCCCCGGCCATGGGTGTACGCCCTCGCCGTGCTGGCGGCGCGGTTCGCGTGGTGGTTCTCACCGCTGGCGCGGCCGCGGCTCGAGTACAACTTGAAGGTCGCGTGCCCGGAGCTGGAGAAGGACACCGCGAGCCTGCACCGGATCTCCTGGCTGAACTTCCGCAACCACGCCAAGGCTTACGCCGACCTCATGCAGCTGCCGAACGCCCCCGTCGAGGCGATGCGGCCGCGACTGAAGGTGGAGGGCTGGGAGTACCTCGAGGAGGCGCGCTCCTACGGCAAGGGAGTTCTGGTCGTGTCGTGCCACATGGGCTCCTACGAGGTGGTGGCCGCGATCTGGTCGGCGACGCTGGCCCCGGTCAGCTTCTTCGCCGAGGAGCTCGAGCCGAGGGCGCTGTTCGAGTGGTACCGGGAAACGCGGGCGCGCCTGGGAATCAGCGTCCTGACCCTCGACCATGGCGGGATCCGCAAGGTACTGGAAGCCCTGCGCGACCAGGAGATGGTGATCACCGCCATCGACCGGGACATCACAGGCACGGGTCACGTGATGCCGTTCTTCGGCCGGCCTGCGCCCATCCCGCTCGGCCCGGCGGCGATCGCGCTGCGGCTGGGCGCGCCACTCCTTCCCGTGTGCGTCTACCGGCTGCCCGACGATACGTACATGGCCGAGGGCACGCCTCTGATCTACGCGGAGTCCACGGGCGACTCGCGCGCCGACCAGGTGCGAGCAACCGAGCGGGTGCTGCGGCGCATCGAGCAGTTCATTCAGGCCCACCCCGAGCAGTGGCACGTGCCGCACCGGATCTGGGCGGGATCGCCGTAGCGGTGGCGTTTGGTGGCACGCGTCTGGTGACGGCCGGAGTGAATCCGGCCTTCAGTCGAGGTTCGTCCAGCACATGAAAGTTGGGCTCGTTTCGCCGTATGACTTCGCCACGGCCGGCGGGGTGAACGACCATGTCCGCCACCTGGCGGTGCAGCTCCAGAACCTCGGCCACGAGACGCGCATCTTCGGGCCGTCGAGCAGGGCCGACGTCGGCGTCGAGGCCGCGCGCTTCTACCGCATCGGCACCCCGATCGCGATCCGGGTCAACGACTCGGTGGCGCGCATCACGTTGAGCTTCCATCTCGCCAACGAGGTGGCCGCCATCATCGCCGAGGAGCGCTTCGACGTCCTCCACTTCCACGAGCCGCTCATGCCGGCGCTGCCCATGACGATGCTGCGCATGTCGACCACGGCCAACGTGGGCACCTTCCACGCCTTCGCACGCTCGAACGTCGGCTACTTCTACGGCCGTCCGTTCCTGGAGCCCTACCTCCAGCACCTGCACCGGGCCATCACCGTGAGCGAGCCGGCCCGCGACTTCGTCCAGCGCTACTTTCCCGGCTACCCGATGCGTGTCATCCCCAACGGCATCGATCTGTCGATCTACAGGCCCGGCCTGCCACCCATCCGCCACCTGCGCGACGAGCACCTGAACATCCTTTTCGTCGGCCGGCTGGAGAAGCGCAAGGGCCTTGGCGACCTGCTCCGCGCCTACCGGGCGATGGTCTCGCGGCTGCCGCAGTCCCGTCTGATCATCGTCGGCGACGGGCCGCTCCGCGGCCGCGTCGAGTCGTATGTGGCGCGGAACCGGCTGCCGAACGTGGTGCTCGCCGGCTACGTGCCGGAACGCGTCAAGCCCCGCTACTACAACACCGCCGACATCTTCTGCGCGCCGGCGACCGGCGCGGAAAGTTTCGGCATCGTGCTGCTCGAGGCGCTGGCGTCCGGCCTGCCGGTGGTCGCGACGGAGGTGCCCGGATACATGTCCGTGCTCGAGCCCGGGCGAGACAGCATCACCGTGCCTGCCAAAAACTGGCGTGAGCTCGCCGCCTCGCTCGTCATCCTCGGCCGCGATGCGGAGCTGCGACGGCGGCTCGGTGAGTACGCGCAGCAGAAGGCTCGGCGGTACTCCTGGGACCTCGTCGCGGCCGAGGTCGTCGCCGTCTACCACGAGGCGCGCAAGGCGCTGGCCGCCCAACCCGCCCGACAGCTGGAGGTAAGCGGTGTTCACAACGCGGTTTGAGGCCTGGGTCCGGCGGCACGCCGAGGCGCTGACCTCAGCCCTCGGCCGCTTGCCGCTGACGCCCAACCAGGTAACGGTCGTGGGCGTTCTGCTGACGTTCTTCGCCGGGGGGCTGATCGCCTTCGGCCACCTGCGCTGGGCCGGCGTGGTGCTGGTGTTCGCCGGCGCGTGCGACATCCTCGACGGCGCGCTTGCGCGCTCGACCAACGCTGCCTACCCGTATGGCGCGTTCCTCGACTCGACACTCGACCGCTACTCCGAGGGCGCGGTGTACCTCGGGCTCGCCGCCTACTTCGTGAGCATCGACCCGCCGCTCCAGGAGTGGCTTGTGCTGGCGACGCTCGCCGCACTGGCCGGATCGTTCCTGGTCAGCTACGTGCGCGCCCGCGCGCAGAGCCTCGGCTTCGTGTGCAAGTCGGGCCTGTTCCAGCGGCCGGAGCGCGTGGTGGCCACGTTGATCGGGCTGCTGTTCGGCGGCTGGGTTCTCTATGGGATCGTTTTCCTGCTCGCGATCGTGACCAACATCACCGCCCTGCAGCGCATCCGCGAGGTGTGGCTGCAGGGTCGCGCGCAGCGCCTCGAGCGCGAGCGAGAGATCAAGGCGAAGGCCAGCCGTCCAGCGCCCAACCAGGTGCCGTGATATTCGCCAAGAAATCTGAGGCTTCGCCGTGATTTCGCGGGGGCCCCTTGAGAGGGACGCGTTCGCGGGCGTCGTCGGTCACGCCCAGGCGCTCGAGCTCCTGCGCTCGCAGCTGAGGACCGGCCGCCTCGCCCACGCCTACCTGTTCGTCGGCGAGTCGGGGCTGGGCAAGGCGACGGTGGCGCGCGCGCTCGCGTCCGCGCTCCTGCCCGAGGCTCCCCTGACGCGACACCCCGACTACTGGGAGGACGATCGCCTCAAGCTCCTGCACATCAACGAGATCAGGCTGATCCCGGAGAAGCCGCCCGAGTTCCACGAGCAGTCACTGCAGCAGTTCGTGAACCTGAAGCCGGCCGTGGGCGCGTATCGGATCGTCCTGGTGACCAAGGTCGGGCGCCTGCGCGACGAGTCCCAGGGCGTGCTCCTCAAGACCCTCGAGGAGCCGCATCCCCACCGTGTCATCGTCCTGACGACGCCGAGCCTCAACCCGTTCGTGGTCCTGCCGACGGTCGTCTCGCGCTGCCAGCGGGTTTTCTTCCATCCGGTGCCCGCGCCCGAGATCGAGAAGCTGCTCCTGTCTCACGGGGTGGACCCTAAGCGAGCCAAGCTCCTGGCCGAGCTGGCCGGTGGGCGCCCGGGCTGGGCCATGCGGCGCGCAGGCGACGAGAGCGTGATCGAGCTCCACCACGCGTGGACCCGCCGGCTGCAGGAGATCTTCGGCGCCCCCGCCGACGTCCCCCTCCACGTGGCCGCGCAGCTCGACGCGGAGCAGATGGGCTGGCGGCGCAGCGAGGGGGACGAGGAGGACCCGGCCCTGTTCGCGATGGCCAGCTGGCAGATCGAGCTCCGCCGGCGCATGCTCGCGAGCCGCGGCCGCGAGCAGGGGAGATGGGCCCGACTGCTCGAGCTGTCCTACGACACGCTCGGCTACCTCGAGCAGAACGTCAGCCCGCGCGTCGCTCTTGAAACTTTCCTGCTCGAAGTTCGCCGGGAGGGAGCGCCGAGAGATTTGGTGGCCAGGTGAGCCGAGACGAAGGAAGGGGTGGATCGAGGAGGAGCGCATCCGTTGATGCGTGACGACGAAGAGACGGGCCCCCTGACGCACGTATCGGCCGCCTTGGGCGCCAAAGATCCGGCGCTCAGCTCCCGGCGGACTTCGTAAATGCCGAAAAGCATCCTGAGGAGGGGCCTCGAGGGCTTCCACCCCTACGTCCCGGGCGAGCAGCCGCCCGACGGAGCGGGCTGGGTGAAGCTGAACACCAACGAGTCGCCGCTGCCTCCGTCGCCGCGGGTCATCGAGGCGATCAAGCACGCGGCCGACGACTCGCTGCGGCTCTACCCCAGCCCGACCGCGCAGCCCGCCCGCGAAGCGGTCGCCCGCAGGTTCGGGCTCGAGCCGTCGCGGGTAACCGTCGGCAACGGCGGCGACGAGCTGATCGAGCTGTGCTTTCGCGCCTTCGCCGGCGCGGGCGACACCGTCGCCTTTCCGACCCCGACCTACCCGCTGTTCGAGCCGCTGTGCCGGATCCACGAGGCCGAGCCATCGCGGCATCCGACGGAGGACTTCGCCGAGCTGCCTCCGAGCCTCGGCCCCGACCCGTCCCCGCTCAAGTTCATCGTCAACCCCAACTCGCCGACCGGTGCTCTCTTCGACGCCCACCACGTGCGGGCGGCGGTCGCGGCGTCGTCCGGCGTGGTCGCGATCGACGAGGCCTACGTCGATTTCGCGCCACGCTCTGCGCTCGACCTTCTGGAGACCCACGGCAACGTCGTCCTCCTGCGCACGTTCTCCAAGTCCTACGGGCTCGCGGGGATGCGCATCGGCTTCGCACTGGGCAGCCCCGACCTGATCGAGGCGCTGGACGCGGTGAAGGATTCGTACAACGTCGACCGCCTCGCCATCGCGGCGGCCGTGGCCGCGATCGAGGACGAGGCGCACCACCGGCGACTGGTCGAGGAGGTCGTGCGGAATCGCGGCGAGCTCGCGCGCGCGCTGGAGGAGCTGGGATTCGAGGTCGTCGACTCGGCCACGAACTTCGTCTTCGCGCGTCCGCCAAGGCCCGCGGCCGAGGTCGTGACGGCGCTGCGCGAGCGCAAGATCCTGGTCCGCCATTACGATCGTGAGCCGATCGTGGGCTGGATCCGCGTCACTGTCGGCACCCGCGAGCAGCACGCCGCGCTGCTCGACGCATTGAAGGAGGTTCTCGCCTGAGCACCAGCACACCGACGCGCGAAGAGACGTGGGAGCTCGTGACCTCGATGACGAAGTCGGAGCAGCTGCGCCGGCACATGCGCAGCGTCGAGGCCGCAATGCGCGCCTACGCGCGGCGCTTCGGCGAGGATGAGGAGCGCTGGTCCGTGCTCGGCCTGATCCACGACTGGGATTACGAGTCCGGCCCGACCGCCGAGCTTCACCCCATGCGCGGCATCCAGATGCTTCGTGAGAAGGGCTGGCCTGAGGACATCCTCGAAGACATCGCTTCGCACGCCGACTACCTGAACGTGCCACGCGACACGAACGCGCGCAAGGCCCTCTACGCGGTCGACGAGATGTGTGGGTTCATCATCGCCTGCGCCCTGGTCAAGCCGGACAGGTCCCTGAGCGCTGTTGAGGCAAGCACGGTACGCAAGAAGATGAAGGACAAGGCCTTCGCACGCGGCGTGCATCGGGAGGAGCTGGTCGCGGGCGCGGAGGTGCTGGGCGTACCCTTCGACGAGCACGTGGAGTTCGTCCGCGACGCCCTGAAACCGATCGCCAGTGAGCTGGGATTGAATCCATGAGCTCAAGCGGCCGCGCCCGCGTGCTGCTGATGCACCCGATCCTCGACCCTGGCCCTGCCATCCTGGCCGAGGCTGCTGAGGTGTTGCAGTACCCGGCGGGCCGGCCGCTCGACGAGCCCAGCATCCGCGAGGCGGCGGAGGGGTGCGTCGGCATCGTCAGCCAGCTCATGGACCCGATCCGCGACACCGTTCTCTCCACGCCCGGCCTCAAGTGCGTGAGCAACGTGGCGGTCGGGTTCGACAACATCGACGTCCCGGCCGCGACGGCGCGCAAGGTCATGGTCACCAACACGCCCGGCGTGCTGGACGACGCCACTGCGGACTTCGCGTTCACCCTGCTGATGACCACCGCGCGACGCGTGGTCGAAGCCGACCAGCTCACGCGCAGCGGCCAGTTCCGCGGGTGGGCGATCGACATGATGCTCGGCCAGGACGTCTTCGGGGCGACCCTCGGCATCATCGGCATCGGCCGCATCGGACGCGGCGTCGCGCACCGTGCGAAGGGCTTCAACATGCGCGTCCTCTACTACGATCCGCAGCCGCTGCCGCGAGAGGCCGAGGAGCAGCTCGGGGCGACGCGCGTCGACCTCAACCGCCTGATCGCGGAGTCGGACTTCATCTCCGTCCACGTGCCCCTGACCCAGGAGACGCACCATCTGCTCAGCACGCCCCAGTTCAACGCGATGAAGCGCACCGCGATCCTTGTCAACACCTCGCGCGGCCCGGTCGTGGACGAGGCGGCGCTGGTCGAGGCGCTGAAGGCGCAAAAGCTCGCCGGCGCGGGCCTCGACGTGTATGAGCGAGAGCCGGCCGTGCACCCGCACCTCATCCCGATGCCCAACGTCGTCCTGGCGCCGCACATCGCGAGCGCGACCGTGCGGACCCGTTCGGAGATGTCGGCGATGGCGGCGCGGAACATGGCGACGGCGGTGCGCGGCGGCCGGCCGCCGAACCTGCTGAACCCCGAGGTCAAGCGATAGCCCTCGCGCTTCGGTATCGCCTGCTGGCGCTGGACCTCGACGGAACCATTCTCGGACTCGAGCTCACGCTCGACCCGCGCGACGTCGAGGCTGTGCGGCGCATGGTCGAGGCCGGATTGACGGTCATCGCGTGCACCGGCCGGCCGTTTCCCGGAGCGGTGCCGTGGGTGATCCGGCTCGGGCTGAAGGGTCCGATCGTCTGCTACCAGGGCGCCCAGGTGCGAACCCTCGACGGCGGCGTCCTGCTCGACCACGGCATCCCGCACGACGTCGCGATGGAGGTCATCCGCTACGCCCAGGAACGCGACCTCCACGTCCAGGCGTACCGCGACGACATGCTGATCGTCGCCCGCGACCGGCCCGAGGCGCGCCGGTACGCTGAGCACGCGGGCATGGAGGTGCACGTGGTCGGCGACCTCGACCGGGCGATGGGACCGACCACACCCAAGCTGGTGGTCGTCTCCACGCCGGAGAACCTGGAGGCGCTGCTTCCCGACGCCCGGAGGAGCTGGGCGGGCAGGCTGAACGTCGCCACCTCGACGCCCGACTACCTCGAGTTCACGAGTGTCGAGAGCGACAAGGCTTCGGCGGTGCGGTTTCTGAGCGAGAGGTTTGGCATCCCGCAGGCGGAGGTGGTCGCGGTGGGCGACGGCCGCAACGACGCCTCGATGATCGCGTGGGCGGGGCTTGGCGTCGCCGTCGAGGGCTCTCCGTCGGAGGTCATCGCCGCCGCCGAACGCACCATCCCCGGCCCCGGCCACGCGGGCATAGTCCAGCTCGCCGACCAGTTGTTGAGCTAGATGGCGACGCTGCTCCTAGTCCACGCCCACCCCGACGACGAGGCGATCTCGACCGGCGGGGCGATGATGAAGGCGAAGGCCCACGGCCACCGCGTGGTGCTGGTCACCGCCACCCGCGGCGAGGTGGGCGAGATCCACAACATGGACGAGGCCGCCGCGAGGCCCCACCTGGGCGAGATCCGCTCCGTGGAGCTGAAGAACGCGGCGGAGATTCTCGGCGTCGACCGCCAGGAGTTCCTTGGCTACCGGGACTCGGGCATGGTCGACACGCCCGACAACAAGGATCCTCGCTCCTTCCACCAGGCCCGGCTCGAAGACGCGGCGGGAAAGCTCGCGGTGCTCATACGCGAGGAGCGCCCCGCGGTCGTGGTGACGTACGCCGAGGACGGCGTGTACGGCCACCCCGACCACATCAAGGCGCACCTCGTCACCAACGCCGCCCTCGACGTCCTTGAACGCGAGGGCCTGCCGGTCAAGAAGCTCTACTACACGGCGATCCCGCGCTCGATGATGGAGGCGTTCGTGCAGCAGATGCCAGAAGAGGCAAGGCAGGCGATGGGCGGCAACATGCGCATCGCCGGCACGCCTGATGAGCTCGTCACCACGCAGGTGGACGTCCACGATTACGTCGAGCGCAAGCGCCGCGCGTTCCGTGCGCACGTCAGCCAGAACGACCCCAAGTCCTGGTTTGCGACGATGCAGGACCAGGTCTACGAGCTGGCGTTCGGGACCGAGTACTACCAGCTGGCGCGGGGCAAGCCCGGTTCGGAGTTACCCGAAGAGGACCTGTTCGCCGGCATCAGCTGATCCTCGGATAGCCGCGACTATCCGTTGATTTGGGTCACGAAGGGGCCTGTTAGTCGCGACTATCCGTGATGCCGCCTCCCGTAGACTCGAAACCGCCTGATGGAAGTTCTCAAGATCACCCCGCGCGGGTACTGCCACGGCGTCGTCGACGCCTTTCGGATCGCCAAACGCGTGCGCGAGGAGACCCAGGGCCCGGTGCACATGCTCGGCATGCTCGTCCACAACACCCATGCCACCGACGACCTGCAGGCGCAGGGCATCGCTCTCGTCGACCAGCCGAACCGTTTGGCCGGGCTCGAGCACATCAAGGACGGCACGGTGATCTTCACGGCCCACGGCGTGTCGCCGCAGGTCAAGGAGCGCGCCGTGGAGCTGGGACTGAGGCCGGTGGACGCCACGTGCTCCGACGTGGTGCGCACGCACGAGCTCGTCGCCGACCTGGCGCGCAAGGGCTACGAGGTCGTCTACATCGGCCGCAAGGGCCACCCCGAGCCCGAGGGCGTGATGGGCGAGGCGCCCGGCAAGGTCCACCTGGTCCAGGACCCGCAGGACATCGACGCGCTCGACCTGCAAGGCGAGCTGATCGCGATCACGTGCCAGACCACGCTCTCCGTGTGGGACACCGAAGACCTGATCGGGCGGGTCAAGTCCCGCTACCCGCAGGCCGAGGTCTACAACGAGATATGCCGGGCGACCCAGGAGCGGCAGGAGGCGGCGGTGGAGGCGGCGAAGGAGGTCGACCTCGTCATCGTCGTCGGCAGCCCGCGGTCCTCGAACTCGCTGCGCCTGGTCGAGGTGGTGAAGAAGCTCGGGCACAAACCCGCGTACCTCGTCGACAACCTCGAGGACATCGACATTGCCTGGTTCGCGGGCACGCGCAAGGTCGGCGTGACCAGCGGCGCGTCCACTCCGACCCAGCTGACGCGCCGGGTGATCGAGTACCTGGAGGGGCTCGAAGTCCCGGCTTAGGTCCCTCTGAGCCGGCGCAGCACGCCGCCGATGCCGCGCCCGCCGGCCTTGGCCGGCGTCGCGGCGACCTCCGGAGGCGGCGCGGCGGTCTCCGGAACGTGGGCGGCGCGGGGCTCATGCTCCTCCGCGCGAGACGCCGACCCCGACGACCGCCGGCGGCGCCGCCTTCGCGACGGCCCGGCGGCCCGCTCCGGCTTGGCGGCCGAGGCGGGCGGGGCCGCGACCGCCGGAGGCTCGGGCAGCGCAGCGCCGTTGGCCCGCGATCGCCGGCCCCGCCGTCGCCTGGGGGCGGTGACCTCGGCGGCAGCCGGAGCCTGCTCCACGCGGCCCTGCCGGCCGGCGGTCAGGTTCCGCTTGACCTTGGCCCCGATCTCGCCTTCCGCGCACAGGGCGCCGTCGGCCGTGTGCACGTCGACGCGCCAGACCACGATCGAAGACGGCGCGCCGCCGACCGGCGGCCGCTTCTGGGTCAGCGTCCAGCGGGCGTAGATCGTGTCTCCGGCGTGCACCTGGCGGGGAAACTTCCAGCTCAGCCACTCCCACTCGGCCACCGACGGCACCGGCATGTCGACCGAGCCGAGCCCTACGGCCATCGCCACCACCAGCGCCGGGGGCGCGGGGCGGGGACCATCCCTGCCGACCTCGATCGTAAGCGGCGACAGGTCGCCGGCCACGCCGGCAAAAAGGGCTATCTCGGTTTCGGTGATGGTGCGGCGGCGGGTCGTCCACTCGCCGCCCAGGGGGAGGTCGTCGAAGGAAAGCGGCTCCACTCCCGGCAAACGTTACAGATCCAACTCTGAGATTGCCGCGTTAACCTATCCGGACTTCGATGGAACCGGCGGGCATCCTGCTCATCGTCTCGGTTCTTCTCGTCGCCGCCTTCATCCTCCTGACGCTGTCGCTGATGCGCCTCCGCGGCACGGCGCGAGAGCTCGAGGCCGCGCTGGCGGACGAGACCGGCGCCCGCGACCGGGCGGCGCTCCTCCTGGCGATCGCCTCGGCCGTCAACTCGTCGCTCGCCCTGGAGGAGGTCCTGAACGTGGCCCTCACGCACGCCGGCCGGATCATGGGCGCGGTCGCCGGGGCGATGTACCTGGTCCGGCCGGGTAAGACCGAGCTCTACCGCGAGGCGTCGTACAACCTCACCAACCGGGCCCGCGGCGGCGTGCGCAAGATCGAGGAGGAGCCCCTGCGCACCGCCCTCGCCGCCATGCGCCCGCTTGTCGTCAACCTCGACGACCGGTCGGCGCCAGGCCTGGACCAGGGCGGGCATCCCGGGCACGCGCTGGTCGTCCCGATCCAGCGCTCCGGACAGCTGATGGGCGCGATGGAGCTGTACCTGAACGCCTGGCGGGAGTTGAGCGAGGACCAGGCCGACCTCCTCAACGGTGTCGCGTCCCAGGCCGCGATCGCCATCCGCCACGCGCAGCTGTTCGCGGCCCAGGAGGAGAACGCGCTCACCGACGAGCTGACCAAGCTGCCGAACCGACGCGCCTTCGCGCAGCAGTTCCTGCTGGAGATGCAGCGCGCGCGTCGCCACCACAACTCGATCGCCTTCCTGATGATCGACCTCGACCACTTCAAGCAGGTCAACGACACTTACGGCCACCTCAACGGCGACGCGGTGCTCGCCGAGCTCGCGCAGATCCTGGTCACCGGAGCACGCGAGTCGGACGTGTGCGCGCGCTACGGCGGCGAGGAGTTCGCGCTGATCCTCCACGAGACGACGGAGTCGGGAGCGCGGGTCCTGGCGGAGCGGATCCGCGCCAAGGTGGCGGCGGCGACGTTTCCAGGCGGGCTGAAGCTGACCATCAGCGTCGGCGTCGCCGCGACCGACGACGCGGCGCTGTTCACCCAGCTGATCGACCGCGCGGACCAGGCGCTCTACGTGGCCAAGCATGGTGGGCGCAACCAGGTGCGGGTCGCGGACATGAGCGGTCCGGCCCCCAAGCCACACACACCGAGGCCGGAGCCCGAAGCGGTCTAAGCTCGGGTTCGGTGGCGCATTTCTGCCTCAGGTGCGGGAGGCCTCTCGTCCTGCGGATCATCGAGGGCCGCGAGGTCGAGGCGTGTCCCGACGACGACTTCGTGCTCTGGCGAGACCCAAAGGTCGCCACCGCCGTCGTGGTCGAGGCGGAGGGTGGCATCGTCCTCGGCCGGCGATCGATCGAGCCTGGCTACGGCGAGTGGTGCCTGCCCGGCGGCTTCGTCAACCACGACGAGGACCCGGCGGGGGCAGCGGTCCGTGAGTGCCTGGAGGAGATCGGCGCGGACGTGGAGCTGCTGGAGCTGCTGGGCGTCTACCACGTAGCGAAGATGACGACCTCCTCGATCGTGGGCATCGCCTATCGCGGGCGCCTGGCCGGACGAGCGGCGATCAGCGCTGGATCCGAGATGTTCGAGGTCGGCGTCTTCAGGCTCGACGCGTTGCCGGAGATCGCGTTTCCGAGTCACCGGCAGGTGCTCGCGATGTACGACGGCGCAGCTGCCCGCTCTGCATCGCCGCCATCAGCAACACCAGCGCGGCCGACACCGCCGCGCACGCGGTGAACCCCGCGGCATAGCCGTAACCCTGGACCACCGGCCCGAAGATCAGCGGGCCGAGGGACAGGCCCAGGAACAGGACCGTGCCGTACATGCCCATCGTCACTCCGCGCGTCGACGCGGTGGAGAGGTCGGCGAAGACCACGCCCATGGCCACGAACGCGGCGGCCATGAAAGGGGTCCCGATGGCGAGGACGATCGCCGGGGCCGCGAATCCGGTCAGGTGCCCGAGCACGACCATGGCGATGGCCCATCCGATGGCGCCGAAGAACACGACCGGCCAGCGCTGGGGCAGGCGGTCGATCAGCCGGCCGGCCGGGACGCGGGACAGGCCGTTCACCACCGCCTGCAGGGCCAGGAGGTAGCCGACCTGTGAGTTGGGCAGCTGCAGCGCCTCGCGGCCGAACACAGGCAGGAAGGCGCCGATCGTGCCCCAGGTCAGGGTCGTCGCGATCAGCCCGATGGTCACCGGGACGAAGGCCGGCTGGCGCGCGAGCGCGCGCAGCGGTTCGCGCAGCGAAAGGCCGCGGCCGGTGTGCTGGGTGGTGTTGCTGACGGCGATCGCTCCCGGGATGGTGAAGACCAGCAGCGCAGTCGTCACCGCGATGTCGGTGCGCAGGTCGATCCATCGCAGGGCGAGGCCGGCGATCGAGGGGCCGAGGAAGAATCCCGCCTGCATGGACAGGGTCAGCCAGCCCATCGCCCGCCCCAGGCGGCTTCGCGACACCGACTCGGTGACGGCGCTGAATACAGCCGACTGCTGGATGCCGGCGGCCAGACCGCCTATCACCTGCCACACGAACATCAGCGGCACGTTGGTGGTGAAGGCGATCGCCAGCTGCGAGACCGCGGTGATGACGAGCGAGACGGCCAGCAGGGTGCGGGCGCCGAAGCGATCGACGAGCACGCCCGACGGCAGGGAGAGGACGGCGGCGGCGAGTGTCGCCACCGAGAACAGCGCGCCGACGGCAAAGCGGTTTGCGCCGATGTCGTGGGCGTACAGCGGGACCGTCAGGCCGCGGGCGGCGATGGTCGCGAAGACCGCGGCCGCCGCCACGTACAGGAAGACCATGCGGCGCGATTCAGCGACAGGCTCGGTCACGCTGCCTACCATACCGGCGACATGGTCCGCGATCGGGTGGGCAACTGGAGGCTCTCCTGGCGCTTCGCCCTCGCGGGCCTGGTCGCGGGCCTTCTGGTCATCGCCTTAGCTCAAACCGGCCTGACCGCCGGTACATTCGATGCCGCCCAGGACCGCCTGTTCCCAGCTCCTGCGCCCGACCCGCGGATCACCCTGGTCGCGATCGACCAGAAGTCCGCGAACGCCCTCGGCGGCTACCCGTTGGTCTCCAACGCTTACCACGCCCACGTCATCAACTACCTGATGAGCCTCAACCCGA
>VBEK01000149.1 GCA_005889135.1 Chloroflexota bacterium
GTTGTGTTGTTGTTCTGCACGGGTGTCGTCACCGGGACGGACGTAAGAAGGCCAAACGTGCCGCTGCAGGTGCCGCCGGTTTGCGGGGGTGACACGTAGATGTTGTAGGCAGTCGCCCCCGGTACGTTGCTGATCGCGACCATCACGTTTTGCCCGCTGTTGTTGACGTTCTGCGGGTAGCACGTCGACGGCGCGCTCTCACGCGTGTAGGACACGCCGCCGTAGGTGTCGGTCCGGGTCGAGGTGAGGAGAAACGCCCAGTTGCCGACCGGGATGCCGCGCGGCCCGCCGACGATGCTGACTTGCGTCGAGCCGGAGCACTGCACGCCGGCGGTGTCCCAGAACTGGTTGGCGGCCCGGGTCGTGCTGCTTCCCGCCTCAGGCTCGTCGGGCGGCTTCAGCTCGTTGCTGACGAAATCGCCGTTGTTGACCACCCCGGTGAGGAACTCGTACACCCCGCCGCTCAGGAACCAGCAGTGGCCCCCGCCGAGCGAGACCGCCGATGCGAAGACGCCAGGTGAGACGACGACGTTGCTCGAGGGGATCCCTTGCGAACCGCTCACCGAGGGCGCGGGAAATCCCGGGTCAGGAAGGCGAAAGCCGGAGCGCGTCGCCCCCGCCACGTCCGGAAAGCTGCACGGTGTGCCCGCGCCGCTGGGATAGCACGCATTGACGGCGCCTCCGATCGAGGACTGGCAGCGGGAATATATGTCTCCTCCGACGCGCATGGTGCCCGCCGCGACCGAGATCGAGCCGTTGGCCACCACGTCGCCCAAAACGTTCAGGGTGCCCGTGCCGCTAACCGTGATCGAGGTGCCGCCCGCCCCGCCACACCCGCTCTGCCGCAGCGCGGCCACCGTGGGGCTGAAGAGCAGGTTGTTGACGGCGCCGTTGGCGGTCGCGCCAAGCGTCGGCGTCGCCCCATTGGTGAGCACGCGCGCGAACTGCAGCTGGAGCGAGCGGGTCGCGGTGACGGTGAAGCGGCTGCCCTGCGGGCCGGTGACGCGGGCGACGTCGGTCAGCACCGTGCCGTCGGAGTAGGTGCAGGTGACCGTCCATGGGCTCGCGCCGGGCGCGCCGTAGCCGCTGCACGCGGGGGCGGTGTACAGGCGCATGTTGGCGCCGAAGATCGTGGTCGCGGCCTGCTCGGCGGTGACGTAGCTGCCGGACTGCTGGTACTTGTCCGCGGCCGCCAGGGCCGAGGCATCGACGGCCGCCTGGAGGTCACGGCGAAGCGCGTAGGCGCGTGAGCCGTCGACCGCGAGGGCGACCATGCCGATGAGCACGGTCAGCATCAGGGCGATGATCACGATCGCCTGACCACGCTCTCCGGCCCGGTTCGCCCCTCTCCCCATCGGGGAGAGGGGTCGGGGGTGAGGGCGCACCGTCAGTACTCCGTGCGGTAGACGGCCGCCGCGGTCATGACCACGTGGTCGGCCGTCACCTGGGCCACGATCGGCGTGATGAGCACGAGGTTGAAGCGCAGCGTGACCTGGAGCTGGTCGTTGCCGGTCGCGGGGTTGACCGCGCTGCACCCTCCGGCCGCCGCCGCCGAATACTCGCCCCCGGGGGCGTTGGGGGGTGGGCTGGTCTCGGCGGCGCCGGGCGGGGCCGGCTCGGTCACATAGAGCCAGGCCGCGTTCTGCGGAGGCGTCGATGTGCTGATGGGGCCCTGCGGGCACGGCTGGGTGACCGGGACGCCCAGCATCTGCGCCGACACCGCGCTGAGCACGTCCGTGTTGGTGGGGAGCTGGTTGGAAGCCCGTGCGGCCACCCGCGCGCCCTCGCGGGCCGCGTGGTTGAGGGTGTCGTAGTAGAAGATCGCGCGCCCAATGTCGATGACGCCGAAGAGCAGGAGGAGCAGCACCGGCGACACGAGCGCGAACTCGATCAGGGCCTGGGACCGCTGTCCGTCCCGCCGCATGCCTCGCTTCAACTTCCCTGAACCGTCATGTGCTGGTTGACCGCGACGCGGAACACGCCGAACTGCGACTGCACGAGCGGCGTGAGCGGACCGTAGGTGTAGAGGACGATCACGTTGACGTCGAGCTGCCCCATGTTGGTGGCGGGGCTCGTGTAGTCGACGCCGGCCGTGTTGTTGTAGCAGATGTAGAGCCACGGCTGGTTCGCGGTCGCCGGGTAGGCGGAGGAGGCGAACGGCGGATTGTGCCAGCCGTTGCCGTCGGTGGGGTTCGGACAGGTGGTGCTCGAGTTCTTGAGCACCGAGGCGGGCAGCCCTATCGACGCCAGCTCAGCGTCCACCGACGCTTTGATCTCAGCGTCGAAGAGGTATGGGTGCGACTGGTTCGCCGAGTCGTACCAGACGCCATGGCGCGCGCCCTCCCGGGCAGCGTTGGAAAGCGCCTCCGAGACGTAGATCGAGCGGCCGATGTCGACCAGCCCCCCCAGGAGCAGGAGCAGCACCACAGAAGACACGGCGAACTCCACCAACGACTGCCCGCGCTGGCAGTCCCGACGGCGGGAAAGTGTCGTTTGCGGTGTCATGTAAGGGGGGCTCGGCACCGGATATCTTGCCTATGATTGGTCGGCCTTGCGGACGTTTAGCGCAATTACTTCGCGCCGGCCCTTCACCCTCCTCGGCATCCTTCTCGCCGTCCTGGTGATCGTCGCTTTCGTCCTCGTTGCGCTCAACGCCAGCGCCACCAACAGCAGTCCCCAGCAGTCGGTGGTGGTGGCCGCCAGGGACATAGAGCCGCGGGTGCCGATCACCTCCGCCGACCTGAAGACGTCGACGATCTCGGTGGCGGCGACCTTCCCCAAGGTGTACTTCACGGACGCGACCTCGGTGACCGGGATGGTGCCGCTGGTGGCGATCAGCTCAGGCCAGCCGATCACCTCCAACGACGTCGCTAAGCCGAACCAGGCGCTGGGCGGGCAGTCCGAGTACCTCGCCATCCCCCGTGGCTACGTCGCCCTGACCATCCCCACGAGCGAGCAGCAGGGGGTGGCGGACTACATCCACCCAGGCGACTACATCGCGGTCATCGCCACCGTGTCGACCGCAGGCAAGGTCGCGTCGATGACGGTCTTCACACAGCTCCACGTCCTCAAGGTCGGCACGCAGGTCGCGGCCGGTGGCGGCACCGCGACCAGCCTGACGGTCGTAGTAACCCAGTGCCAGGCCGAGGTGATCACGTGGTTTCTCACCTACGCCTCGCTGAAATACACGCTCGAGTCCTATCACGACTACGCACCAGGCGACCAGGCGCCCGACCCGAAGTGCCCCACCGTCGGCGACGCGAAGGGCGTCAACCTGGCGGTGATCAAAGCGGCGTTTCCCGGCCTCTTCTAGGGGCTTCGACAAGTGAACCTGCCTCCGGAGACGATCGTCGCTGTGCCGATGGCGGCGGCGATTCTCGTCTTCTTCTGGGCCCTCGACAGGGTGCGCAAGGAGCGCGTCCGGGCGACGCTCGAGCCGGAGCCCCGGGCCACGCCTCGCGAGCTCGTCGAGCGCCTGCTGAAACCGGCCGCCGAGAACCTGAGTCTGCGCCGCAAGACCCAGGGCAAGCCGACGCTCAGCGAAGACCTGGCGCAAGCTGGCCTGAACATCACCGCCCCCGAGTACCTCCTCCTCCGCATCGGCGCGGTGGCGCTGGGCGCCTTGATCGGCCTGTTCCGGTTCGGATTCACGCTCGGCCCCGTGATCCTTGCTGCGGTCGGCTTCTTGTTGCCGCCTCTGGTCATCGCCTACCTGCAGCGGCGGCGCACGCAGCAGTTCAACGACCAGCTCGCGAGCATGCTCCAGCTGCTGTCGAACTCGCTCAAGACCGGCTACGCCATCGACCGGGCCCTGGAGACGGTGGCGGCGAAGTCCCAGCCCCCGGTATCGACCGAGTTCGAGCGGGTGGCCACCGAGATCACGCTCGGGACGTCGGTCGAAGACGCCCTCAGCTCGCTCCTGCTCCGCATCAACAGCCCGGACCTGGAGTTCATCGTGACCGCGATCCTGCTGCACGTCCGCGTCGGCGGAAACCTGGCCGAGGTGCTAGACAACATCTCCGACACCTTGCGCGACCGGCTGCAGACCAAGCGCGACATGAGCGTCCTTACCGCGCAGTCGCGCGCGTCGGCGAGCATCATCACGGGCCTGCCCATCCTGCTCGCGCTCGGCCTGTACTTCTTCGTCCCCGGCTATTACTCGCCGATGACGACCACGTGGGTGGGCTACGCGATGCTCGCCTTTGCGGGGTTCATGATCCTGATCGGCAACCTACTCATTCAGCGCATGACGGCGCTGGAGTCCTAGTCGTGCTGCCCGTCGCATTCGCGGCAGGGGTCATCTGCGCCGGCATCGTCGTCGCTTACTTCGTCGCCCTGGACCAGTTCCGCGCGGCGACCACCAACGGCCGCCACGTCGCCGCACCCCGGCCTTTCGTCAAGCAGCTCGAGTCGATGCTGCGTCCCGTCTCGCGCCTGCCGGCGCGGACTGCCATCCAGCTGCGCCAGAAGCTCAGCCAGGCGGGCAATCCGGGCAACCTGACCCCGGCCGGCTTCCAGGCCGTGCGCTACAGCGTCGCGGCCCTGATGGCGATCGTCGGCCTGGCGCTGGGCGTGCTGTTCCCCTTCGGGCTTCCGGTCGTGGCCGGCGCGCCTCTCTGGGGCGCCGTCTTCGCCGGGGCGGGCTTCCTCGCCCCGGGCCTTTGGCTCGAGCAGCGGATCGGCTTTCGGCGCCGCCAGATCCAGCGCTCGCTCGCCGAGGCGACCGACCTGCTGACGCTGGTGGTGGAGTCAGGCATGAGCCTCGACGAAGGCCTGCTGAGCATCACCGAACGTTTCCACAACGCCCTCGGCGACGAGATCGGCAAGGTGCTGCGCGAGATCCGGCTGGGCCGGCCGCGCATGGCCGCGCTCGAGCACATGGCTGACACAGCCGGCGTGCCCGACCTCCATCATCTCGTGGAGTCGATCGTGCAGTCGGACCAGATGGGCGTGCCCATCGCCAGGCTGCTGCGCGTGCAGGCGACGGAGATGCGCCGCCGGCAGCGGCAGGGCGCCCAGGAGCGCGCGGCGCAGGCGTCCTCGCGAATGGTGTTCCCCATGGTGGGCTGCATCTTCCCGGTGCTGTGGATCGTCCTCCTCGGGCCGGCCATCATCCAGGTTTTGCACTCGCTGCGATGAAGGTGATGAACTCGCGCAACCAACACCAGTCTTTCAGCGACCTCGACAAGCCGCTGTACACGATCAGCGTCGCGGCCGAGATCCTGGAGACCCATCCGCGCACGCTGATGCTGTACGAGGACGCGCGCCTCATCGAGCCGCACCGCACGAGCACCAACCGCCGGCGCTACTCGCAGCGCGACATCAGCAAGGTGCAGGTCATCCAGCACCTGACGCGGGAGAAGGGCGTGACCCTCGCGGGCGTGCGGCACATCCTGAGCCTGTTCGAGGTGATGAAGAAGCACCGCGTCGAACCGCCGGGCGATCTGCGCGATGTATTCGACCGCTACGCGCAGCTGATCTAGCTCGGGCCTGCCTTTCCCCGATAGTCGCGACTAACGAGGGGCTTGGGCGGCGAAGAACCTCGATAGTCGCGACTAACGAGGGGTTTGGTCGGCGAAGAACCTCGATAGTCGCGACTAACGAGGGGTTCGCGGCTCTTAACGGGCAGGGTTGTCCCCGAGGACGCATCCAGCGAATGTGGTGGTTGCGATGTTGTCGCCGGTTCCGAAAGAGCTCAAGGCCCATCCGTTCACGGTGGCAGAGGCCCGAGACTCCGGACTGAGCTGGCTGAGCCTCCAGACGAGTGCATGGCGGCGAATGAGCCGCGGCCAGTACAGCTGGACCGGCCTGCACCACGACGTCGAGTTGACGCTCCGAGCAGTCGGCAAGCGGTTGCCTGAACGGGCAGCGTTTTCAGGCAACACCGCCGCCTGGCTACTCGGTCTCGACTTCTCGCCCTGCGAGCCGATCGAGGTCACCATCCCTCGCGACCTGCCCGCGCGAGCACGTGCGGGTGTGAGGCTGAGGCGCGCCTCGCTGCCGGACGCCGACTTCATGATCCGGCGGGGATTTCGATGCACCACTCCGTTGCGAACCGCGTGCGACCTCGGGAGCCGCGCCGACCTCGTCGAATCAACGGTGGCGCTCGACATGGCGCTCCATGCCGGCATCGTCGATTTGCGAGCCCTGACCAGCTACGTCGAAGCCAGCGCCGGCACCAAGGGAATCAAGAGACTCAGGCGGGCAGTTGGCTTCGCGGAACCACGCTCCGAGTCACCGATGGAGACGCGCCTGAGGCTGCAGTTGATCAAGGCTCGCCTGCCTCGGCCCGAAGTCCAGGTCGACCTCTACGACGACTACGGTCGTTTTCTCGCGCGAGCTGACCTCTACTACCCCGACGTCCGCCTGGTGATCGAGTTCGACGGGCAGAATCATAGGGATCGGCTCGTGCCTGACCTGCGGCGGCAGAACGCCCTCGTAAATGCCGGCTATCACATCCTTCGTTTCACTGCGCCAGACGTCCTCACGCACTCGGCCGTTGCATCCCAGGTACGCCGGGCGCGCCTGGCGCTAATCCGCGAATCGCGATAGTCGCGACTAACGACCACTTTCGCCGACGAAACACCGCGATAGTCGCGACTAACGAGAGCTTTGGCCGACGAAACACCGCGATAGTCGCGACTATCGAGGGTTTCGAACGCGCTAAGCGCTGGCTGCTCGCTTGCGACGTTTCGCCGCCGGCGCCCACAGGCTCTCCAGGTCGTAGTACGACCTCTCCCCGGGCAGAAACACATGCGCGAGCACGGAGTCGAAGTCGAGCAGGATCCAACCCGCGTCCTCGTATCCGTCGACCGCCAGCGGCCTGCGGTCCTTCGCCTTCGCCGCCTCCACCATCGCGTCCGCGATGGCGCGCACCTGGCGGTCGGTCTCGCCCTCGCAGATCACGAAGTAATCGGCGACGGAGGTCTGCTCGCGGACATCGAGCACGACCGGGTCCCAGGCCTTCTTCTCGGCTGCGGCGCTCTTTAGCAGGCGGGCGAGTTGCAGGGGCGTGAGTCGCCTCGTCCGTTCAGCAGCCAACCCGTCGATTATCTCCATAAAGCCTGTGTTTGGCGATGTACTCGGCGACACGCCGCGGCAGGCGGTCGGAGACGTCGTCGCCCGCCGCGATGGCGCGGCGCAGCGCACTACCCGAGATGTCGGGCGTCGGTCTCTCGCACATGATCCCTGCGCTCGCGTCCGGCGCCCCGCTGCCCGGACGCGTGACCACGACGACGCTCGCCAGACGCCGAACTTCGTCCGGATCGCGCCAGCTCGCGAGCAGCTTGGCGGCGTCCCACCCGAGGATCAGAAAGAGCTCGTCGTTCGGGTAGCGCCGCCGCAGCTCCCGAAGTGTGTCGACGGTGTAAGACGGCCCCCTGCGCCGCACCTCGACGTCCCAGACCTCGAAGCGCTCCTCGCCCTCGATCGCCAGCCTGCACATCTCGATGCGCTGCCTGGCGTCGGCGACCGTGGCCGGCCGGTGCGGTGGCACGCCCGTGGGGATGAGCAGCACCTTGTCCAGGCGGCCGCACTCCATCGCGGCCCGCGCCGCCGCCAGGTGACCGAGGTGGATGGGGTCGAACGTGCCCCCAAGGACGCCGATCCTCACGGCTGATACTCGAACTCGACCCCGGAGATGCGCACCGTGTCTCCCGGCTCGACGCCCGCAGCCTCGAGGGCGGCGTTGACGCCGAGCCTGTCGAGCTCCGACTGAAACCTCGCCAGGCCGCCCTCCGACTCCAGGTTGGTGCGCTCGAGCAGGCGCTCCAGGCGCTCGCCGCGGACGACAAAGCCGGACGGCTTGCGCTCCACGACGAGGTCGTCCGACCGGCGCAGTGGAAGCCTCGTCACCTTTGCGGGCGCGGGAGTGCCGGGCTCGGGGGACTCGGCGACCAACCGCGCGATCGCGCCCAGGAGCTCGGGCACACCCTCGCCCGTGAGCGCTGATACGAAGTGCACCCCCGCCCTCCGAGTCCGGGCGCGAAGACGGCGCGCCGGTCCCAGGTCGATCTTGTTGACCGCGATCACATGCGGACGGTCGGCCAGTGCAGGCGAAAACTGGAGTACTTCCCGGCGCACGACCTCGAGGGTCTTCCACGGCTCTGGTTCGGCGCCGTCCAGCACGTAGACCAGCGCTCGCGTGCGCTCGACGTGACGCAGGAACCTCTGCCCCAGGCCCGCGCCGGCTGCCGCGCCCTCGATGAGTCCGGGGATGTCGGCGAGGACGATCCTCGTGCCGGCGGTCTCGGCCACACCCAGCTCGGGGTCGAGGGTCGTGAACGGATAGTCCGCGACTTTGGGGCGCGCGGCGGTCATGGCCCTCAGCAGCGACGACTTGCCCGCGTTGGGCGGGCCGACCAGACCCACGTCCGCGATCAGCTTCAGGTCGAGGTCGATCTCTCGCTCCTCACCCTTGAGGCCGGGCTCGGCGTAGTCGGGAGAGCGTCGTGTCGAGCTCTTGAAATGCACGTTGCCCCGCCCACCCACGCCCCCTCGGGCCACCACCTCCCGCGCTCCGGGCCGGTCGAGGTCGGCGAGCAGCGCGCCGTCCTGGTCCACGGCCAGCGTGCCTGGCGGCACCTTCAGCGTGACGCTAGCGCCTCCGCGGCCGGTCTTGCGCCCGCCGGCGCCGTCGCCGCCAGGCTCCGCCTGCCAGCGCGTGCGTCTCCGGTAGAGAGACAGGTCCGCGACGTCGTTTGAGGCCTCGAGGATCACAGAGCCGCCGCGCCCGCCGTCACCACCGTCAGGTCCACCGCGAGGGACGAAGGGTTCGCGCCGGAACGACGCCGATCCCTTGCCGCCGTGTCCGCCGCGCACGACGATGTGCGCGGAGTCGACGAAACGAGGCCGGCCGTCAGCCCGTGACGTTACTTGCCTGGAGGTGCGCCCTGCGCGCTCGCGGCATCTGCGGCGATGGTCACGCGCCGGCGATCCTTGCCGACACGCTCGTACTTCACGTGGCCGCCGACCAGGGCGAACAGCGTGTCGTCGCGACCCACGCCTACGCCGGGGCCAGGTGTGATCTTCGTCCCGCGCTGGCGGACGATGATCTGGCCCGCGTTGACCAGCTGGCCGCCGAAGATCTTGACGCCGAGCTTCTGCGGGTTCGAGTCGCGGCCGTTGCGGGACGAGCCGCCGCCCTTCTTGTGTGCCACTACTTCGACTCCTTCCTGGACGCGCGTTTCCGGGCCGGCTTCTTCTCGGCCGGCTTCTCTTCCTCAGCCTCGGCGACGGGCTCCACCTCGGCTGTGGCCTCGGCCTTGACGGGTGCCGCCTTCTTCTTGGGAGCCGCCTTGGCGCGTCCGCGCGCCGGCTTCTTCTTCGCGGCCGGCTTCTCCTCCTCTTCCTCTTCCTCGGTCGCCAGACCGACACCGCCGACGGCGATGATCTCGAGCGCCGTCAGATATGCGCGTCCGCCCGCGTGCACGCGCACGCGCTTCTTCGACTTGTAGCGAAGGCTCTCGATCCTCGGCCCGCGGCGATGGGCGATGACCTTGGCCTCGACGTCGAGACCTTCGATCGCGGGATTGCCCACCTTGATCTCGTCGCCGTCGCTGAACAGCAGCACACGCCCGAGCTTCACCGACGATCCAGGCTCGGCCGCCAGCCGGTCGACCAGGATGCGGTCTCCGGGAGCAACGCGGTACTGCTTGCCTCCGCTGACGATGACGGCAGACGCGGAACTATCGGGCTTGGGCACGGCGTGAGATTGTACCAAGACCCGGAGCGTCGCCCGGCCGCGCTCACCGCATCAGGACCGAGGTGGCCACCACGATCGCGAGCACGAGCGCCGCGAAGGGAGCGATCCCGCGGGTATAGAGGCCGCGGGCTACGGCGCTGCCCCTCCAGCGCAGAAAGATCGATAGCGCCACAACCACGGCCGCCACCCCGAACGTGAGGCCGAAGAAGCGCAGGAGCCCAAGCGCGTCGTCGCCCGAGGGGGTGATGAAGAGCGTCGTGAACAGCCCGCAGTACGGGAGCCAGCCAAGGATGCGGCCTGTGTCGAGCCTCTGCCGGACGCGCTTGTCCGCGGGTCGTGTGACGGGCCAGAGGCGCAGCAGCGCGGGCAGGCAGAGCAGATAGAGGAACGCGCACGAGATCTTCACCGGGAGGAGGCCCGGCACGAGCAGGTTGCCGAGCGCCTGGGGACGGAGGCTTTCGGGCTGTACAGCAGGTCCGAGGACGGCGAGCAGCCAGCACATCTGGACGATGAGCAGCAGACCCGGTGCGGCGACGAACTCGACCGTGAGCGCCAGCTCGGCCCACGCGGTGAACGAGAGCGCCACCGCCGCGAGCACGACGCTGCGCTCGTCCCCTGGGACGGGGTTGAAGGGCGCGTCCAGCTGCACCGCGGCCACGACCGAGCACAGGGCGACCGTCGCCACCACCGGGCTCGGGCGGCGTCGGGGGAGCTCCGGCCACTCTCGCTTCGCCACGCGCATCCGCGCCAGCTCGACCAGGACCCCGAAGGCGGCCATGGCCGCCAGGCCCGGGTACAGGAGCAGCGCCGCCGCATGGGCGAGGAGGCCGAGGAGGACCTGGATCACAGCCGCGCCCCCGCGAGCAGCGGGAGGGGATACAGGCCGGCGGCGACGTTGAGCGCGAGCACGAGCGCCACACCGAGGGCCTGCCTGCCGCGCGGTAGGCCCATGCTCCGGCCCAGGCGCAGCGAGCCCGGCAGCCACAGCAGCATGACGAGGGCCAGGACAAGCGCGAGCGGCCAGAACAGCTGCGTCGCGCCACGGAGCAGGAGCACGCGCGCGGCGAACCCGGCGAACGGCGCCGAGCCGGCCAGAGCCGCCGCCACGAGGAGGTTGACCGGCCGCTCGGTCACGACCCTGTCCTTGCCCGCCTGGCGCGACGCGAGATAGAGCGGCAGCCGCCCCAGGACCACCGTGAAGAGCACGAGCAGGGCCGCGCGCCGGCCGTCGGCCAGGGTCAGGCCGAACCCGCACAGGGCGAGGCCCCAGTCAGCGACGAAGGAGTAACGCCACGCCGCGCCGTTGCTCTCGGTAAGCCACGCGGCGAGGCTGCCCCACGCCATGTTCACCACGCCGAGGCCGATGAGCACCGCGCCGAACGCCGCGCCGGCGTCGGCGGGGAGCAGGCCCTGCGCGCCGGCGACGATAACGGCCGCCAGCACGGGCCCGACGAAAGCGAGCCAGCCGATTGGCGACGCGGTCACCGGCTCCTCGGGATCGAACACGTGGAGGTACGGCAGCAGACCCAGGGCCGCGGCGAGCCCGGCGCCGAGACCCACGGCCGCGAAGCGATGGATGAGCTCGGGACCTCCCACGCGGGCGAAGACCGCGGCCAGCGCCAGCAGGGCGACCGCGACCCCGGGGGCCTTCAAGCACGCGGCTGTGGGGCGTCTGCCTTCCAGCGCGGCCTGAAAAACGGCAAGGAGCACGAGCACGAGGAGAGCGAGGTCGAAGGTGGGCACGGCGGCCACCGCGGCCGTCCCCGCCAGGCCCGCCCCGCCCTGGAGCGCAAGACGCCGGCGAGGTGACCTGTCCGGCATGAAGACGAGGGCGATCGCCAGGGCGAACGCGGCGAGGGCGAGAAGCTCGATCGACTCAGGCAGCACGCTGCACTCGGCCGGGCGCCCAGGTCACCGCCACGGCAGCGCCCGCGCCGGCGAGGAACGGCCAGACGCCGGCATCGGCGCCGAGCGCAGCCCCCGCGGCGACCGCCAACGCAAGCACCGCGAACGCCGTCTGGGCTACCGATGTGTCGGCACTCGAAAGCGCCCGCGCGCCGGCGAGGCCCACCCCGGACATCACCGCGAAGCGAAGCGCCGCACCCTCGCCGGTCATGACCTCGAGGCCGACCCACAGGGCTAGGAGACCGCCGGCGACGCACAGGATCAGGCGTGGCGTGGAGCCTGGCGGCAAAATCCCCCACCCACCTGGCCCCGCGGTGAACCGCCTTGCCGCGGCCACCGCCCCCCCCGCGACCAGCGCCAGCGCGCCCGCCGGCCCGGCCTCCGGCAGGGCGACCCCGGCGAGGCCGGCCGCCGCGAGCAGCGTGCCCAGCGCCAGCCCGCGCCGCGCGTCCGACAGGACGACGAGTGAAACCCCGAGCCAGGCCACGAACGCCGCCGCTACCTCGACCACTAGCGGGTGACTGCGAACCCGAGCGCGATGAGCGCGCCCAGCCACAGCACCGGCCGGCCGCCGGCCGCGGCCACCTCGAGCCCGCGCAGATTGAAGAGCGTCCGGTACTGCTCCGGCACCGTCGCCGCGCGCAGCAACTCGCTCACCCGGGCCGCGACGGCCGCCGCCGGGACCTCGAACGCAGCCGGGCGGGGCTGGGTCCGGATGGCCGCCGTCCCCGAGATCGCGTAAGCCGCCACGCCGAAGGCCAGCAGCGGCACGAGCAGGGTGATCGCGGGGAGCACGCTGGAGACGGTCACCACGTTGAGCAGGCCGCCGGCCAATGCGCCGCCGAGTGCCGGCATGACCTCGGCGGCGACGGGGTCGGCGTAGGCAACCTTGACCGCGGCTATCGCCGGCCCAGCGGCCAGGGTGATTAGGGCGATGACCAGCGACACGCGGGGAAAGGTCTCAGCCGTCGAGTGGCCGCGCCCCGCAGGCAGGCCGATGGCGCGCGCGCCGCCGACCATCCAGGTGGCCCAGGTCACCATGCCTGCGATCCCGACCAGGCCGAGGAAGTCCCCCGCCTCGAACGTGGCCTCGATGCCGAGGACGCGCGCACCGAAGGCAATCCCCGGTGGCAGCCCCACGGCCGCGGCGATCGTGACCAGAGAGGCGATGCCGGCCTGGTCGGGCAACAGCGCGAGCCCGGCGATCAGCAAGGAAGCCGTCGCCAGCAGGATCAGCCCCGCGACCAGCCCGAGCGGCGTGCCCATCGCGATCGCGGCGAGCGCGAATCCGCCCATCCCCGGAACCAGCTCACCGAGGAAGCGCCTGCGGGTGGGCGCGGCCTGGGCGCGCGCCGCGGCGGCGAATGCGGCGGCGATGCCGATGGCCGCCAGAACGACGTTGAACAGCACGTGTGGGTACCGGCCGTCCCCGAGCTCATACGCACGCACGAACAGGTAAAAGCCGAGCGGGTAAAGCGTTGCGACGGTGACGCCGGCGGCGCGAAGCGAAGGTCGCGACCAAAGCTCGGCCGGCCACGTCCGCCAGGGAAAAATGCACGAAACCAGCACCGCCGATGCCGCGAGCAGGGTGAACAGCGGCCCGGTGACGGTCGCGACCGGGACGGCGGAGAAGACTGCGGTGCCTCCGCCGACCTGAAGGATGACGCCGAACCAGCTCAGCGCGAGCCAGCCCGCGAGCAGCATGGCCCAGCTCGGGCGCGACGCGCGTGGATCCTCGGTGTCGAGCAGGATCATCGCCAGCGTGGCGGCGGTGCCCCCGGCGATCGCGGTCAGGACGACGCCGCCGGCCTCGACCGCGAAGACCGCGGAGGCAAGGGCGAGCAGCGAAACCGCGGCCTGAGGCCATGCTCGCGGCTGCAGCGTCAGCAGGATCGCGGTGGGGGTGGCGATCATCAGGCCGAACGCGAACGTCACCCCATCGATCCGCATGTCGAACGAGGAACCAAAGCCGAGCGGGCCGAGCGCGAGCTCGAGCGACGACCTGATCGGGGCCCAGACGACGATGAGCGCAAGCACCGAGCCCCACGAGCCGATCGCCGCGGCCGCGCGGCCCAGGTCCATGCCTCCGAGGCCGATCAAGGCGATCACTGCGGCCGCGACCAGGGGCAGGAGGACAGGGACGATGACGGCGACAGACGGCATTGGCCCGTCTAGTCTTGCGCGTTCAGTCTGTCGAGCGCCTCTTGGAGTCCGGCGGCGCGCTCCTCGAGGTTCGCCACCACCTCGGGCGGCGCCTTTTCCTGGAACTGTGGGTTGTTGAGCTTGGCCCGGGTCTTGGCCAGGTCGTCCTCGAGGCGCTTGCGTTCTTTGTCGCGCCGAGCGTCGCCCTGTCCCGACGGGAAGCGGACGCGGCCGGGCGCGGACGCCAGCGGGGTGCCGCCGTCCATGTCGTCCACAAGCTGCACCAGGGCAAGCTTCGCGACGAGCCGCGACACCGTGCCGCTTACCTCGTCCAGCCGAAGCTCGCCTCCGCGCTTCGGCGCGCCCGCGGCGTTGCGGTGACCGCGGACCTCGTCCACGATCGCCATCACCTGCGTGAACTCCTCCTCCGCGCCGGGGTCGACGTAGCGGTCGTGCAGGTCTGGCCACTCCGCGCGCATCAGGTAGTCCCGACGGCCCGGCAGTCGCGACCAGAGCTCCTCGGTGACGAAGGGCATGATCGGATGGAGCATGCGGAGGAGGTTGTCCAGGCAGAAGAACGCGACGTCTTGCGCCGCCGGGTCGCCGTCGCGCAGCCTGTCCTTGACCGCCTCGAGGTACCAGTCGCACAGCTCGTTCCACGCGAACCCGTACGCGGTGTTGACCGAATCCTGGAACGTGAATTCTTCGATGCCCCTCGTGACTTCGCGGGCGGCCACGCACAGGCGGGAGAGGATCCAGCGGTCCTCCAGGTGCTCGCGCGCCTCGAGGCTGCCCAGCGACCCCGACGGCGTGCCGGGAGAGCCCAGGACGAGACGCTCGGCGTTCCACAGCTTGGTGCAGAACCGGCGGTAGCCCTCGACGCGGCTTTCGTCAAAGCGGACGTCCTGGCTCGACATCGCGACGGACGTCGCCCAGGCGCGCAGCGCGTCGGCGCCGTACTTCGTCATCAGGTCGCGCGGGTCGACGCCCGTGCCCAGCGACTTGGACATGCGCCGACCGTCAGCGGCCTGGACGACGCAGTGGATGACCACGTCGGAGAAAGGCACATCGCCCATGAGCTCGATCCCGGTCATGATCATCCGGCTTACCCAGAGGTTGATGATCTCCCGGGCCGTGCAGTTGATGTCCGTCGGGTAGAAGGCCTTCAGGTCGTCGGTGTCGTCCGGCCAGCCCAGGGTCGCGAACGGCCACAGCGCGGACGAGAACCACGTGTCGAGCACGTCAGGGTCCTGCTCGAAGCTCTCGCTGCCGCATTCGGCGCACTTCGTGGGTGGCTCGACTGACACGATCGTATGGCCGTTTGCGCAGCGGTAGACGGGCACGCGGTGGCCGAGCCACAGCTGCCGGCCGATGTTCCAGTCCCGCAAGCCGCGCAGCCAGTCGAGGTACGTCCGCTCGTAGCGCTCGGGGTGCCATCGCACCCTGCCCGCCTCCGAGGCGGCGATCGCGTTGTCACGCAGCTCGCCCATGCGCAGCCACCACTGCTCGCTGATCAAGGGCTCGATCACGTAGTGGCAGCGGTCGCAGTGGCCCACCTCGTGCGTGTAGGGCTGCTCCTTGACGAGCAGACCCTCGGCCTTCAGGTCGTCCACGACTCGCTTGCGCGCCTCGAGCGCCGGCAGTCCGTCGTAGGGCAGGCCCGGCACGTTCATGCTCCCGTCCTCGTGCATGCCGTTGACGATCTCGAGGCCGTGGCGCTGCCCGATCTCGTAGTCCAGCGCGTCGTGCCCAGGCGTGACCTTCAGGGCACCGGTGCCGAACTCCTTCTCGACCGCGTCGTCGCCAACGATCGGAAGCGTGCGGCCGACCAGAGGCAGGACGGCTGTCCTGCCGATCAGATCCTTGTAGCGGCCGTCATCCGGGTTCACCGCCACGCCGGTGTCTGCGAGCATCGTCTCCGGGCGCACGGTCGCGATGGTCACGTCGCCGCCACCTTCCAGCTGGTACTTGATGAAGTACAGCGTGTCCTGGTGCTCCTGCCACTCGACCTCGAGGTCCGAGATCGCGGAGCGGTCGTGCGGGCACCAGTTGACGATGCGCGGCGCGCGGTAGATCCAGCCCTTCTCGTAAAAGGCGACGAACGCCGTCATCACCGAGCGGTAGTAGCGCGAGTCCATGGTGAAGCGCAGACGCGTCCAGTCCATGGACGCGCCCTCCAGGCGCAGCTGGTTGATGATCGTCGCGCCGACCTCCTCGTACCACGCGTCGACGCGGGCGTCGAACTGCGCGCGACCAAGCTCCTCTTTGGTCGTGCCTTCGCGGGCGAGCTGCTTTTCGATCACGTTCTGGGTGGCGATGGCCGCGTGGTCGTAGCCGGGGAGGAACAGCACCTCGTAGCCGGCCATCCGCTTGTACCGCGCCAGCAGGTCGTAGATCGCCGTCTGCAGCGCGTGTCCCATGTGCAGCTCGCCGGTGATGTTCGGCGGGGGGAAGCACATGGTGAACGTCTTCTTGTCCGTGAATGGGTCGGCGACGAACAGGCCGTCGGCCTCCCAGCGCGCGTACCAACCGGCCTCGATGGCCTGCGGGTCGAACGCCTTTGGCATCTCTGACTCTTTGGTTATGGGGCGTGCTTCATCCATGGCTTTGGTCCTGAGGCGCCGGCGAGATGGTCGCGGTTAGCGCGACGGAGCCGGCGAAGGTACGGATACGCGTACGTCGCGGCTCATGGTGAACAAGATGTTAGCGCTTATCGCGCTGGCGCCTGTCCTGCTCGTCGTTTGGTTTCGTGACGCCGCGGGAGCGTGCTACGGCGGTGAAGAGGCCGGGCGCCAGAGCCTGGACCTTGAGGCTCGCCCGCAGCTGCAGCGGCATGACGTCGATCTCGCCCCGGTTGTGGACGATGGCCGTCCGCACCGCCTCCGCGACCTGCGCAGGCGTGACCTCGCCCGCAATGGGATCGGGCTTGAGCCCGGTCTCCGCCCACATCCCCGCCTCGCTGACAAAGGTGGGACAGATCACCGACACGCCGACGCCGGTTCCCCACAGCTCCTCGCGCAGGGCCAGGCCGAAGCCGCGGATGGCGAATTTCGTGGCGTGGTAGACGGTCTCCCCGCCAACCGCCGCGTGGCCCGCGATGGAGGACATGAAGACGACGTGCCCCGACTTTCTCTCGACCATCGCCGGCGTCAGCAGCCGGGCCAGGACCATGCCCGCGCGCAGGTTGACGTCGAGGGCGCGGTCGAGCTCCTCGATCGAGAAAGACTCCAGGCGGCCGGTGGCGGGGATGCCGGCGTTGGACACCAGGACGTCGATCTCGCCCGCCTTTTCCGCCAGCCGCTCCGGTTCGCCGCTGCGCGAGAGGTCGGCGGGAACGACCTTCGCGCCTCCGAGCTCATCGGCGAGCTTGCGGAGTGCGTCTTCGTTGCGGGCCGACAGGACGAACCTCGCGCCGTCGCGGTGCAGGCGCCGGGCGATGTGCGGACCGAGCCCGGTCGAGGCACCGGTCAGGAGGACGGTTTTGCCGCGAACGTCCACCGCTGAAGGATAGGCGCCGCCTCGAGCGGAGCTTGATTCCGCACTTTTCGGCCGTCTCGTGCGTTTTCGGTCACCGGATTCCGCACCTTATGGCGGAAACGTGCGGATCGACGGAGGGCTAGGCGGTTAGCAGGCGGTGTCGTGGTCCACGCCGCCGGACGTCGACTGCGTCAACCACACCGGCGAGCTTGTGAAGGGCGTCGAGCACGAGCCGGCGGCCACCCAATCGGCAGCGAGTCCGTTGGGCGTGAACGACCCGCCCGTGATCGTCTTCCACATCGAGGCCGTCGAGTACACGCCGACGGGCAGGCCGGTCTGATTCAACCGATCGACCGCACCCTGGATGGCGGACTGGTTGAGACTCAGGTTGCCCGAAGACCAGCTGTTGGCGGTCTCGACGTCGAGCCACCACATCGCGGCGCTCAGCCCGGCCGCATGCTGAAGCGAATACTCGGCCTCGCTGCAGCCGATCGCCCAGGCCTGGTTGCCGCCGGACGCGGCCGAGCATCCCGAGGTGATGTTCCTCCGGTACGCGCCCGAGTAGGCGGCGTTCATGTACAGCGACGGAAGTGGCGATCGCGGCGCCGCACCGTACTCCGTTCCGACGCAGGTGTTGACGGTGAACGGACGTCCATGATTCACGCCCACGATGCCAAAGGCACCGGTCGGAGGCGTGGTCCCGGGACATTGCGGATAGGACACGTCGTAACCGGTCGTACCCGAGTTGTAGGGATCGGTCGCGGCCGCGGCCGGAAGCGCGTTGACCACGATGGCAGCGATCGCGGCCGCCCCGGCGAGGAAACCCAGGGTCCGTCGGTTCAGGCCGACTCCCCCACCGCGCGGGCCGGACCTTCGGCCTCGTCCGAGATCTCGAACTCCGGCTCGAGCGCATCCCGGATCGAGCGCTCGGAGATGATGCAGCGCTTGATCTCCGGCCGCGAGGGGATCTCGAACATCGAGTTGAGGAGCGCCTCCTCGATGATCGACTTCAAAGCCCGTGCCCCGGTTCCGCGCAGCAGCGCCAGCTCCGCGATCGCGTCCAGCGAGCCTTTCTGGAACACAAGCTCGACGTTGTCCAGCGAGAAGAACTTCTGGTACTGCTTCACGAGCGCGTTCTTCGGCTCGGTGAGGATGCGCACGATGTCCTGCTGGTCCAGGTGGTGCAGGGTGACGATGATCGGCAGGCGGCCGATGAACTCGGGGATGAAGCCGTACTTCAGAAGGTCCTGCGGCTGCAGGTGCTTCAGGGTCTCCGATACCGCCTTGCGTTCGTTGCGCGTGTGCGGCGCGCCGAATCCGATGGCGCGTCGGCCGATGCGCTGCTCGACGACCTTCTCCAGGCCGTCGAACGCGCCACCGCAGACGAACAGGATGTTGGTGGTGTTGATCTGGATGAAATCCTGGTGCGGATGCTTGCGGCCGCCCTGGGGCGGCACGTTGGCGACCGTTCCCTCCAGGATCTTCAGCAGCGCCTGCTGCACGCCCTCGCCGCTGACGTCGCGCGTGATCGAGGGGTTGTCTGACTTGCGCGCGATCTTGTCGATCTCGTCGATGTAGATGATTCCGCGCTCGGCGCGGCTGATGTCGAAGTCGGCGGCCTGGATGAGCCGGAGGAGGATGTTCTCCACATCCTCCCCGACGTAGCCCGCCTCGGTGAGGCTCGTCGCGTCCGCGATCGCGAACGGGACGTCGAGGATCTTGGCCAGCGTCTGTGCGAGATAGGTCTTGCCGCAGCCGGTCGGGCCGACGAGCAGGACGTTCGACTTCGTCAGCTCGACATCGCCCACCGACTTCGAGGCGCTGATGCGCTTGTAGTGGTTGTAGACCTGGACCGAGAGGACCTTCTTCGCACGCTCCTGCCCGATCACGTACTGGTCGAGTGCAGCGCAGATGGTCTTCGGGTTGGGGATGAATCCGGTCTTCTGCTTCTTGGTACCGGCGGACCGGTTGTCGTCCTCGAGGACCTCCTGGCAGAGGTCGATGCACTGGTCGCAGATGAAGACGCCCGGACCGGCGACCAGCTTCCGCACCTGGTCCTGGCCCTTGCCGCAGAAGCTGCATCGCGTGTAGCGGCGGCGGTCTTCTCGTTCGTTCATTAGCTTCCCTATCTAGACCTTACGGGGATGCGGGCGCCGGGGGCGGATTATGGCCCCACAGCATCTCGTTGGCAAGGCTTATGCACTCGCTGCAGATGAAGACCCCCGAGCCGGCGATCAGCTTCACGCCTCGTTCGCCTTGTTGCTTGCCGCAGAACGAGCATTTCGGACGATGTCTGGTGACCTCGTCGCGCTTCGTCCTGCGTCTGAAGATCATCCTGCGGCTACCTTTTCCTTGACCTTCTCCTGGTCCTTGGCGCCGTCCTTGTCGCCGATCTTGGCGGGCGTGAGGATGATGTCGTCGATCAGCCCGTACTCCTTCGCCGCCTCGGCGGTGAGGAAGTAGTCGCGCTCGGTGTCCTGGGTCACCTTCTCGATCTTCTGCCCGGTGTGACGGGCGAGGATCTGGTTCAGCTGCTCGCGCGTGCGCAGGATCTCCTTGGCGTGGATCTGGATGTCCGTCGCCTGGCCCTGCATGCCGCCCCACGGCTGGTGGATGAGGATGTTGGCGTGCGGCAGGGCGTAGCGCTGGCCGTTGGCGCCGCCGGCGAGCAGCACCGCGGCCATCGAATAAGCCATGCCGATGCAGATCGTCGACACCGGCGGGCGGATGTACTGCATGGTGTCGTAGATCGCGAGCCCCGCGGTCACCTGGCCTCCCGGGCTGTTGATGTACAGCGCGATCTCTTTATCCGGGTCCTCCGACTGGAGGAAAAGCAGCTGGGCGACGACGAGGTTGGCGACCTGGTCGTCGATCGGAGTGCCGATGAAGACGATGCGTTCCTTCAGCAGCCGGGAGTAGATGTCGAAGGCCCGCTCCCCGCGGCCGGTGTTCTCGACGACCATCGGGACGAGATAGCTGGAAGGGCGCGGGATGCGGTTCACCTGGTGTCCTTGGGGCATCACGTCATTCTAGACACGGGTCGCCCCGGTTCAGTCAAGAGCGTGCGTGATCTCCAAGAGCCTGTCCAGGACTCTGCGGCGGCGCAGCCTGGACCTGAAGTAGCTCCGGGCGGACGGGCTCTGCTTGAGCTCGCCCACCTGCCCCTTGAGCTCCTCGTCCTGATCCGCCTGCTGCTCGAGGAACTCGAGCACGTCCTCGTCCGACGGGTCGAGCCCTTCGCGGCGGGCGAACTCGGCCAGGACGAGGTCGACCTTCAGCCTCGCCTCGGCGTCGGGCCGCTGGTCCTCCATCCACTGGTCGACGGTCTTGCCCAGGTACTGCAGGTAGCGGTCCAGCTTCATACCCTGGCGGTTGAGCGTCCGCTCCAGCGACTCCAGCTCGCTCGTGAGCTCGCGGTCGATGAGGGAATCGGGGACATCGACCGCCGAAGCGTCCACCAGGGCCTTGACGACCGCCTGCTCCCGTTCCAGCTTCTCCAGTGACTTCGCCGACTCCTCCAGGTCCTCGCGCACGGCCTGCCGGTACGCCTCGGCCGTCTCCTGCTTGCCGCCGGTGAGGCTTTTGGCAAGCTCGTCGTCGAGCGGCGGCAGCACCTTCTCCTTCACGCCGCGCACGGTGACGCGGATGGTCGCGTCCTTGCCCGCGAGCTGCGGCTCGCTGTAGCTGTCGGGGAAGCTGACCCTCGCCTCGCGTTTCTCGTCGGTGAAGGCGCCGGGGAGGACCGCGACCAGCTCGGGCAGCAGGACGCCCTCCTTCACCTCCGCCTCCGTCGATTTGCGCGTCTCCGACTCGACGACTCTGCCGTCAGCCTCGACCTCGATGTCGATGACCGCGATGTCGCCGACACGGACCTCGCGCTCCACCGGCATGATCTCGGCCATCGGCTCGCGCAGGTCTTCGAGCCTGCGCTCGACCATCTCGTCGGTGACCTCGTGCGGGTGCTTGTCGACGTCGAGCTTCGTCGCGTCGCCAAGCGTGACCTCGGGCATGACGCTGATGGTCGCCTTCAACTTCGCCGGCCGGCCGCGCTCCAGCTCGAGCACTTCGACGTCCGGGTTGTCGATGGGATCGATGGACTCCTTCACCAGCGCCTGCTGCACGACCTCAGGGACCATCGTCTCGACGACCTCCTCGCGAAGGGCCGCCGGCCCGACCCGTGCCTCGACGAGGGCGCGCGGCGCGCGTCCCGGGCGGAAGCCCTCGATCTTGGCGCGCGACGCCAGGCGGTTGAGGACCCGGTCGTAGGTCGCATCCACGACCTCGGCCGGCACCTCGATGCTCATGCCGACCTGACTTTTGGGCAACCGTTCGGTCACGACTGAGACTTCTTCGGGCGCCATGTCGCCCCGAAAGTCTACGGTCGCCCGGAGCTCAGCTCAGGGGCAACACCGACCGCCACACGTCTCCCGCGAATAATCAGGGGCAGGGAACCGGGGGCACGCTCGGCGAAGGGCACGGCGATGGAACCGGGCTCGCCAGCACCGGCCCCGTCCCGGGGTCGGCCGGCACCACGTGGGAGGGACCGCTCGGCGTCGGGCTGGGCGGATTGTCGCCCGGCAGCTTTTCGACCTTCGTCGTGTCCGCGAGGTACCAGCTGTTGTTCGGGCCCGCCACGACGCCGGGCGGTGCGGTGTACCAGCGGTTGCCGGGTACCCCCGCCAGCGCCTGGGACACGAAGGTGTGCACGCCGGGCGAGGCCACGAAGACGCCGTCCGAGCCGGCCACCATCACGTGGCGGTTGTCGAGGATGTCGCCAACCCACAATCCAGTCGCGAGGTCGGGCGTGAACGCGATGGTGACGGCGTCCTTGAAGTTGTCGGTCGTGCCCGTCTTGGCGGCGACGGTGCGGTCGCTCCAGTGCAGCGCGCTGTTGCAGCCGAAGATCATGCAGCGGTTCTGGTCGTCGGCCATGATCTGGGCCATGATGTACGCGACCGCGGGATCGATCGCGAGCCGAGCCCGCTGGTCGGGGTGGGTGCTGTACAGCACGGTGCCGTGCGAGTCGGTGACCTTGAGCACCGCCTCGGGCGAGTGGTAGATGCCCATGTCCGCGTAGGTCGCGATGCCCTCGACGTGCTCGAGCAGCGTGATCGGGTAGCCGCCAAGCGTCAGCGAGGGACCGTACTGGTCAGGCGGCGCGGTCGCGTTGTACGCGCCGTCCTGCGCGATGTAGCGCGGAAAGACGTTGAGGTTGCGCATCCAGGTCAGCACCGCCGGCACTCCGATCGAGAGCTCGACCTTGACCGCGGCGATGTTGAGCGAGTTGCCCATCGCCTTCTTCAGCGGCAGGACTCCGTGGGTCTTGCCGTCGTAGTTGTAGATCTTGGTCGTGCTGTACGCGTCCTTGTAGACAAGCGGGCTGGGCCCGTCGTACACGGGCGTGTCCACGGTCGCCGCACGCGCGTTGATCACCGCCCCGTACGTGTAGGGCTTCATCGAAGAGCCCATGTTGCGAGGGATGGTCGTGTAGTTGATCTGGCCGCCAGTCGAGTTGTAGCTCGGCGACCCGACCATGACCAGGATGTTGCCGGTCGTGGGCTGGACCGCCACCAGGCCTGACGAAAGCGCGCCGTTGCGGTCGCGCCAGAGGTTGGCGTTCAGGTTGCTGCTGACGACCGCCTCGCCCTTCTGCTGCATCGACCAGTCGAGGGTCGTCTGGACGTTGAGCTGCTGCACGCCCGGTTGGAACCCGAGCTGACGCAGCTCGGCGAGGACGTAGTCGACGAAGTGCGGCGCCTTGAAGCTGTTGATTGGAGAGTAGTAGGTGAGCTTCTCCGCGAGCGCCTTGTCCATGTCTTCCTGGGAGATGTAGTTGGCGCGGACCATGGCGCGAAGCACCTCGGCCTGGCGGACCTTCGCCTGGTCAGGGTGGAGGGCGGGGTTCCACTCGGTCGGCGCCTGCGGAAGGCCGGCGAGCATCGCCGCCTGAGCGAGGTCGAGCTTGGAGGCGGGGACCTGGAAGTAGCTCTGCGAGGCGGCCTCGATGCCGTACGACTGCGAGCCATAGAAGCTCTTGTTCAGGTAGAGCTCCATGATCTGGTCCTTGGAGTAGGTCTGGCTGAGCTCGTAGGAGAGGGCGAGCTCTTTGATCTTGCGGCTGACCGATTGCTCGGGCGTCAGGAACTGCTGCTTCGCGAGCTGCTGCGTGATCGTGCTCCCGCCGCCCACGATGTGGCCGGCGCGGAGGTTGTCGAATGCGGCCCGCACGATGCCCGCGAGGTCGAAGCCGGGGTTGGTGTAGAAGCCCCTGTCCTCGATCGCGACCGTCGCCAGGACCGCGACCGGGGCCACGTCCTTGAGCTTGACCGCGAGCCGGTGGTCGCCGTGGTTGCCCACGTCCGCGAGGATCACCTTGCCGGTGCTGTCGGTGATCAGGGTGTCGCCGGCGAACGCGGCCGAGTCGAGGCCCTGGATCGAAGGCAGGCTGTCGAAGAAGGACTGGGCGTAGGCGTCGGCCGCGAGGCCGATCACCAGCATCACCGCGAGCGCCCCGCCGAGGCCGCGCAGCAGCGCCGTGCGGCGCATCTTCTGGCCGATGGGCGACCACGCGGCGTGGATCCGCGCTCGAGGGCTGTGGCCCCCCTTCGTCTTTATCCGCTCAGGAACGTTTCGAGCCATAGATTGGGGAGCGCAGGGATTCTACCCCTTCCCCCCTCCTCGAACGGCGGCCTGCGCGACTGGGTTACGCCGGCGGATGAACGAGGTGGCCAGGCGCCATTCCTCGGCGTCGACGGCCCTGAGCAGGAAGATGGCACCGGCGTAGACGGCGAAGCCCGCCGGCACGGTGAGGATGATCGGAAAGCCCCGCAGCGGATACAGCACGGCGCCCATGGCAAGGCCCGCGGCCAGGATCCGCCATCCGATCCGGAGCACGGGTAAGCGGAGCTCTGGCCTCCGCAGCTGGACGAACCACCAGCCGAAGGCGCACAGCGCCGCCTCGGTGACGACTGTCGCCACGCTCGCCCCCAGGTAGCCGAACAGCAGGATGGCGCCAAGGTTGAGGGCGACGGCGACGACCGTGGCCAGGCCCGTCGCCCAGGCGTTGAGCCCCTGCCGGTTGGTCGCGTTGAGCATCGCGTAGAAGGCCGAGTTGGCGAAAAGAAAGACGATGCCGAAGGACCTTGAAGAACCGCTCATAGGCGAGCTTGAGTCGACCCGGATCGCTGACGAAATAGACCCCGAGCATCGGATAGACCACCGTCTGAATCGCCAGGGGCACGAACTGCAGCGCTTCAAAAGGTTTGTAGGCGAGCGTGTACCAACCGACCTCGGCGAACGAGCGGAGCTGCTGCAGGATCACGAAGCCCGCGCGGAAGTAGACGTTGGTGAGAAAGAACGTGAGCGCGAACGGCAGGGCCAGCGGCAGCCAGCTGCGGATCAGGTTCAGGTCGAGTCCGAGCCGGATCCTCCCCAGCTGGAAGAGCTGGATGACGACGATCGAGTACACGATCGTGAAGCTGAAAGAGGCGGTGTATGCCCAGACGTAGTAGGCCACGCCGGCGTGCTGGCGCGCGCCGAGGATGATGAGGCCGGCCTGGATCAGCGTCTCGGCGACGATCGCGATGGCGTCGAACTCGGCGCGGCCGACGGAGTAGAAGGTGTTGCGCAGCAGGCTCGCGTAGGCGGTCGCGACGAGGAGCGCGCAGCCCGGGACGATCAAAGAGGGCAGCCCGGCGCCGAGACCCAGGGCGACGGCGAGGACGACCGCCGCGGCTGCCGCAAGCACGACCCGGAACACGATCAAAGTGCCCAGGTAGCTGCCGAGCTCCGCGCGGTTGCGAGCGGCCTCGCGCGTGTACAGAGACTGAAAGCCGAGGTCGCCCACGACCGCGACCAGGCCCGAGTACGCGATGAGCGTCGTGTAGCGCCCGTAGTTCGCGTCGCCGAGCGCGTTGGCCAGCACGATGACGACGACGAGCGAGATGACGCGCGACACGGTGCGCGCAGCCAGGATCAGGACCGAGTTCGTGACCGCGCGGCGTCCGAGCTGCTCCGCCGCCTGCGCCGTGTCGCTCACGGCCGCGAGTATGGCCGAACTCGTCGATGTTCCTCCCCGCAATGACTCCCTCTCCCCTGTCACTCGTCCTCCCTCTCCCGCGCAGCGGGAGAGGGTCGGGGTGAGGGGCTGCCTAACTCCCTCTCCCCTCGAGGGAGAGGGTCGGGGTGAGGGGCTGCCTAACTCCCTCTCCCCTCGGGGGAGAGGGTCGGGGTGAGGGGCTTAGAGCATCCCCGGCTTGATCTTGGGTTGGACCTGGGGCGCGATCAGCAGCAGTGTGTTGCCGTTGTCCAGAGCAGGGTGGTGTTCCCCCAGGTCGGCGATGGCGTGCGTCAGCTGCGCGTAGGTGATGTGGTAGCCACGCCCGGCGGAGATGCCCGAGTCATTCAGCCAGACCCCTGTGCTGTCGTAACCGATGATCAGGACGAAGTGCGGCACCGACCAACCCGTCTGCTCGTAGTGGCTGCTGTACCCGGGGTAGTGCGTGTTGCCGAGGCCGTGCGTGCGCACCTCCGCCAGCAGCGGCCGGCCTGCTGCGAGCTGCTCGGCGATCACATGGGGATCGTTGGGCAGGAGGCGCCACGTGAAGCCCCAGTGCTGCTCCGCGAGCTGGCCCATCATCGTGGCGTTCAGGTCGGGCTGTGACTTCCAGCCGTCGATCGTGCGGATGTAGCCGTCCGCGGTGCGCGGGTCGATGACGGTGTCCTGGCTCTTGCTCCAGTAGAGATAGACCATGGTCAGGTTCGCCGCCTCGCAGCTTTCCTGGTGCTGCGCCCAGTTGTTGAGCGGCGCCTGGGTGGTAAAGGGCACCTGGAGGAGGACATGGTCCGGGAGCACGGTCGGTGGTACTACGGTCCCCACACCGACTGTGGGGATGGGCTGCGCACGCACCGCCGTGACTCCCGGTAGTGGTGGCGGCGAGGCCACCTTTGAGTTCAGGTAATGACGGCCGGCGGCTCCTCCAGCGCCGCCGATGACCAGGGCGACGAGCAACGCGGCCGCGACGCCGGTCCAGTTGACGCCCACGGCCCGAAAGCCCCCTTCCCTCCGCAGCTGGAGTTCGACTTGAAATTAGCCTCCACCGAGTCAACGCAGCGCTTACCGGCCTTACCTGATCCGCGGTATAGAGATGTGAACAGGTACAGAGATGTAAAGGCCGCCACCTATACTCCTCGCGCTCGGCGCGCAACCTTTGCCGCCCGTTGAAGTTCTAGAGATCGAATGCTGGGCGCACTGAAGTGGATGTTCGGCCTGGGCCTTGTCGCGGTGCTCGGCATCGCCGCCGGGCTGTACTTCGCGTTCTTCGGTGCCGGGCCGCAGATCACGTACGTCACGCCCGACCTGGTCCCGATCGACGCCGGCGCCGTACACCCGACGGACCAGCCGCCCGTCAACCTGCCGACCGCCGTCATCCTCCCCGTGCCTTTCACGCCCCAGGCGCCTCTCGGCAACTGGGCGGACAGGCAGCACACGTGCGAGGAGGCGAGCCTGCTCATGGTCGACCGCTACCTCCACGGAGACCACTCCGATGCCCTGATCGATCCCCACACCGCCGACGCCGGCATCAACCAGATCACGACCTGGAAGCCCGCGGTCGACCTCACGACGGAGCAGGTCGGGCAGGTGGCGCAGAAGTACATGGGCTGGGCTTACAAGGTGCTCCCCTCCGACCGGCTCAACATGAAGCAGCAGCTCGCGCTCGGCCGGCCTCTCATCGTGGGCGTGCGCACGCACGGCCTCGGGAACCCCAACTACCCCGGCTACCGGACTCACTACGAGCAGCCCGGCTACTCGGTCTCGCACTACCTGGTGGTGATCGGCTACGACACCTCGGACAACTTCGTCCTCAACGATCCGGGCCTGACCAAGGGCCGCCATTACTACATCAAGTTCGACCAGCTGATGCACGCCATCGACGATCTCGACCAGGCCTACCCGTCGCTCAACTCGGGCCGGGTCTTCGTCGTCATGGCCCCCTTCACGAGCTCGACTCAGTAAGACGAACTCGGCGAGCTGGGCGAGCTAGGCGAAGACGATCGCCTCGTTGAAGTCCGAGTAGCTCGCCTCGAAAGCCCCTTTGCTGATCCAGTACTGGCCGCGGATCGGGTCGTTGACCAGGACCTGGCTGGGACTGACGCCGACGACGGTGTAGACGTGTGACGCGTAGAAGGGGCCGATCCAGGGGATCCACTGCCCGTCGAAGCTCAAGTAGTCGCGCCGCGGATGCCAGCGCCAGTCCCAGGTGGCAAACGCGACCACGGGGTGCCCGGCGATGACCCGCGCATAGATCGTGGCCGCGTTCATCGAGCCGTAAGCAAGAATCCTGGCGCCGTGCGCCTGGGCCACGCGGACGAGCGGAGGCCAGAAGGTGCCAAAACCGGTGTAGTTGCTCTCGCTGCCGTTGACGTTGCCGACGAACGTGCTGTACGGGTTGCCCCACCTGACGCGACCCGCGCCGTCGACGTACATGCCCCGCAGGTCGGCGCCGATCTCGTTCAGGATCTGGTCCTGGCTGAGGCGGATGCCCTGGTGCGTGAGCGCCATCGAGGTCGCTGCCTCCTCGCAGCTGAGCGGGTGGTTCTGGTAGATGAAGTCGACCCCCGCGATGACGTGGGTCTGGCTGAGCGCGACGTAGACAGCCTTGTCGGCCGCCGCCGCGACCTGCTGGAGGTCGGAGGTGATGGAGCTGAACTCGGCGGGCGTGAGGGCCTTCCCGAAGAGCGCCTTGTTGGCGGCCACGCGCGTCTGCCACGCGGAGACGTCGATGCCGTACAGCGACGCCAGCGAGAGCTCGTTTGCCGCCCGCTCGAAGTTCTGCTGCGCGACGGTGGCGGCGGCGATGCGCCCCTGGAGGCTCGCCTGCACCGACAGCAGGCTGCGGGTCAGCATCTCGGCGCGGGCCATGCGCTGTAGCGGCGTCATCGACGGGTAGTCGCCCGCGCGCGCGATCACGTCGCCCGCGGGGTCGCTGCGGATGCCGAGTGTGCGGGCCTGCTGGGTCTGGCCCGTGACGGCCGCGACGGAGGCCGCGATGCGCCGGTCGATCGGGACGAGCCTCGCCTCGACCGTCCACTCGTTGCGCAGCGTCGCGAAATCCAGCGGCGTGGTCGCCGCGGCGAAAGCGTCGAGGCGGGCCTTGCGCTGGACGTGGGTCTCGGGGCCGAGAGCGTTGTGCAGCGCCTGCTCCGACAGCGTCGCGTCGGAGCGGTAGCGGCTCAGGTCACGGGTCCAGATCGCCTCGGTCTGGGCCTGCCACAGGGCGACGGTGTCCGCGCCGCCCGGCAGCCAGAACATCGCCCCCGCGCCGATGAGCTTCGAGGCCTGAGTCTGGCGCCACTGGGCCTGCAGCGGCGCGAGGTCGGCGCTCGGGATGCCGTTGTCCAGCATGTAGGCCCAGCGCGCCTGAAGGGCCTCGGCCCTTGCCTGCAGGGAGTAAGCGGCGCCGAGATCGACCATCCCGCCCCCTCCGAACGAAGTCACGACGGACAGGGCAAGCAGCGCTGCGGAGAGGCGGCTGGACCAGAGCTGGCCGCGGCGGCGTGGTGAGATCGGCGCCAGGGGCGCCTGGATAAGGTCTACCTCTGGCGGTTTGATGGCGATCATGGCGGTGCTCGTTCAACGCCCTCACCCCAAACCCCGGTCGCCGAGCCGAGCATACACTTCGTCCGCCGCAACCAGCCGTTCTTGTCGGGTGCCCGGGAAGTGCACCCGCACGCCCGGTCGGCCCGGACTTCCGAGCTCCCAACCAGCGGCGTAGAGGCGCGCCGCCTCGGCCAGGTCGAAGGCCTGGGCGATCTGGGCGCCGTCGGTGAAGGTCAGGCTCTGAGAACGGGCTCCCGGGAAACCGAGCCGGACCTCGCCGCCGGTCTTCAGGTTGAAGACGTAATCGTCAAGCGAGCCCGTGTCGCTGCCCGCCACCAGCTCGGCCACCGTGGGGAGCTTGCCTTCGCGCATGGCGGCCTTGACGTCGGCGCGAGTCGTGCGTTCGGCGAGCCGGCGCCGGCGCCGGAGCTCCGTGAGCAGGACGTCACGCTCGGCGCGCAGCTTCCCAAGGTCGGCCTCGAGCGGGCGCATCCGCTCCCGGATCTCGGCGACGCGGCGCTCGATCTCGGCGGCCTCGAGATCCTCCACGGGTCCTAAGTCTCGTGCCCGGCGCGGCGATTGCGAAAGCCCGCGTAGAGGAGAAGGTCGTAGACGGCTTTCAGGCCCCCGCCGGCGAAGAACGGCAAGCCGAACGCGGCCGCGCCGATGGCCACGCCTGCCAGCGCCGGGCCAAACGACATCGCCACCCCGCGCACGGCGCCCGTCATGGCCACCGCACCCGCGCGCTCGCCGGGCGGAACGATGGACACGATGTACGCCTGGCGCGCCGGCACGTCCATCTGCGACAGAGCAAAACGCGCCAGGAGGAGCGCCACCGCCCAGCCCAGGTTCGGGCTGAACGGCACGAGCAGCAGCAGGACGTTGCTCGGGAGGTGGGTGAAAACCATCGTGTTGACCAGGCCGATGCGGTCGCCAAGGCGCCCCGACACCTCGTAGGAGAGCGACTGCAGGATCGCCACCCCGGCGAAGATGGGCCCCAGCAAGTTCGGGCCGGCGCCGAAGCGCGCGTGGAGCCAGTAGGCGATCACCGCGTTGGCGACGAAGCCGCCGCCCAGCGAGTCGAGGGCGAACAGCGCAGCCAACCCCGCGAGCGGTCGGAACGAGCCGAAAACCCGCGGCGCAGGCTCGCCCTCGACCTTGCCCGACAGCAGGAGCGCGAGCGCCGCGGTGGCGAGGCCGATCGCCGCATAGAGAAGGAAGTAGGCGCGCGTGTTGGAGAGGACGGAGCTCGAGAGACCACCCGCCGCGTTGAATAGGCCGCCGGTCAGCGAGTAGCGGCCGAAGGCGCGGTTGCGGGCCTGCGGCGACGCCGTCTCCGCGAGCACGGCCTGCTCCACCGAGGCGAACGGGCCGTAGTCGACGCTGGCGGCTCCGAGCATCCCCGTCACGCCCGACAGCACGAGCAGCGCGGGCTGCGTCGCCAGCGCGAGGTCGAGGCCGGTGACGGCCATGAGCACGCCGACGACGGCGAGGGTTCGGCGCCGGCCGATCTTCGCCGCCAGGGCCGCCGAGCCGAGGCCTGTGAGCGAGGCGGCGAGGAGCCCGACGCCCAGCGTGATCCCGATCTCGGCCGGAGCCAGGCCGTCGCGCTCGAGGTGCACGCCGAGGAGCACAGCGGAGAAGCCGAACCCAAAGGCGCGGATGCCCCGCGCGGCCAGGAGGAGGGCGCGGTCGGTCAGGCTGTCACCGCCGCTGGATATTTCAACATCGGTGTTGAAAAACTCCTACAATCGGTCTTGTGGACTCTAGGCGGGACACGATCCTTTCCTTCCTCAAGACGAGGGGCCACGCAACTCTAGGCGAGATCGCGGCCCATCTCGAGGTGTCGAAGCAGGGCGCCCTGCGCCACCTCGAGGCGCTCGAGCAGGCGGCTCTGGTCACGGTCGCTTCCGGGGAGGCGCACGGGCGTGGTCGCCCCGAGCACATTTACAAGCTCACCCCGGCCGCTGGCGACCACTTCCCCGACGGCCACCGCGAGCTCACGGCCGAGCTCGTCGACTTCATGACCCAGGAGCAGCTTCGCCAGTTCTTCGCCCGACGCGCCGCCCGCCTCGAGGCCGAGTATGCCCCCCGATTGGCGGGCCTAGACTTTGAGGAGCGCGTCCGCGAGCTCGCTCGGCTCGCCACTGAGCACGGTCACATGGCCGAGGTGGTCGAGGCCGGAGAGGGCGGGCTCGCGATCCGACACTGCAACTGCCCCATCCAGGACGTCGCGGCCCGCACCGGGCTGCCGTGCATCAACGAGCAGCAGATGTACGAGCGGCTCCTTGGCGCGGACGTGGCGCGCACCACCTGGATGGCGGAGTCCGCCGATGACTGCACGTACGTGATCAAGGAGGGCCGGGCGCGCGCAGGGCGCACAGGCGAACAGGAGAAGAGAGTTGGCTGATTTCGAGATCAAAGACCTGCGGGCGAGCGTCGAGGGACGTCAGATCCTGAAGGGCGTTTCGCTCGCGATCAACAAGGGCGAGGTCCACGCGGTGATGGGCCCGAACGGGTCGGGCAAGTCGACGCTGTCGCACACGTTGATGGGTCACCCGGGCTACACGGTCGACGGCGGCGAGGTCCGCTTCAAGGGCCAGAACGTGCTCGAGCTCGAGCCTGACGAGCGCGCGCGGCTCGGCATGTTCCTCGCGCTGCAGTACCCCGTGGTCGTGCCGGGGATCTCGATGGCCAACTTCCTGCGCACGGCGCTGAACGCGCACCGGGGCTACGACGGGAAGGACAAGTCGAAGATGGTGACGCCGAAGGAGTTCCGCTCGCTGCTGAAGGACGAGCTCGAGGTGCTGCACATGGACGATTCGTTCCTGTCGCGGTACATCAACGACGGCTTCTCGGGCGGCGAGAAGAAGCGCGCGGAGATCCTGCAGATGGCGGTGCTCAAGCCCGAGATCGCGATCCTCGACGAGACCGACTCCGGCCTGGACATCGACTCCATCAAGTTCGTGGCGGAGGAGGTCAACCGCATGCGGGGGCCGAATCTCGGCGTCCTGATCATCACGCACTACACGCGCGTCCTCGAGTTCATCAAGCCGGACTTCGTGCACGTGCTGGTCGACGGCAAGTTCGTGCTGTCGGGCGGGCCCGAGGTCGCTGACCGGTTGGAGAAGACCGGCTACTCGGAGTGGGGCAAAGAGGAAGCCGCCCAGCCCCAGGAGGTTGCCTGATGGCCACACAGCCCAAGCTCGACGTCGGCGTCGACTATAAGGACAAGTACGGCTTCTTCTTCCCCGAGGACTACGTCTTCAAGGCCAAGCGCGGCCTGAACCCGGAGGTCGTGAAAGAGATCTCCTTCATGAAGGGCGAGCCGGAGTGGATGACGAAGTTCCGCCTGCGCTCGCTCGAGATCTTCCGCAAGAAGCCCATGCCCAACTGGGGCGCGGACCTGTCTGTGATCGACTTCGAGAACATCTTCTACTACCTCAAGCCCGCCGAGAAGCAGTCGGCGTCCTGGGAGGAGCTTCCGGCCGACATCAAGGCGACCTACGACCGTCTGGGCGTGCCCGAGGCGGAGCGCAAGTTCCTCGCCGGTGTATCGGCGCAGTACGAGTCAGAGGTCGTCTACCACTCGCTGCAGGAAAACCTGACCAAGAAGGGTGTGATCTTCCTGGACACCGACTCCGCCCTGCGCGAGCACCCTGACCTGTTCAAGGAGTACTTCGGGACCGTCATCCCGCCCGCCGACAACAAGTTCTCCGCACTGAACAGCGCGGTGTGGTCGGGCGGATCGTTCATCTACGTCCCGAAGGGGGTCAAGGTCGACATCCCGCTGCAGGCGTACTTCCGCATCAACGCGGAGAACATGGGCCAGTTCGAGCGGACGCTGATCATCTGCGACGAGGGATCGTTCGTGCACTACATCGAAGGCTGCACGGCCCCGATCTACACGACCGACTCGCTGCACTCTGCGGTGGTCGAGATCATCGTCAAGAAGGACGCGCGCTGCCGCTACACCACGATCCAGAACTGGTCGACCAACGTCTTCAACCTGGTCACGAAGCGCGCGATGGCGTACCGGGACGCGACGATGGAGTGGGTCGACGGCAACCTCGGGTCGCAGATCACCATGAAGTACCCGAGCGTCTACCTGATGGAGCCCGGTGCGAAGGGCGACGTGCTCTCGGTCGCGTTCGCCGGCAAGGGCCAGCACCAGGACGCCGGCGGCAAGATGATCCACGTCGCGCCCAACACGACCTCGACCATCACGTCGAAGTCGATCAGCAAGGGCGGCGGCCGCACCTCATATCGCGGCCACATCAAGATCTATCCCGGCGCCAACAACGTGAAGTCGTTCGTCAAGTGCGACGCGCTGCTGCTCGACGACGAGTCACGCAGCGACACCTACCCGTACAACGACGTCGACGCCGAGAACGTGACCCTGGGCCACGAGGCGACGGTGAGCAAGGTCAGCGACGAGCAGCTCTTCTACCTGATGAGCCGCGGCATCCCGCGCGCCGAAGCCGAGACGATGATCGTCAACGGCTTCATCGAGCCGTTCACCAAGGAGCTTCCTCTCGAGTACGCGGTGGAGCTGAACCGCCTGATCCAGCTCGAGATGGAGGGCTCGGTAGGCTGAGTATGGCCATCAACGCGGAAACCCTGGACCAGCTCCAGGGCGAACCGGGCTGGCTGCGCAACGTCAGGCGCAAGGCGCTCGAAAGCTACGAGCGGCTGCCGGCGCCCAGCAAAACGGACGAGGAGTGGCGGCGCACCGACGTCAGCGGCCTCGACCCGAACAAGTTCTCGAAGTTGGAACACCTGGACGGGCAGAAGCTGATCCTGCCCGAGGCGCTGCCGAAGGGTGTGATCCTGATGCCGCTGCGCCAGGCGGCCCAGGACCACCCGGACCTGGTCGAGCCGCGGTTGTTCTCCCTTGTGCACGCAGACCGCGACCGTTTCGCCGCCCTCCACGCGGCCCTCTTCACCGGCGGCACGTTTTTGTACGTCCCGGACGGCGTTGTGGTCGAGCAACCGATCATCGGCCAGCACTTTTCGCACGAGGCGGGCACCAGCGTGCTGCCGCACACGCTGATCGTCGCCGGCCGCGGTGCGAGGTTCGACTACCTCGACGAGTACATCGCCGAGAACGAAGATGAAGCCGGCTACCGCACGGGCTCAGCCGAGATCTTCGTCGGCGAGGGCGCGCAGGTCGGCTACGTGGCGGTCCAGAAGTGGGGTCGCAACACGTGGCATCTCGCCGACCAGCGTGCGGAGCTTCAAAAAGACTCCACGCTGAGGCTGTTCAACGTGACCCTCGGCGGCAGATTCTCGAAGTCACGAGTCGAGGCTTCACTCGCCGGCGAGGGCGCCAACGCCGAGCTCAAGGCGATCTACCTCGCTTCGGGACAGCAGTTCTTTGACTTCCACACGCTGCAGGACCACCGGGTCGGCAACACCCGCAGCGACCTGCTCTTCAAGGGCGCGCTGCAGGACGTCGCGCGGACGGTGTACGCGGGCCTGATCCGGATCGAGAAGCACGCCGCCCGCTCCGACGCCTACCAGGCCAACCGCAACCTCGTCCTGTCGGACAAGGCCAAGGCCACCTCGATCCCCATGCTCGAGATCGACAACAACGACGTCCGGTGCACGCACGGCGCGACGGTCGGCCCGGTCGACCCCGAGCACCTCTTCTACCTGCGCTCGCGGGGCATCCCCGAGCCGACCGCCAAGCGGATGCTCATCCAGGGCTTCTTCGGCGACGTCCTCGACCGCATCCCCTTCGAGCACGCGCGCAAGCTCGTCGAGGCCGAGCTGGAGGCCCGGATTGGCTAGCTACAAAGTGGCGACCGTCGGTGAGCTGCAGCCGGAGTCGATGAAGCGCGTCGACGCGGGCGGCACGCCGGTGTGCCTGGCCCACGCCGAGGACGGAAGCTTCTACGCCCTCAACGACATCTGCACGCACGAGGAGTTCTTCCTCAGCGACGGCGAGCTGTGGGGCATGGACGTCGAGTGCCCGCAGCACGGCTCGCGGTTCAACCTGCAGACCGGCAAAGTCACCGGTCTCCCGGCCGTCATCCCCGCCAAGGCTTACCCGGTGAAGGTCGAGGGCGAGGACCTTTACGTCGAGGTGCCCGACTAGTGGCTGTCAGGACCCTCGACGTCACCGCGATCCGTCGCGACTTCCCCATCTTCGAGACGGGGATCGCCTACCTCGATTCCGCCAACACCTCGCAGCGGCCCCGCCAGGTGACCGGGGCGATGCTGGAGTACTTCGAGAAGTTCAACTCCAACATCCACCGCGCCGCCTACCGGATCGCCGAAGAGGCGACGGTGCGCTACGAGGCCACGCGGGAGAAGGTGCGCGCCTTCATCAACGCCGCGTCGACCAGGGAGATCGTCTACACCCGCGGCACGACCGAAGGCATCAACCTCGTCGCCTATGGGTGGGGCCGCAAGAACATCACACAGGGCGACTTGATCGTGCTGACGATCCTCGACCACCACTCGAACATCGTGCCGTGGCAGATCCTCGCCGCCGAGAAGGGCGCCCACATCGAATACGTCGACATCGACGAGAAGGGCGAGCTCCGCCAGGACCAGTTCACCGAGCTGCTGAAGCGCGGTCCAAAGCTGGTCGCCTTCAACCTGATCAGCAACGCGATGGGCACCATCAACCCCGCGCGGGAGATGGTGGCCGCGGCGAAAAAAGCCGGCGCCACCGTCCTGGTCGACGGCGCCCAGAGCACGCCGCACCAGCCGGTCGACGTCCGCGCCCTCGGCTGCGACTTCTACGCGTTCAGCGGCCACAAGATGCTCGGGCCGACGGGCGCGGGGATCCTCTACGGCCGGCGGGAGCTGCTCGAGGCCATGGATCCGTTCCAGGCGGGCGGCGACATGATCAAGACCGTCCGCGTCGAGGGCACGACCTACCACGAGCTGCCGTGGAAGTTCGAGGCCGGCACGCAGGCGATCGCCGAGGTGATCGGCCTCGGCGCCGCCGTCGACTACCTGACCGACCTCGGCATGGACGCCGTTCGCGCCCACGAGCTGGAGATCACCGATTACGCCTATGAGGCGCTGTCCGACGTCGAGGGTCTGACGCTCTTTGGTCCGCCGCCCGCGCGGCGCGCGGGCGTCATCTCGTTTGCGCTCGACGGCATCCACCCGCACGACCTGGCGACCATCGCGGACCGCGACCAGGTCTGCCTTCGGGCGGGCCACCACTGCGCGATGCCGCTGATGACGCGGCTCGGCGTTCCTGCGACGGCCCGCGCGTCCTTCTACGTGTACACGCAGAAAGAGGAGATCGATCGGCTCGTAAGCTCGATCAAGGAAGCCCAGAGGATTTTCGCTTGAGCACCCCCATGTCGGCCGACGACCAGTTCTATCGCGAGTACATCCTCGACCACTACAAGAACCCCCGGAATTACGGACGCCTCGAGCACCCGGACATCAGCCACGAGGAGGACAACCCGCTCTGCGGCGATGTGGTTGGCATGGACTTCAGGATCAAGGACGGGGTCATCGACGACATCCGCTTCCACGGGCGCGGCTGCGCGATCTCGCAGGCGTCTGCCTCTCTGCTGTCCGAGCGGCTCAAGGGCCTGTCTCTCGAGGAGGCCAAGAAGATCAACAAGGACGACGTCATCGGCGAGCTCGGGATCGACATCTCACCCGCGCGCATCAAGTGCGCCCTGCTGTCGCTCAAGGTCCTGAAGGTCGGCGCCTATGGATTGGCGGACGCGGACGAGGAGTAATAGAGAGGTATGAGCGATCGAGAGACGCCGTTCCGCGACCTCAAGGTCGACGACATCAAGAAGCTGGTCGACGAGGGCGGCCGGGAGATCGTCGACGTGCGCGAGGACTGGGAGTGGAACAAGGGCCACCTCCCGGGCGCGCGGCACGTCGTCCTGAGCTCGATCCTGGCCAACCCGACGGCGCAGAAGTTCAAGGACGGGACGATCTTCGTCTGCCAGGTCGGTGAGCGCTCCGCGGTCGCGTCCGAGATGGCGGTGGCCCTGGGCGTGAAGGACGTGGTCAACTTCCGTGGCGGCACCAAGGCGTGGAAGGACGCCGGGCTGCCCCTGGAGACGCCATGAGCGAGGCCCCGATGGTCACCACGGACGTGGCGCCGGACGCGACTGTGCGGCCGGAGGACGTGATCGACGTCCTGCGCCAGTGCTTCGACCCGGAGATCCCGGTCAACATCATCGACCTCGGCCTGGTATATGACATCGCGATCAAGCCCGAGCGCGTGGACGTGAAGATGACGCTCACCGCGCTCGGGTGCCCGATGGCGGCCGACGTGATGGCCGACGTCCGCGACCACCTGCTGACCCTGCCCGGCATCACCGACGCCGGGGTGGACATCGTCTACGAGCCGGTCTGGACTCCCGAGCGCATGTCCGAAGAGGCGCGCTGGGAGCTGGGGATGGTCTAAGCCGCTCAGGCCGCCGTCGATGCGTGCGTCTTGCGCAAAAAAACGTCCCCATCCGGCCGCGCTCCGACGCACCTTTTGCGCAAAAGTCGCCCAATGATCGTTACGACCCTTCTCAGCGGCCGTGGTAATGGGCCACGCCGTTGACGCACTCGTACTGGTAGGGACCTGTGATCAGGCCCGGGCCGCCGCCGACGGCGTTGCCTCGCTCCGGACAGACGATCACCCGCTGGGCCACCTCCAGCCCGACCAGCAGCACCGCCACCGCCAGCGCCGCCGCGACCAGTCCGGAGAGCCGCGCCGGCCGCGACCGCGTCGCCTCTCGCGCCGTCCGCCTGAGCGCGAAGAAGACGAGGAAGCCCGCGGCGACGAAGGCCAGGCCGACCGGGAAACTGAACAGAAAGCCCAGCAAGAACAGCCCGCTCGCGACTGCGGCGCGAATCGCCACCCGGATAGGGACGATCTCCGGCCGTGGCACCAGCGCGATCACCAGCAGCGCAGCCATGAGGGCCATGTAGCCGGCGACGAATCGCGAGATGTACGGCTGATCCGACGCGCGCTGTGCATTGATCAGGCCGACGTAGATGACGATGGTCGCGAGCACGATCGCGAAAGCGACGAGCGACATGACTCGCACCGAGCGCCCTTCGCCGGCCGCAGGCACGTCAGCGTTCGCGCGTGCCACTCGAGCCGGCGGCGACCAGCGCCGTCGAAGAGCCGGGCGCCGAACGCTCCACATTCACCGCGGTCGACGTGCGGGCCGCTTCGCCCCGCTTACGAAGCAGTGGGTACGCCTGCAGCACAAACCAATACCCAACCACACCCACCGGAAAGTTGACCATCAAAAGTGCGAAGGCAATCCCCCAGCCGATCAACCCGGCCAGAGCAGGCAGCGCGACGTAACGAGGCTCCTGGGCGGCGCGGATCACCGCCGGCAAGGCCAGCGCTCCGCCGTACGCGCCTTCGGCGGGAGCAAGAAGGACGGTCAAAGCCAGTGCAAACCGGCCAGCCCGGCATACAGGCCGATGATCTGGCGATAGGTGGCCAACCAGTCAGGCTGATAGAGAAACGCCAGCGCAGTGATGGGCAGGAGGAACAGCGCCCCGGCCGCAACCGCTTCGAGCAGCTGCCGCCACCGCCATCCGGATGCCAGCAGCACCAGGATCACAGGCAGGGTGTTCGCCGGCCGCCACAGCCCCAGCGCCACGCCGAGGCCGACCAGGGGATGGTGTCCGCTGCGCTTGGCCCAGCTCGCCAGGCCAACACCAAAAACTGCGACCGCGGTGCTGAAGTTCGAGTTCACGAGCACACCGACTGCGACCGGCGACACCATCGCCGCGACCAGAACCACGCGCCGCGCGCCCCACAGCCACAGTCCCGGGCCAAGGAATGCAACGCAGATCACCGGGGCAAGAAGTCGTGGCCATGGATCGGCGAGGACGCCGAGCGGCGCGAACGGCAAATACACGGGCAAGGGGTAGGCGAAGAGGAAGGAGTCGCCGTAGCGGACGTTGCGGGCCAGGGCCTGGGCGGGCCAGTAGTCGAACCCGGAGCTGAGGACGGGAAGCGAAAGAACAAGCAGGGGCAAGCTCACGAAGGTCGCCAGCCAGGCCCATCCGTAGCGCGAGCGAAACCATCCCACTTGGCGGTGGCTGACGATAACCGGTGGGGCGGCGACACGCGTCGGTCAACCGTCATCCGGACGGACGCCAATCGGCGCTACGTACACTTACGAGTCGTGGCGGAGTTCAGCCCCGGGCTGGAGGGTGTGGTTGCCGCTGAGACCGCTGTCAGCGAGGTCGACGGCGCGAACGGCCGCCTCATCTACCGCGGCGGCTATCTGATCGAGGACCTCGTTCCGGTAACGAGCTACGAAGAGGCGGCCTACCTTCTTTGGCACGGCGAGCTGCCGAACGAAAAGGAGCTCGACGACCTGAGGAAGCACATGGCTCGAGCTCGCAAGCTCAAGGACTCGTCGCGCAAAACGCTGGCCGCGATGGAGCCGGCGACCGATCCGATGGACGTCTTGAGGACGGTGGTTTCGGCGCAGGGGGCGGCCCACACCCTGACCAAGCCGACGCTCGACGAGGCCGTCGCCCTCACCGCGGTCTTCCCCACGATCGTCGGCGCGACCCAGCGCCGCCGACAGGGCAAGGACCCCGTGGAGCCTCGCGATGACCTCGGCCACGCCGGCAATCTGCTCTGGTGTCTGGAGGGAAAAGAGCCGGACGCGCAAAAAGCGCACTGGGTCGACAGCTATCTCGTGCTCCTCGCGGACCACGGCCTCAACGCATCCACGTTCGCCGCAC
>VBEK01000150.1 GCA_005889135.1 Chloroflexota bacterium
CCCGTCACGAGCGCTTCTCCGGTTTCGGCCACCGCGTCTACCGGACGTATGACCCGCGGGCCAAGATCCTTCGCGAGATGGCGAAAACCGCCGCTCCGGAGCTGCACCGCACCGCCGCACGCACCGAGGAGGTTGCGCTCAAGATCCTGCACGACGCGCACCCCGACCGCCCAAACGCGACCAACGTCGACTTCTGGGCCTCGGTGGTGCTCACCGGCGCAGGTATCCCGAAGGAGCTCTTCACCACCATCTTCGCCACCTCGCGCGTCGCCGGCTGGACGGCGCACGTCCTCGAGTCGCTGTCCGACCTGAGGCTCATCCGGCCAGCGTCGAGGTGGATCGGTC
>VBEK01000111.1 GCA_005889135.1 Chloroflexota bacterium
TGCTCCCGACGCGACCGCGCGTGAGCTGGAGCGCGAGGCGATGCGCCTCGTCGCCGGATCGCCCGTGCCTGTGCTCATCAGCTCGCGCTGCGACGTCGCCATCGCAGCCGGCGCAGCCGGGGTGAACCTGCCCGAGCGCGACATCGGGATCGAGTTCGCGCGCGGGCTCATGATGCGCGGCCTCGTCGGCCGCTCGGTGCACTCGGTCGACAGGGCCAAGCAGGCCCAGGACCAGGGCGCGGACTTCGTCATCTTCGGGCCGGTGTGGCCAAGCGCCAGCCACCCGGCGGTGCATCCGGCCGGCCTCGAGGCGCTGGCGTCGGTCGCCGCCGCCGTACGCATACCGGTGCTCGCCATCGGGGGCGTGACCGAGGGCCGCATCGCCGCGGTGCATTCGGCGGGCGCGGCCGGCTACGCCGCCATCAGACTGTTCGCGCGGTGATCTCGGTGCGCATCAACGGCAAGATAGTCGAGCTCGAGAAGCCCACTCCGCTGCTCGACTACCTGGAGAAGCTCGGCGTCAACGCGCGCTCCGTCGCGGTCGAGCACAACGGTGAGATCGTCCCCCGCACCTCCTTCACGCGTGTGACGTTTCGAGACGGGGACCAGGTCGAGATCGTGCGCATGGTCGGTGGCGGCGTCTAGACGGCGAGTCGCTCCTTGATCGCCGCCTCCGCCTCCGTCCGCTCGTCCCACGGCTCGGAACCACGCGCGGTGCGCATCGAGCGCTCATGGCCCTTGCCTGCGAGGAGCACCGTGTCGCCGGGCTGCGCGATCTCGATGGCCCGCCGGATCGCCGCGCGCCTGTCGATCACGACCTCGTAGTCACGTCCCGGCGCCTTGCCGGCCGCTCCTGACTGCACGTCACGCGCGATCTCCACCGGGTCCTCCGACAAGGGGTCGTCGGTCGTGATGATGAAGAAGTCCGAGAACTCCGCCGCGGCTCGGCCCATGCCGGGCCGGTCGTGGTCCGAACGCGCGGTCGAGCCGAAGACCACGATCAGGCGGCCGCGCGTGAACGGCCGCAGCTCGGCCAGCGCGCTGGCCAGAGACCCGGCCGCGTGCGCGAAGTCGATGTAGACGCGAAAGTCCTGGCCCAGGTCGACGGGCTCGAGCCGCCCCCGCACGCCCTCGAAGCCCGCGAGGCCCCGGCCGATGTCCTCCACCTCGACGCCGAACGCCAGGCAGACGCCCGCGGCGCACAGCGCGTTGTAGATGTTGAATTTGGCGGGAACGTTGAGCGCCACCTCGGTGTCGCCCACCGGTGTCTTCATGCGGAATCGTGAGCCGCTGCCGGTGATCGCGAGCTCGAGCGGGTGGAGGTCGGCCGCCGTGGTCATGCCGTAGGTCCAGCGCCGCGAGATCGAGCGCCGGGCGAGCCGCTCGTAGCTGACGTCATCGCGGTTGAGGATCGCGGTCTTCTCGATGCCCTTGTCCGCCGCCGCCGCGGTGAGGTCGATGAGGCGCGCCTTGGCCTCGAGATAGTCGTCCCACGTCGAGTGGTAATCGAGATGGTCGTGGCCGACGTTGGTGAAGGCGGCGACGTCGAAATCGCAGGCGCGCACGCGTTCCTGCACCAGCGCGTGAGAGGTGGTCTCGATGACCGCGCACGCCGCGCCTCCCTCGACCATGCGCGCCAGCCACGCCTGCACCTCCGGAGCCTCGGTCGTCGTCTGGCCCGAGACGTTGTCGACCTCGCGGCCGCTCACCTTGAAGGCGACGGTGCTCATCGCCCCGGCGACGATGCCGCTCGCCTGCAGAACGTGCTCGGCCATGTGCGTGACCGTGGTCTTGCCGTCCGTCCCGGTGACGCCCGCGAGCTTGAGCCGGCGTGACGGACGTCCGTGGAACTCCGCCGACAGCTCGGCCAGGCCGATGCGCGTCGCGGGCATGCGCAGGACCGGGATGCCCGGGGGAATGTCGACCGCGCGCTCGATCGCCACGGCGGCCGCTCCCCCGGCCACAGCCTCGCCGAGGTAGTTGTGGCCATCGACGTGAATTCCAGCCACCGCAACGAACAGGTCGCCGGGGCCGGCCCGACGGGAGTCGTAAGCAATGCCTGTGATCTCGACCTCACCGTTGCCGTCGAGGACGGCGCCGGCCCCCCGCGCGAGGTCTGCGAGTCTCACCACGCGATTATCCTCAGCCCGTGATCGCCGAGATCGCGGGTCGCACGTTCGAGTGGGGAAGCCGCACCTACGTGATGGGCGTCGTCAACGTGACCCCCGACTCGTTCAGCGGCGACGGCCTGGGCGCCGACGTCGAGGCGGCCGCGGCGCAGGGTCTGCGCATGGTGGACGAGGGCGCGGACATGCTCGACGTCGGCGGTGAGTCGACACGACCCGGTCACATGCCGGTCGACGCCGCCGAGGAGATCGCACGCACGGAGCCGGTGGTCCGGCGCCTCGCCCACGATGCGGGCGTGCCCGTGTCGATCGACACCTACAAGCTAGAGGTGGCGGAGGTTGCGCAGGCGGCAGGGGCGACGATCCTCAACGACGTGTGGGGATTGACGCGCGCGCCCGGCATCGCGGCGCTCGCCGCGCGCCACGGTTGCGCGCTGGTGGTGATGCACAACCAGGACGGCACCGATTACGCGGGCGACCTGATGGCGGAGATCACGCGCTTCCTTCACACCGCGGTCGATCGCGCCGTCGCCGCCGGCGTGCCCCGGGAGAAGGTGATCGTCGACCCGGGCATCGGATTCGGCAAGACCGCAGACCAGAACTGGGAGGTCATGCGCCGCCTGGCCGAGCTGCGGACGCTGGGTCAGCCGATCTTGATCGGCACGTCGCGCAAGTCCTTCATCGGCAAGCTGCTCGACCTGCCGGTGGGGCAGCGCCTCGAGGGAACCACCGCGACGGTCGTCGCGGCCGTCCTGCGCGGCGCCGACATCGTGCGCGTCCACGACGTGCTGCCAATGACGCGCGCCGTGCGTGCCGCCGACCGCATGAAGTGACCAAGGTCTACCTGGGCCTGGGCACCAACCTCGGCTCGCGCGCCCGGAACCTGAGCGCGGCGCGCCGGAGGCTGCGTCAAAAGGGCGTGCGCATCCTGCGTCAAAGCCGGGTCATGGAGACCGAGCCCTGGGGCGTCACCGACCAGCCGATGTTCCTGAACCAGGTCGTCGAGGCGGAGTGGGGCGGCACACCGCGCGCCTTGCTGCGGGTGGTGAAGCAGGTCGAGCGCGAAGGCGGCCGGCGGCGGGCCAGGCGCTGGGGGCCGCGCGCGATCGACGTCGACATCCTGCTGTTCGGCGACCGCGGCGTGCGCGAGCGCGACCTGGTCATCCCCCACCCACGCATCGCTGAGCGGGAGTTCGTGCTCGAGTCGTTGCGGGAGCTGGGGGTTAAGTTCCCCTTTAGTTACGCCGGCCGGGCGTTGGTGAACCGGTAGCCGATGCCCGGCACGGCAAGGATGTAGTAAGGACGCGACGGCTGCGTCTCGATCTTGCGGCGCAGGTTCCGGATGTGCACGTCGATCACCCGCGTCTCGATCGGGTACTCGTAGCCCCAGATCGAGTTCAAGATCTTTTCCCGGCTCAAGACCTTGCCGGCGTTGCTGGCGAGGAACGTGAGCAGGTCGAACTCGGTGTGCGTCAGCTCGACCTCCCTGCCGTTCTTGTACGTCCGCCGCTCGTTGACGTCGATGACGAGATCGCGGAACTCGAGCCGGCTGCGCATCGCCTCGGCGTTCTCGAGCCGGGCGCGGCGCAGGTGCGCGGCCATCCGTGCCACCAGCTCGCGCAGGCGCAGCGGCTTGGTCACGTAGTCGTCGGCCCCGATCTCGAGCGCCACCACGGCGTCGATCTCGTCCGACCGGGTGCTCATCATGATCACCGGCACTCCGGGGTCCATCTTCCGCAGCTCCCGGCACACATCGAAGCCCGCCGCGTCGGGCAGCGTGACCTCCAGCAGAACTACGCTCGGCCTGCTGCTTTCGACCTGGCGCAAGGCTTCCGAGCCGGCGTCCGCCTCCACCACCTGGTAGCCGTCCTGCTCGCACACCTGCTTGATCTCTCGACGCGTCGAGCTGTCCGGCTCCACGACAAGGACCCGACGAGAGGACTCCGCAACAGCCATGACTCCATCCTAACGTAATTGAAGGATTGTTAGGGAATGTTTCGTTTCAGGCTCCGAATGTAGGCCCGAACTTTTCTGTCCGCGGCCAGAAGCCGCGCTCCACCGGTCGACAGCACCAGCTCCCAGGCGCCGGCGTAGGAAACCTCCTCCCCGCCGAACTCGGACTTGAAGAACCCGAGGCCGTGCCAGGGATGCTCTGGCCCGCTTCTGGGCGGGGGCACGCCCCACAGGTCGAAGTCCCCGCACCCGGCCTCGGCCGCCGCGGAGATCGCCGCCCACCAGGCGAGGTCGTTGCCCATCAGCTCGCGCCGCGCTCCGCTCCGACCCGCGAACAGGCTATACGCCCGGCCGTCGTGCCGTGCGACCAGCACCGTCGCCACCGCCTCGCGCTTCTCTGGGGCCCGAGCGGTGTAGGTGCGGCACCACGGGAGCAGGTCCAGCAGCAGCTGGTAGTAGCGCCGGTCGGGCAGGTGGATGGACTCCCGACGTTCGACGGCCGCCGACTGACGTGCGAGCTCGGCGGCGTCCTTGCCCTCCTCGACGACGACTCCGCGCTTCTCGCCGGTCCGGATGTTGTAGCGACGGCCGTGCTTGAACGTGCCGAGGAGCTGGTCCGGAGGCAGCAGCTTGAGGATGCGCGTGTGCTCGGGTTGGATCGCAGCCACCCGCTGGAAGCCCTTCTCCGTCAGCACCTCGCGAAGGTCGCGTCCGGCCTCGGGCTCGACGATGAGCTTGGCGATCCGCGATTTGCGAGCCCACGCCACCAGCGCGTCCACAGACTGGGCGTCCGCGGGCACCGGACCGCGCGGCACGTAGGCCTCGCGCGCGGGACCGACCTTGCGTAGAAGCACCGTCGCCACGGGTCCGTCGGCGGACAAGCGGGCGCGCTCCACCGTCCAACCCGCGCGGGACTGAACCTCTCCCCACGCCCATGACTGCAGCAGCGGCGCGGGCGAGGCGCGCTCGGCGAGGTCTGCGTCCCAGCGTTCCGACTCGGAAGTCATCCCGGTCCGACCTCGGTCACCAAAGAGGACTCCAGGTGCGCGATGTCGTTGACGCCGCCGATCACCGCGCGCCCGTCGCGCCTTTCGATCAGCGAGATGGACGCGTTCTGGATCTTGAATGGAAACAGTCCGCGGCTCGGCTTGCCGACGATGCGATGCAGCGCGACCTGGATGACGCCGCCGTGCGTGACCACCAAAACGTCGCCGTGCTCATGGCGCGCAACGATCGCGTCCATCGTGGCCGCCACGCGGACGTCGAAAGCCGCGGCGCCCTCTCCGCCGGGAACCACGTCCCAGTCAGGCTCTTCGACCCAGCTTGCCCAGGCCTGGGGGAACTCGGTTGCGATCTCCGCGGTGGTGCGGCCTTCCCATGCGCCGAGATACACCTCTCGCAGGCCGGCGGTCGGCTCTGGCGACGCGCCGATAACGCCGCCGATCACTTCGGCGGTTTCGAAAGCGCGCTTCAGGTCGCTTGCGTATAAGCCGGCGAAGCGGCGGCCGCGCAGGCGCCCGGCGAGAAGCTCCGCCTGGCGCCGGCCCTGCTCGGACAGCGGCGGGTCGAGCTGACCCTGGATGCGATGCTCGCGGTTCCACGTCGACTGTCCGTGGCGGATGAGGAAAAGGCGCGCGGGCGAAGGACGGGCGGGAAGCGGGAGCTCAGGCGGCTCCGGGCGCGCTGGTCTGATCTCGATGCCTATACTAACTTTCTCTTAGACCCCGATCGGGCCCGCCCGATCTCAGGAGAAAGACCGTTGCAATCGCACGGCACGCTAGCCGAAACCCCCCTTCGATCGCTATTGGAATCCGCTCAGGGCGAGCGGTCCACCGGTACGCTCACCGTCCGCAATGGGAATGGGCAGTCCACGTCCCTCTACTTCCTGTTCGGGCATCTTTTTCACGCCCAAGGCGACGGCAAGTCCGGCGACGACGCAGTCGTCAACGCCCTCCACTGGACCAAGGGCGACTTCGAGTTCGACGCCAAGGCCAAGCTCCCGGCCGATGAGACCGTCAAGGCGGGCATCCCGGAGCTTGTCAACACCGTCGTCGCGGAGCCAAAGCAAGCGCCTGCGCACGCCGAGCCCAAGGCTGAGCCTCAGGCCGAGCGGCCGGAGCCCAGGGTGGAACGAAAGGATCATGCTGAACCGGAGAGAAAAGTGGAAGCACCGCAGCCAAGACGAGGGGTGAAGCACCGCCCCCAAC
>VBEK01000112.1 GCA_005889135.1 Chloroflexota bacterium
AGGATGGCGAAGATGAAGTCGGTGTGCGCCTCGGGAAGCCAGCCGTACTTCTCGATCGAGTGCCCGATGCCGACGCCGAAGAAACCGCCTGAGGCCAGGCCGTACAGCGACTGGGTCGCCTGGAAGCCTGCGCCGAGTGGATCCGCCCACGGGTTCCTGAACGAGGTGAGGCGCCCCATTCGGTACGGCTCGAGGAGCGTGACCGCGATGAAGGCCAGGCTCAGACCGGCGACGAGCAGGACGATGTGGCGCAGCCTTCCGCCCGCCGCCCAGTAGGCGGAGACGAAGATGCCGACTGTCACGATCGAGGTGCCGAGATCGCGCTCCAGCATGAGCAGCACAAGGACGCCCGCCAGCATGGCGACGAACGGGATGAAGACACGCTGGAAGTCGCCCATCCGCTGCGAGTTGCGGTCGACCCAGTGGGCGATGAAGACGGCGAAGGCCAGCTTGCCCAGCTCCGACGGCTGGAAGGTGCCGAGGGGGCCGGCATCGAACCAGCGCCGCGCGCCATTCACGCTCACCCCGAGGTGGGGCACCAGGACGAGCAGCATCAGCAGGGCCGCGCCGACTGCGCCCGCCGGGGCGAGCGGGCGGATGCGCCGGTAGTCGAGGCGTCCCAAGACAAATAGGGCGACGAAGCCGATGAGCATCCACGCCGCCTGGCGCTCCGCGTAGTAGAAGGCCGACTCGTGCTGGGTGTAGGCGAAGGCAACGCTCGCGCTCGTGACCATGACCAGTCCGCCAGCGCACAGCGCGACGGTGGTGAAAAGCAGCAGCCGGTCCGGCTGCTGGCGAGCCTGAGCTGATGTGCTCACGCCGCAAACCGCCGCCGGACGAGGTCTTTGAACTGGTTGCCGCGGTCCTCGAAGTCCCTGAACATGTCGAAGCTCTTGTAGGCCGGGCTGAGGAGGACGACGCTGCCGCGGCGGGCGAGGCCGGCCGCGGTCGCCACCGCCTCCTCCAGCGAGCGCTGGCGCAGAACCTTCGGATGGTCCTTCAGCGCCATCGCCAGCTGGTCCGCCGAAGCGCCGATAAGGATCACCGCCTCCGTGTTGGCCATCACGTCGGCAACCCAATCGCCGAGCTCGAAGCCGCCGCCGTAGCCGCCGGCGATCAGGATCACCGGCGCGCCGGGAAACGCGCTCACCGCGACGCGTCCGGCGTCGGGGTTGGTCGCCTTGGAGTCGTTGTACCAGCGCACGCCGGCCCACTCGCCGACGAGCTCGAGCCGGTGTTCGACGCCCTTGAACGAGCGGATAGCGGCGTTGATCGCGTCGTCGCGAAGTCCGGCGATGCGGCCCACCGCGGCGGCCGCGAGCGCGTTCTCCATGTTGTGCCGGCCGGGCAGCGGCATCGGCGGCTGCGGTTCGTGGCGGTCGAACCAGACGACCTCGCCGCCCGCGCGCGACGCCAGCTGACGGACGATCGGGTCGCGGCCGTTGAGGACCGCGAAGTCGGCGTGCTCGATGGCGCGCGCCTTCAGGTCCACGTAGCGGTCGATCGTCTGGTGGCGGTCCAGGTGGTCAGGCGTGATGTTGAGGACGACGCCGACGTGGAGCCGGGGCTGCTCGACCGACTCGAGCTGGAAGCTCGACAGCTCGAGCACCACCCAGTGCTCGGGCGTGATCTCCTCGACCCGGTCGAGCACGGTGTCGCCGATGTTGCCGCCGACGATCACGGGCCGGTCACCGGCGGCGAGGACCTCACCGGTCAACGCGGTGGTGGTCGTCTTGCCGTTGGTGCCGGTGATGCCGACCACCGTGCCGCTGCACAGGCGCAGGAACAGGTCGATCTCGCTCGAGACCTCGATGCCCCGGGCGCGAGCCTGGTTGAGCAGGTCGGAGTCCCAGGGCACGCCTGGGCTCGCGTAGACGACGTCGACTCCGTCCAGCACGGACTCGTCGTAACCGCCGAGCCGGTAGTCGACTCCCTGCGGCATCTGCGCGAGCGTCGCGCGAAGCTCCGACTCGGGCTTGCGGTCCGTCACGCGCACCTTCTGGCCGACGCGGACGAGGTGCTGTGCCAGCGCGACGCCGCTGCGCGCCGCGCCGACGACTAGCGCCTTCACAACAAGAGGCGCACGAGAGCGGTCGCCGCGATTGCCGAGACGAGCCCCGCGCCCCAGAACGTGAGCGCGATGCGGTTCTCAGACCAACCCTCGTGGTGGAACGTGTAGTGGATGGGGGTCATAGGAAAGACGCGCTTGCCGCCGGTGGCCTTGAAGTAAGCCACCTGAATGATGACAGACAGCGTCTCGAGCACAAACACGAGACCCATGATCGGCAGCAGGAGGACGTAGCCCTGCTGGATCGCCATCGCGGCCAGCGCAAAGCCGATGGCGACCGAGCCGGTGTCGCCCATGAAGACGCGCGCCGGGTAGCGGTTGAAGATGAGGAACGCCGCCAGCGCGCCGCAGAGGGCCATACCCACGGCCTTCTCGCCCGCAGGGGCGTGAGGCAGGAAGAGCACGGTGGCGCCGACCGCGATGATCGACAGGCCGGCGGCGAGGCCGTCCATGCCGTCCGTGATGTTCACCGCGTTCGCGGTGCCTACCACCGCGATCACCGCGAGAGGCAACCACCATGCTGACTGACCGCTGAGCGCGATCCACGCCACCGGGATGGCGACCACGAGCTGGATGGGAAACTTCAGCCGGGCGGGGATGCCGATGGACCCGCGCCGGAGCTTGCTCGCGTCGTCGAACAGGCCGATGACGCCACCCGCCACGAGCGCGATCACTGAGGGCAGCGCGCCGGAGTGGCCCGCGAGCATCGCGAGCAGACCGCCGAGGATGGCGACCGCGGTGAACAGAATTCCGCCCCCCGTCGGCGTCCCGACCTTCTTCTGGTGGGTCTCGGGCAGCTCCTCCTGGATGACCTGCCCGGATCGCAGCCTGCGGAGCATCCGGATCGTCGGCGGGTAGAGGACGAGCGCGAGCGCGAAGGCGATGACGACCGTTCCGATGTCGAAAATCACGCGGCGGTCAATTCCTTCACCAGCTCGTCGAGGCGCACGCCGTGCGAGGCCTTGACCAGGACGCGGTCGCCAGGCCCCGCGTTGCGCCGCACCCACTCCGCCGCCGCCGCGCGGTCGGGCACGACCTCGGCGCCGGCCGCGTCGGCCAGCGGCCGCGCGTTCGCCCCCTCGACCACGCACACTGCGTCGAAGACCTCGCGCGCCCTCTCACCCACTCGGCGGTGCGCCGCCTCGGCCAGCGGACCGAGCTCGCGCATCTCGCCCAGGACCGCCAGCAGCCGGCCGCTGCGCGGCTTGTCGGCGACCACCTGGATGGCCGCGAACATCGACTCGGGGCTGGCGTTGTAGGCGTCGTCGACGATGGTGTAGCCGGCGGGCGTCGCAATCTCCTGCAGCCGGTGGTCGACGTTGACGTCCGCGAGCGCGGCGGCGCCGATCTCGACCGGCACGCCCGCGAAATCGCCGGCCGCGAGCGCGGCCGCCGCGTTCAGGGCCTGGTGCCTTCCGTCCAGCGAGAGCCCCACCTCGACGCCCTGGACAGTGAACCGCGAGCCGCCCTCGGGCTGGGCGGCGAAGCCCTCGACCTGGTAATCGCCGGCGTGCTCGCCGAAACTTGCGACGCGCGCGGGCGTCATCTGCACGAGCAGCGGATAGAACTCGTTGTCGGCGTTGAGGACCGCGAGACCGGACTCGGGCAGCGCCGCCACGAGCTCGCCCTTGGCGCGGGCGAGGTCCTCGCGCGAGGCGAAGAACTCCATGTGCACGACCCCGACGTTGGTCACGATGCCGACCACGGGCTTGGCGAGCGCCGCGAGCCTGGCGATGTCGCCCGCCTGCTGAAGGCCCAGCTCCAGGACGAGAGCGGAGTGGTGCGGCTCCAGGCTCAGGATCGTCAGCGGGACGCCGGTCTCGGTGTTCAGGTTGCCCTGCGTGCGCAGGACGTTGAAGTGACGGCCGAGGACCGCCGCGACCATCTCCTTGGTCGACGTCTTGCCGTTGCTGCCGGTGACGCCGACGACGAGCGGCTGCACCCGCCGCAGGGCGTGCGACGCGAGGCTGAAGAGCGCCTGCCATGTGTCAGGCACCACCACCTCGACGATGCCCGAGGGGACGTCGGTCTTGTGGTCGACCACGACCGCGGCGGCGCCGCGCGCGATCGCGTCGGAGACGAACTCGTGGCCGTCCCTCTCCGCCCCGTGGAGCGCGAAGAACAGGCCGCCTTGCTGCACTTCGCGCGAGTCGGTGTGAAACGTCGCGAAGGTCTCGCCGACCTGGGTGCCGCCGACCTCGCCGCCCCCGGTCGCCTCGAGGATCTCGAGGAGGCTCAATCGCATCCGTTAAGTAGAACGGCTAGCGCGGGTCGGGCGTTATATGCCAGTCGACGACCATCGCCTGGGCGATCTGCTTCCAGATCGGCTCGGCGGTCATGTAGCCGTCGTTCAGGGTCCAGTCCCGGTCGCTGCCGGGGTAGTTGGGCTTCCTCACCACGACCAGCATCGTGAAGCGCGGGTGCTGGGCCGGAAGAAAGCCGACGAACGATGTCCACACGTCCTGCGTGTACTGGCCGTTGACGGGGATCTGCGACGTCCCGGTCTTGCCGGCCTGGTCGAGCTCGAAGCCGCGGATCCGGGACGTCCAGCCTGATCCCTTTTGCACGACCATCTGCATCATCTGCGTCATCTGCGCCGCCGTCGCCGCTGAGACCACCTGGCGCTGCGGCTGCATGAGGAGCGGATTGAGCTGCGAGCCGACGCGCTCGACGACGTGCGGCGGCGCGTACTTGCCGCCGTTGGCGATGACGTTGATCGCTGCAAGCATCTGGACCATGTTCACGTCGATTCCCTGTCCGAACGAGGCCGTCGCGAACTGCGAGTCCTGCATCTTCGCCACCGATGGCGGCGGGACGAAGTTTTCGCCCGCGACATCGATGCTGCTCTTCTGCGTCAGCCCGAACGCCTGCAGGTAGTTGTAGAAGTTCGCGTGCCCCTCGGCGAGCATCGCCTGCATCGCGCCGACGTTCAGCGAGTGCTCGAGCACGTACGTGTAGTCGATGTTGCCGTGGTTGCGCCGGTCCCAGTCGTAGATCCAGTAGCCGCCGACCTTGACGTAGCCGGGGTCGTTGATGACGGTCGTCGGCGTGATCGCGCCGGCGTTCATGGCTCCGGACAGCGTCACGACCTTCATCACCGAGCCCGGCTCGTACACGTAGCTCAGGACGTTGTCCTTGAACAGCGCCGCGTCGGTGTGGTTGAAGTCGTTGGCGTTGTAGCTCGGGTAGTCGGCCCACGCGACGATGCCGCCCGTCTGGGGGTCCATGATCAGGACGCTCCCGCTCTCGGCGCGGTCGCGCTTGACGCCCTCGGCGAGCGCCTGCTCGGCGGCGTACTGCACGCTGGCGTCGACCGACAGGACGAGGTCCTGGCCGTTGACGGGGTCCTGGTGCGTGTGCGAGCCGAGGACGATCTCGCGGTTGGCGAGGTCGCGGTAGCTGGAGATGTAACCGTTGGTGCCGGCGAGGACCTTCTGGTAGTACTGCTCCAGCCCGTAGCGTCCGTCGCCGTTCCAGTCCACGAACCCGAGCAGGTTGGCCGCCAGCGTCGTACCGGAGCCGATGCCGGGCAAGTACGAGCGCTGCGTCTCCTCCTGGAGGCCCACGCCGGGAAGCTTCATCGCCCGGAGCTGGTCCGCCTTGGCTTTCGGAAAGCGCCTCTGGACGTACGCGAACTTCGCGGTCGACTGCAGGGTCGACAGCAGGGTTGCCCTGTCCACGCCCAGCACGGAGGCGAGGCCGGAAGCCACACGGTCTCGGTCCTCGGGCGCGACCTGGTCGGGTGAGACGAAGGCCGAGTAGACGGTCGTGTTCACCACCAGCTGGGTGAGATTGCGGTCGAAGATGGCTCCCCGCAGTGCCGGCAGCTCCACGAACTCGCGGTACTGCGCCTGCGCCTGCATCGCGAGCCTGCCGTGCTGCGCGACCTGCCAGTAGGCGAGACGCGTCCAGACCATGCCGGCGAGGATGAGCGCCACCGCCAGCATCGACAGCACGCGCAGGCGGGCCGAGCCAACGCGATCGACGGTGCCGGGGCGTCTCGAGGCGAGAGCCCTCGTGCTCATCTAATGCTTGGTGGCCGCCTGGACGTTCTGGGTGCCGCCCACGGTGTTGACCACGGTCGCGACCGCGCGCAGCCAGAGGGGCGTCGTGTCGGCGGGCTGCGCACCCACCGGCGCCGTGAGGTCGATCGCGACCTGCGTGCCCTGGACGTAGCTCGACGGCACGACGCGCTGCATTCCGCTCTGCTGCGCCTGCTGCTGGACCTGCGCGGGCGCGTGCAGGGTCACCTCCTGGTAGCGCAGCTGGTCCTGCTCGGCGACGAGTTGGCGCTGCTGGTCCTGGAGGCGGGCGATGTCGTACGAGGCCTGCGTGATCTGCGCCGCGATCGCGAGATAGAAGAGGACGACGATCACGAACGCGCCGACCGCCATGTAGGCATGACCAAAGACGTTCAGCCGCAGCCTCTCGGCCGCGACCGCGCTCGCCACCTGTACGAATCCACGCGTGCGCCGTCGCCGCCGGGGTGGGGCGGTGACGTGCTGTGCGCTGGTCGTGCCCAGGCGCCGGCGGGCCAATATTCGCGTCGATGTCACGTAAACCTCTTCGTTACTGGATCTGCCCTCTCCCCCCAGGGGAGCGGGGTGTGGGGTGAGGGGGTTGGGATAGACGCGGGAGTGGTGGCGCCTTGTGGCCGGAGGGGTTAAACCGGCCACAAGGACTTGTGGATTCAAGAAGATGCGCTTGCGCCCTCAGCCTTCATCCCGCTCCCTGAAGGGAGAGGGAGGTTCCTACGATCACAGTCGTTCCGCGACCCGGAGGCGGGCGGACCGGGCGCGGGGGTTGGCGGCCAGCTCCTTTTCGCTTGGCCGCACGGGATGCCGGGTGATGATGCGGAGGGTGGCCCGGTGGCCGCAGGTGCAGACTGGCTGCTGGGGTGGGCAGATGCAGTCTTTGGACTCGACGTTGAAGAATGACTTGACCAAGCGGTCTTCCAGGGAGTGGAAGCTGATCGTCGCCATACGACCACCGGGTTTGAGTGTCGAAAGAGCTGCCCCGAGTCCGTTCTCGATCTCACCGAGCTCGTCGTTGACCGCGATTCGGATGCCCTGAAACGTCCGCGTCGACACGTTGATGTCGCGTGGCCACGCCCTGCGGGGGATGGCGGCTTCGACGGCCTTCGCGAGATCCCGAGTGGTGCGGAGCGGGCGCCGCGCCACGATGAACTCGGCGATCCTGCGCGCCCAGCGCTCTTCGCCGTACTGGCGGAGGATGCGCTCGAGCTCGGCCGGGTCAGATGTGTTGACGACCTTCGCCGCGGTGAGCTCCGTGGTCGGGTCCATCCTCATGTCGAGCGGCCCTTCGTCGCGGAAGCTGAATCCGCGGCCGGGGTCGTCGATCTGGGTGCTGGAGAGACCGAAGTCGAAGAGGATCATGTCCGCTGGGCTGAAACCGTTGCCCATCGCTATCGCGCCAAGCTCGGAAAAGCGTCCGTGCACGACCGTTACTGAGTCGCCAAACGGCTCAAGAGTCCCCCGTGCGGCCTGCACGGCCGAGGGATCGCGGTCGATCCCCAGCAGCCGGCCGCCGGGTGTGATCCTCTCCAGGATCTGGCGGGCGTGGCCCGCCTGCCCGAGGGTGCAGTCGATCGCGACCGCGCCCGCTCGGGGCTGGAGCAGCTCTATTACCTCTTGTGAAAGTGCTGGTACGTGCGGACTAATGCCCTGAGATCACCCTGTCAGCGAATTCCGTGAACCGTCCTTGCGCGTCGGCGCTGTAGCTGTCCCATCGGCCCTCGGGCCAGATTTCCACCCTCGAGCCGGCGCCGATCACCACCACCGTCGACGGGGTCTCGATCCCCGCCAGGCGGCGCTGTTCGGGCAGCAGGCTGATCCGTCCCTGCCCGTCCGGCTCGAACGGATCGGAGAGCGGATAGAGCGTGCGCGACAAGGCGCGATGATCCGGTCCCGGCAGCGGGCTCTGCAGCTCCTGGCCGAGCGCCGCCCAGAGGTCCGGCGGGTAGATCGCCAGGACCTGGTCCTGTCCAACCGAGACGTAGCTCCCGTCCTTCAACTGTTTGCGGAACGCGGCTGGGATTGCCAGCCGCCCCTTGTCGTCCACCCTCACCCGATGCGCTCCAGTGAACAACTGTCATCGGGCCTCCCAGTACTGCATGCGGCGTCTGGACGTGCGGGCGCAGAGGCTGCAGCCACATCCGTGAAGCTCGAGGGGCAGGCGGTTGCCGTGCTTGTCGAAGCGGTGGTTGAACGCGATCTCCTCGACTCCATCGCGGCTGTGGGGAGAAGTGGCGTAGAGGAGGTGTATGGCGTGCCTTACCTGGACGTAGGGTGCGACGTATGGTTCCATGTCAGCCGGATTCACCACTTCTCCCCACTGATCACCGCGATTCGCCGCAGACCTTAACAACGCCGGTTCAGCCTGTCAATACCTTTACCACAAGATCAAGCGGTACCGAACAGCCTGGCCGCGCTTCCGACACTGGATGTTGTGTCTGTGGCTCGGGGCGCTACTAGATAGACCGTCCAGATGTGATAGCGCCGAACATTAGTTTGGTAAGGCGCTGTCGGATTGCTTACTTCCCTTTACCCGCTTCGCTTGAGCAGGCCGAGCCGCTTGGCGCGCCTCTCGGCCCAGCCAAACACCGCGATCCCGGCCGGGACGAGGACGATGCCCATGGCCAGCAGCAAGCCGGCGGTGGGAAGCTGCTCCCCCACTCCCGCGCCTTCGAGTAGGCTGCGGCGCATCCCGGCCAGGGCGTAAGTGAGGGGGCTGATCGCGCCGGCCAACTGGAGCGGCGCGGGAAGCACGGTCAGCGGGTAGTAGACGCCGGAGACCAGGAGCATGAAGCCCTGGACGGCAAACGACATCTGCTCTCCTTTCTGAGGCGAAAGGAGCGGCAGCACAGAGGTCAGGATCGCCAACCCGATCAGGGGCGCGATCGAGGCCACCAGGACGAACAGCGCGCCGGCGACGTTGGCGTGGGAGAAGTCGATGTCGAAGATGGCGATCGCCGCGAGCAAGACGATGAAGGTGCGCGCGAGACCGTACCCGATGGCGAAAAGACAGATTCCCATCAGGTGGGTCACTCGTCGCACGGGGGCCATGAACGTGTACTCGATGGTGCCCTCCCAGCGCTCCCACGCGATCGCATACGCCGCCTCCATGAACACGAGCGACAGGTAGCCCCAGAGAAGCGCGCCGATCAGCAGGTACAGCTGCGCTCGGTGCAGGTCGAAGCCGGCGCCGCCCGCGCCGATCGTGTCCAGGCCGGACGCCAGGAAGCCGATCGAGAGGACGCTGACGATGCTGTAGAAGAGCCAGACGACCTCCCAGACCCAGTAGCGCTTGTAGACGTAGAGCTGCCGCTCGGCGAAGCCGAGGAGCGCGCTCAGGTCGGAGCGCCGGATATCGACCGTCATGTCGACACCTCCGCCGGCTCTTCTTCCGCCTCGAGCGTCTTGCCGGTCAGGTGCATGAAGACGCCCTCGAGCGTCGCCCCGCCATGCGCGCGGCAGAGCGCGGCCGGGCTGCCGTCGGCCAGCACATGCCCGCCGTCCATCATCAGCACCCGCTCGCACAGCGCCGCCGCCTCGTCCATATCGTGCGTGCAGAGCAGAACCGTGATGTGGCGCTCCGCCCGCAGCGTCTCGAGCACGGACTGCACCTCCTTCTTCGATCGCGGGTCGAGACCCGTCGTCGGCTCGTCCATCAGCAGCAGCGACGGAGCGGTGAGGAAGCTGCGCGCGATCGCGACCTTCTGCTGTTGGCCTCGCGAGAGCTGCTTCATAGGCTGGTCGATGACGTCGCGAGCAAGGCCGAGCTGGGTGAGGATCTCGACCACGCGGCGACGCGTGCCGTTGCCCGCGCCGCCGTAGAGCCGCGCCGCGTAGACCATGTTCTCCCACGGGCTCAGCTCCTTGAAGAACGCCGCCTCGACCGAGACGCGGTTGACGTGACGGCGCACCTCGAGCGCCTCGGTCACCACATCCCAGCCGAACACCCGCGCCGCACCGGCGTCGGGGGTCAGGAGGGTGCCGAGGATCCGGATCAGGGTCGACTTGCCGCTCCCGTTCGGCCCGAGGATGCCTGTGACCCCGCCTTGCTCGACGACCAGGTCGAGCTCATGGAGCGCCACCTTGTCCTTCCACCCGCGATGCCACCAGGGCGCGCCGGCTTCGCGCTCGCGTCGCCGGAACGCTTTCCTGACCCCCTGGATCTCGATCGCTGGAACCCTCATCACCGTCTCCTGAAACCCGCGATGGACAAAAGAAAAGGACCGTGGCGGTGCCCAACAACCGCACGGTCCTCGCTTGAGTCTCTGGCTTCTAGGTTTCGGCTACCGGACCAGGCTCAACAGTGTGCGGATGGGCGCACTTCACCCTGGAAGGTGAAGCGACTCGTCTCGATGCTGCCCATTAGCACACTCCAAGCTCACATGGACACACCCGGATGGGTGTGTAGATCGACTAGACTAACCCGCCCCCGAGCTAAACGTCAATACCGAATCGCGACATGACGAAGGCCATCACGAACGCCTCCTCGCGCCATGACTCGTAGCGGCCCGAGGGGCCCGTATGGCCCGCGCCCATCTGCGTCTTGAGAATGATCGGCCGCTCTCCACGGTTGACGGTCCGCAGCTTCGCCACCCATTTCGCGGGCTCCCAGTAGGAGACGCGCGGGTCATTCAGGCCGCCGGTCACGAGCAGCGCGGGGTAGTCGGCCGGATGCACGTTGTCATACGGTGAGTAGCTCTCGATGTACTGGTAGTAGTCGAGCTCGGCGGGATTGCCCCACTCGTCGTACTCGTTGACGGTCAGCGGCAGCTTGTCATCCAGCATCGTTGTCAGCGCGTCGACGAACGGCACCTGCGCGACGGCGCATCCGAAGAGGTCTGGCCTCGCGTTCAGCACCGCGCCGACGAGCAGGCCGCCGGCGCTTCGCCCGCGGATGGCCAGGCACTCTGGGCGCGTGTAGCCCCGCGCGACGAGGTGCTCAGCGCAGGCGATGAAGTCGTCGAAGGTGTTGCGCTTGTGCAGCAGCCTGCCGTCCTCGTACCACTCCCTCCCCATCTCGCCCCCGCCCCGGACGTGGGCGATGGCGAAGGCGAACCCGCGGTCGAGCAGGCTGAGGCGGGCGGGATCGAACATGGGGTCGTTCGACTGCTCGTAGGCGCCGTAGCCGTACAGCACAAGGGGCGACGCGCCGGACCGCTCTCCCTTGCGGTACACGATGGAGATCGGCACCTCGACGCCGTCTTTCCCTCTGGCCCACAGCCGCTCCGTGACGTAGTCGTCGCGGTTGTAGCCGCCGCGCACGGGCTGCTCCTTGACGATCGTGCGCGCGCGAGTGCGCATGTCGTAGTCGACAGCCTGCCACGGCGCTGTGAGTGAGGTGTAGAAAAAGCGCATGACCCCGCTCTCGTAGTCGGGATGGGAGCCGGGGAAGGCTGTGTACGCGGAGTCGGGCTGGGCGACCACGTGCAGCTCGCGACTGGCCGAGTCAAAGACTTCGAGCCGCTGCAGCCCGTCTGAGCGCTGTCCGAGGACGACGTGGCCGCGGTGGACGTCGGTGAAGTTGAGCCGCACCCCAGGGCGTTCAGGCACGACCTCGGTCCACGACGCTCTCCCCGGGCTG
>VBEK01000113.1 GCA_005889135.1 Chloroflexota bacterium
GGCGCCAAGGTCGTGCACGTCAACGAGGACGCGGCGTTCGACGACTACATCGCCGAGCCCGCGACCGACGCGGTGGCCGCGCTCGTCGAGCAGCAGAAGCCGGACGCGGTGCTTTTCGGCTTCACGCCCGACTCGCGCGAGGTGGCCGGCCGGCTGGCCGCGCGACTCGGCGCCGGCCTCATCGCCAACGCCAGCGACCTGTCGGCCCGGGACGGGTCGTTCGTCGCCGCGGTGCCTTACTTCGGCGGCTCCAAAGTCGCGTCGATGAAGGCCAACGGCAAGCCCGCGATCGTGCTGGTCCGCCCCAAGTCGTTCGAGGCCTCGGAGTCCGGCGGCACGGCCGAGGTGAAGCAGATCGACACGCCGATCGGCGACTCGTCCAAGCGCGCGCACATCGCGAAGCGCGTGGTCGAAGCCTCCGAGAAGGTCAAGCTCGAGGACGCGCGTGTGGTCATCAGCGGCGGGCGGGGCATGGGGGGGCCGCAGAACTTCCCGCTGCTCGACGACCTGGCCAGCGCGCTCGGCGGGGCTGTAGGCGCGAGTCGCGCCGTCGTCGATGCGGGCTGGGTGCCTTACTCGATGCAGGTCGGGCAGACGGGCAAATCCGTACGGCCTGGCGTCTACATCGCGGTCGGAATCTCGGGCGCGATGCAGCACACCGTCGGCATGAAGACGTCGAAGGTCATCATCGCCATCAACAAGGACGCCGAGGCGCCGATCATGAAGATGGCCGACCTCGGCGTGGTCGGCGACGCGCTCAAGATCGTGCCCGCGTTGACCGCCGCGGTCAAAGCCAAGAAGAACGGATAAGACTAAAGCTCAAGAGCTTCTCGACAGGCGCGTCGAGCTTCGTCGTGCCCGTGACTTTGAGGCGGCGGACGCCGTCCGCGAGCAGCTGCGCGAGGGCGGCTGGGACGTCGTCGACAGCGCGTCGGGCAGCGAGCTCCAGGCGATCAAGCCTTCGGCGCCGGCCACGCCCGCAACAGCGCGCGCGGTCACCGCGCTGACGGTCGTCCACGGCTGGCAGCCGGACGCGGAGCGGTGGCTGCTGTCGGTCTTCACCCACACCAAGGCCGACTTCGAGGCGGTGCTCGTCGACAACTCCGGCGACCCGCACATCGCGGGCTGGCTGGAGCGGCGCGCGGCCGAGCGACTGCGCGTGATCACGTGCGACCCGCCCCTTGGCTTCGCGGCCGCGGTCAACGCGGGCATCGAGGCGGCGGCCGGAGAGGCGATCGTGCTGTTCGACCCTGGCGTCGAGCTGACCGGCGACGCCATCACCCCGCTGCTGCGAGCGCTGGCCGATCCGACCATCGTGGTCACGGGGCCGTTCGGGCTTCGGGGCCGGGGCACGCTCAAAGAGTTCGGCGAGAGTCCGGGCCCCGAGGTCGACGCCATCGAGGGCTACTGCATTGCCTTCCGGCGCGCCGACGCGCTGGCCGCCGGCGGCTTCGACCCGAAGTTCCGCTTCTACCGGATGGCGGACGTGGAGTTCAGCTTCCGCTTGCGCGATCGAGGAGCTCGGGCCGTGGTTACGCCTGACCTGCCTGTCGTGAGGCACGAGCACCGGCTGTGGGATGCGACGGAGCCAATCGAGCGGGAACGCCTGTCGAAGCGCAACACCTACCGGTTCCTCGACCGCTGGCGGGACCGCGAGGACCTCCTGACCGGCCAATAGAATGCGGACTCTGTGACCGACGATTACGAGTCGAGGGTCAGCGACCTCGAGGCCAGGCGGAAGAAGAACCTCGCCATGGGCGGCGCGGACAAGGTCGCCAGGCAGCGCGAGAAGGGCAAGCTCACGGTCCGCGAGCGGATCGACCTCCTCTTCGACGCGGGCACCTTCATCGAGCTCGGCCTGCTGGCCCAGAACCGCGACGGCTCGGACACCGCGCCTGCGGACGGCGTCGTGACCGGCCACGGCGACATCGACGGTCGCCAGGTGTGGGTGATCGCCTACGACTTCACGGTCATGGCGGGCTCGATGGGCGCGGTGGGCGAGCAGTTCAAGGCCGCGCGGGTGCGCGAGCTGGCGCTGCGCTACCGCAAGCCGATCGTCTGGCTGCTCGACTCCGCCGGTGCGCGCATCCAGGAGGCCTCGGGCTCGACTTTCGCGGGCACGGGCTGGCTCTTCGCCGACCAGGTCTACATGTCAGGCGTCATCCCGCAGGTCGCGGCCATGCTCGGGCCCTGCGCCGCGGGCACCGCCTACATCCCCGGCCTCGCCGATTTCGTGCCCATGGTCAAGAACACGTCCTCGATGGCGCTGGGCGGTGCGCGCCTCGTCAAGGCCGCGACCGGTGAGGAGGTCAGCGACCATGACATGGGTGGCTCGCAGGTCCACTGCTACGAGTCCGGCGTCGGCGACAACGAGGTCGAGAGCGACGAGGAATGCATCGCCACGGTGCGCCGCTTCCTTTCCTATCTGCCGTCGAGCAACGCCGGGACGCCGCCGTTTGCGGAGACCGGTGATCCGGCGGACCGCGCCGTCGAGGGCCTGGACAAGATCGTTCCTGTCAACCCGCGCGCGGCCTACGACGTGCGCAAGGTCATCAAGGCGGTGTTCGACCGCGACTCGTGGTTCGAGGTCAAGCCCACCTGGGCCAGGAATATCGTCGTCGGCTTCGCGCGCGCAGGCGGCCACTCTGTGGGTGTGGTGGCCAACCAGCCGATGCAGAAGGGCGGCGCCCTGGACTCCGACGCCGCCGACAAGGCGGCGCGCTTCATCCGCATGTGCGACGCCTTCAACGTGCCGCTCGTATACCTGATGGACGTCCCCGGCTTTCTCGTCGGCTCCCAGGTCGAGAAGGAGGGCATCATCCGCCACGGCGCCAAGATGCTGTACGCGACCTCCGAGGCGACGGTGCCGAAGGTCACCGTGATCATGCGCAAGGCCTATGGCGCCGGCTACTACGTGATGTGCGGTAAGGGCTACCAGCCGGACACCATCGTGGCGTGGCCGTTCGCCGAGATCTCGGTGATGGGTCCCGAGGGAGCGGTCAACATCATCTTCAACAAGCAGGTCGAGGCTTCCGACAACCCGGAGGCGACGCGTGCCGAGATGGTGGCTAAGATCCGCGAATCGATCAACCCTTACCTGGCGGCCGGGTGGGCGATGATCGACGACGTCATCGACCCCGCCGAGACCCGGCGCGTGATCGTCAGAGGCCTCGAGCAGGCGCGGGACAAGAAGGTCGACCGGCCGTGGCGCAAGCACGGCAACATCCCGGTATGACATCCCCGGTCGTTATCACCGCCGCCCTGACCGGCGTGCTGGCGACCCGCGAACAGTGTCCGGCGATCCCCTACACGCCGGTCGAGATCGCCGCCGAGGCGAAGCGCGCCGCCGACGCCGGGGCGGCCATCGTCCACATCCATGCCCGGACTCCTGAGGGCGGGCCCGAGTGGCGCGTGGAGACGTTCGCCGAGATACTCACCGAGGTCCGCGCGCGGACCGACGTCATCGTCAACTTCTCGACCGGCGCGATCGGCGTCCCGGTCGAGCAGCGGGTCGCGCACATCCGCGAGCTGCGACCCGAGATCGGCGCCCTGAACATGGGCTCCATGAACTACGCCATCTACTCCGAGAAGAAGAAGGCGTTCTACCACGACCACGTCTTCGCCAACCCGTTCAAGGACATCCGATTCTTCCTCGAGGCGATGAACGGGGCGGGCGTGCGTCCTGAGCTCGAGTGCTTCGACACCGGCCACATCGCCAACACCGCACCGCTGATCGACATGGGAGTCCTGCGGCCGCCCTATCAGTTCAGCCTGATCATGGGCGTGCTGGGCGGCATCCCCGGCACGACCCGGCACCTCACGAACCAGGTCGAGACGCTTCCCGCCGACTCGTTCTGGCAGGTGATCGGCGTTGGGTTGAATCAGTGGGCGCTCGTCGCGGCCGCGATCACGATGGGTGGCAACGTCCGGGTCGGCCTCGAGGACAACTTCTACGTCGAAGAGGGCCGGATGGCGAAGAGCAACGCCGACCTGGTCGAGAAGGCGGTGCGGCTGGCGCGCGACCTGGGCCGCGACGCCGCCTCGATCGACGAAGCCCGCACAATTCTCTGCTTGAAGACGCATGACTGAAGTCAAAGCGGAGCTGGTTGGCAACGTCTGGAAGGTCAAGACCGAGCCTGGCGCGCAGGTCGCCGAGGAGGACGAGCTGCTCATCCTCGAGTCGATGAAGATGGAGATCCCTGTCACCGCTCCGCGCGCCGGCAAGGTGCGAGAGGTGCGCGTCAAGGAGGGCGAGGTCGTGAAGGAGGGCCAGGTCCTGGTCGTCCTCGAATGAAGCCCGCGCAGCTCCTGCTGGCGTACCAGCGGCTGGTCGAGAAGGAGCGAGAGCTGCGCGACGAGATCGAGCGAGTCGAATCGTTGCTGGCTTCGGACCCCGACGTCGCGCACGCGGAGGCCGCACTGGCCGAGGCGCGCGAGCGCCAGCAGTCGATCGTTCTGCGCCTCCGCGAGTCCGACCGCGAGCGGGAGACTCACCGCACGCGGATCCGCTCCCGCGAGAAGGAGCTGATGAGCGGCCGCATCCGCAACCCCACCGAGCTGATGCAGCTGAACCAGGAGGTCGATCACCTGAAGGCGAACTTCGCCGAGGAGGAGGAGGCTGAGCTGCGGCTGATGGAGGAGGGTGAGCTCGCGGACCAGGCGGTGGTCGAGGCTTCGGAGCGCCTCCAGGACGCGCGCTCGCGCTCGGCGTCGGACGAGCCGGCGCTCAGGCGCGACCTCGAGTCCTGGCAGGCCGAGCTGGCGACCGTGAAGGCCGACGGCGAGGCGGCGTGGGCGCAGATCGCTCCCGCGGCCCAGAACGCCTACTTGCGCGTGCGCGTCCATCCGCCGGTGGCGGAGGTCGCCCGCAACCAGTGCCTGGTGTGCCACGTGACCGTGACGTCGTCCGGCATGCAGGCTCTGCGCAAGGGCGAGGAGATCGTCCAATGCGAGAACTGCGGGCGCATCCTGGTGATCGCCTGAAGGTCCTACGACTGCGCACCGACGGCGCCGCACGTGGCAACCCGGGGCCGGCCGGAGCGGGCATCCTGATCGAGGACGAGCAGGGCATGCGCCTCCAGGCGCGGCACAAGTGGCTCGGCAGCATGACCAACAACCAGGCGGAGTACCACGCGCTGATCGAAGGGCTTAAGGCCGCCAGGGTGTGGACGCCGGACCGTCTCGAGATCTTCCTCGACTCCAAGCTCGTCGTCGAGCAGGTCAAGGGTCAGTACAGGATCAGGGAGCCGGAGCTGCAGAGGCTGCACGCGGAAGCCATGCGTCTGCTCGACGGCCTGCCGTACGAGATCAAGCACGTCGCGCGCGAGGAGAACCGCGGTGCCGACCACCTCGCCAACATGGCGATCGACGAGAAGGTGCCGAAGAAGAAGTTCGGTGGCTAAGGTCGCCTACAGCGTCGCGACCGACCTCCGACCGCAGGTGGTCTGGGACGCGCTCACCGATTTCGGCCCGCGCCCGGCGGAGCTCTGGCCCGACCTGTCGGCGTCTTCTTTCCAGGTGCTCGAGCGGGGAGAGGGCTGGGCTCGGGTCAGGGAAGGGACGGCGAGCCTCGGCATCTGGTCGATCGAGCGCTATGACTGGACCTATCCGGTGATCACGGCCACGGTCGAGGAGGCCAACGCGGCGCAGTCCGGCGGCACGTGGCGCATGGAGGTGCAACCGGGGCCGTCTGGTGGATCGGTGCTGACCGTCAAGATGGACCGGCGCGCCAAAGGGCTCGTCGGCCACCTCATCCACGGCCTGTTCCAGCTCACGAGCGGACGCTTCCTGGCCGCGCAGACTCGATGCATGCTCGCGAACATCCGTGGGTAGACTTACCGGCGGGCCGAGGCGGACGGGTGACCGCCGGCGAAGTAAATAGCGTTGGAGGAAAGTCCGGGCTCCGAAGAGCAGGGCGCTGGGTAACACCCAGTCGGGGCGACCCGAAGGAAAGTGCCACAGAAAACAACCGCCAGGCAGCGTTGATCTCCGGAGAAGCGCCGTCAGGTAAGGGTGAAAAGGTGGGGTAAGAGCCCACCGGCGGCCGGGTGACCGGCCGGCCAGGTAAACCCCGCCCGGAGCAAGACCAAATAGGAGGACGCCATAACGGCTGCTCGCCCAGTCCTCGGGTATCGGTCGCTAGAGGCATCGAGCAATCGATGCCCCAGACAGATGGTCACCGTCCCGCGAGGGATACAGAACCCGGCTTACAGTCCGCCCTCGGCCCACCACCCAACATATTGAAGACTTGAGGCGTCAAACCACTGCATGCAGTGCTTCGGTGCCAACCGAATCGATTCAGTACGCAACTTGGTACGTGTACGCGTCTTCTTCTGTATCCC